>JACPCF010000072.1 GCA_016179965.1 Candidatus Rokuibacteriota bacterium | reverse complement strand
AGGACATACTTCAGCGCCTGGGTGAACGAATGGGTGTCCGAGGTGACCTCGCGCTGGTTCACCATGCTCTTCTTGTGCTGGTGAACGAACTCGATGGGATCCTCGATGGTGACGATGTGCTCCGAGCGCTCGTTGTTGATCTTGTCGAGCATGGCGGCCAGCGTCGTGGACTTGCCGGATCCCGTGGGGCCCGTGACGAGGACCAGCCCCTTCGGGCGCTCGGCCAGCTGCGAGACCACGGGCGGGAGGCCCAGATCGTCGAAGGAGCGGATCTTGAACGGGATGACGCGGATGGCCGCCGCCGCCGCTCCGCGCTGACGGAAGATGTTGCAGCGGAAGCGGGCCAGCCCCTGGATGCCGAAGGACAGGTCCAGCTCGTTCTCCTCCTCGAATTTCTGCTTCTGGCCTTCGTTGAGCACGCTGTAGGCCAGGCGCTGCGTGTCCTGCGGCGTCAGGACCTCGAATTCGGTCAGCGGGACCAGCCTCCCGTGCAGCCGGATCTGCGGGTACGTGCCCGTGGTCAGGTGGAGGTCAGAGCCTCCGCGGTCGATCAGAATGGTCAACAACTCGTGCATCGTCGCGGCCATTGGTCACCGTCCCTTATTCTTCGAGGTCGGGAAGATCGGGTGCAGCCGGAGGTTCCCGCTGTCCCTGTCCCCCCTAGGCGATGGTCACCCGGAGAATTTCCTCCGCGGTGGCGGCTCCCTCAAGCACCTTCAGCAGCCCTGCCTGGCGGAGGGTTTTCATCCCCTGCTGCGTTGCCAGCTCGCGGAGCTCGGCCGAGCTCGCGCCGCGAAGGATCAGCTCCCGGATCTCGGTGCTGACCGGCATGACCTCGTAGATCGCCGTTCGGCCCTTCATCCCGGTGAAGTTGCACGCCTGGCAGCCCTTGCCCTTGTAGAGGGTGACCCTCCCCAGCCCCTGGGGCACGTGGCCGTAGGGCGTCAGGCTCTCCTCGTCGGCCTCGTAGGGCTCCCGACATTCCTTGCAGACCCGGCGCGCCAGGCGCTGGGCCAGCACCAGCAGGACGGAGGACGCCACCAGGAACGGCGGGATCCCCATGTCCTGGAGCCGGGCGATCGTGCCCGGCGCGTCGTTCGTGTGGAGCGTGGAGAACACGAGGTGCCCGGTCAGAGCGGCCCGGATCGCGATCTGAGCCGTTTCGAGGTCGCGGGTCTCGCCCACCAGGATGATGTCCGGGTCCTGGCGGAGGAAGGAGCGGAGGACGGCGGCGAACGTGCGCCCGATCTCTTCGTTCACCTGGACCTGGTTGATCCCCTTCAGGTTGTACTCCACCGGGTCCTCGGCGGTCATGATGTTGATGTCAGGCGAATTGATGGTGTGGACGGCGGAGTAGAGGGTCGTCGTCTTTCCAGACCCCGTCGGCCCCGTGATCAGGATCATTCCGTAGGGCTGGTGGATCGCCTTCTTGAAGTTCTCCATGCTCCAGTCGTCGAACCCCAGCTTGGCCAGATCGAGGGTGAGCGCCTCCTTGTCCAGGATGCGCATGACGATCTTCTCGCCGAAGATCGTCGGCAGCGTGGAGACGCGGAGGTCGATCTCGCGGGTCGAGTACCGGATCTTGATCCGACCGTCCTGGGGCAGCCGGCGCTCGGCGATGTCCAGGTTGGACATGATCTTCACGCGGGAGAGGAGCGCCGCCTCCAGCCGCTTGGGCGGGGCCATCATTTCCTGGAGCACGCCATCGATGCGGTAGCGGACCCGGAACACCTTCTCGTACGGCTCGAGGTGGATGTCGGAGGCGCCCCGGCGGATGGCGTCGGTGAGGATGAGGTTGACCAGCTTGACGACGGGCGCCTCCTCGGAGGCGTCCTTCAGCTCGAAGATGTCGACCTTCGACGGCGCGACATCCTCTCCGCCCTCCACGACCTCCACGTCGGGGGCCTCCCCCTCCATGGCGGTAATGACCTCGCTGAAGGCGGAGGCCTGGGGCTCGTAGAGCCGCTCGATGGCCTGCCGGATCGCGCCCTGGGAGGCCACCACCGGGAGGACCTGGAGGTTCGTCATGAACGCGACGTCGTCGAGGGCGAAGACGTTCGTCGGGTCGGCCATGGCCAGCGTCAGGGCGTTGCCCGTCCGCTTGACGGGGAGCACCTCGTACTTCTTGGCGATCTGGGCGGGGACGAGCTTGACGACCTCCGGGTCGATGTCCAGCTGGGACAGCGTGATGGAGGGGATGCCGTACTGTCGGGAGAGGAAGCCGATCAGCTGGTCTTCCTGGATGAGCCCGAGGCGGACGAGGATCGAGCCGAGCTTCTCGTTGGAGCCCTTTTGCTCGGCCAGAGCCCGCTGGAGATTTTCAGGGGTGATCAACCCCTCGTTGACGAGGAGATCCCCCAGGCGTCGGCTAACCGGCTGCCCGACTTTGCTTTGTGCCATGAGATGGTATCGCCCTAGCCTAGCGTCGTTCCCGCTAGTTTACCGCACGTCGCGGGGTCGCGGGGTCAAGGTATTTGGGAATCCGGAATGCATACTCCGCTGGAGTCCCCTCTTATTCTGCAGGGAGGATGCCAGTAACGGGGCTGGCGTATATGTGGCTTGAAACATTTCGTTTTTTAACTTTTAGCGGCGCGGGTAGACCCAGGATTGTGCCGTCGTGACACTCCTCTGGACCCCGATGTCACGGCTTCAATCCTGACATGTTCGCTTCACATGACTGTGGCTACACGCTTCAGCGTCTCAGTGAAGGCCTTCGAGGCCTCTTCCTGATACAGGACGAACACGATCTTCCGGAGACTGGTGGTCCCGGCCTTGAGGTGGGACACCACGGCGCCCAGCATCGCCTCGGCCGTCGAGGCGGGCAGAAAGCCGCCAACGCCGGTGCCCAGGGCGGGAAAGGCGATGGAGGTGAGCTTGTGTTTGTCCGCCAGGGCGAGGCTGGAGCGCGTGGCCCGGGCGATCTTGTCGGCGTCCGTCTTCAGATCCTGACCCATGGCGGCCGCATGGATCACGTGGGTCGCGGGAAGGTTGCCGGCCGTGGTGATCACCGCCTCTCCGGCCTCGATGGGCCCCTGGCGGACCGCCTCCTCCTCGATGATGACGCCGCCCTTTCGCTTGATGGCGCCGGCAACTCCCGCCCCCATCCAGAGGTGCGAGTTCGCGGCGTTGACGATGGCGTCCACCTCCCAATCGGTGAGATCGCCCCGCTCGATGAGGATGTCGGTCTTCCCGATGCGCGCCTTCATGGCCGCTGCTGCTCCGGGCCGCGCGGATCCGTTTCGCGCTTCTTCGCGGCCTCCCAGAATCGGTCCATCTGCTCGAGCGAAGTCTCGGCGAAGGTCTTTCCCTCCGCGGCGATCTCGCGCTCCATCAGCATGAAGCGGCGGCGGAATTTATCCGCCGATCGTTGGAGGCATCCCTCCGCGTCGAATCCCAGCAGGCGAGCCACGTTGACGACAGCGAAGAGCAGATCCCCTAGCTCCTCCTCCAGTTTCGCGGTGTCGGTCCCCGCGAAGGCTTCCTCCATCTCGCGGACCTCCTCTTTAACCTTGGTCCACGCCCCCGTCGCGTCCCTCCAGTCAAAGCCGGTGCGGGCCGCCTTCTCCTGAACGCGCTGGGCGCGGAGCAGCGCCGGAAGGCTCCGCGGCACGCCGTCCAGCACCGAGCGGTGCGCCCCGTCCCGGGTCGCCTCTTCGTGCTTGAGCCGTTCCCATTGGGAGAACGCCTCCCGTGCCGTGGCGACCTTCGCCTCGCCGAAGACGTGAGGGTGGCGCCGCACCATCTTTCCGACCAGCCGCTCGAGCAGGTCGGCCATGGTGAACTCCCCCCGCTCGCGGGCGATCTGCGCGTGGAACACCACCTGGAAGAGCAGGTCTCCCAGCTCCTCCAGCATGGCGTCCCGCTGGCCGCCGTCGAGCGCCTCGAGCGCTTCGTAGGCTTCCTCGATCAGGTAGGGTTTCAGCGAGGAGCGAGTCTGCTCGCGGTCCCAGGGGCAGCCCTGGTCTCCCCTGAGACGGGCCATCACGTCGAGGAGGGAGTCGAAGAGGGTTCCGGGAGAGTCGGCCATGTCAGGCACCTGGGAATGGTAAGCGCATTATACACAAGGGGAAATCCAGGCTCCAAGCCTCTTGGCCCCGCGCCTTGTCCCGCTTCGGCGCCGTGTGCTAGGCTCGGGGCGTTGCCCCCCGAAAACGCCTCCCCAGAAGGCTTCACCGTGAGAGACCGGCGCGGTCAGGGCGCCGAGCCCGACGCCGCCCGACCGACCGAGCGCGCGCCCTCCGTCCGGTCGGAGGGAGCGCCGGCGCCGCCGGAACGGGCGGAGGCCGTGCTGCCCGAAGGGGTCGAGGCGCCCCCGGCGGCCGATCTGGCGGCGTTGTTCCTGCTGCTGGCCAACTCGGCCCTGTTCCACCTGGGCGAAGGGCCGGACGCGATGGGCGAGGCAGCGCCGGTGGATTTCGCGCAGGCTCAATTCAGCATCGACCTGTTGCGACTGCTGCGGGAGAAGACCGAGGGGCACCGGTCCCCGGAGGAGAGCCGGCTTCTCGACGGCATTCTCTACGATCTCGAACTGCGCTTCGTCCACGCCGTGCGCTCGCGCTGACGG
Organism: Candidatus Rokuibacteriota bacterium; assembly: GCA_016179965.1. GTDB lineage: Bacteria > Methylomirabilota > Methylomirabilia > Rokubacteriales > CSP1-6 > CSP1-6. The sequence goes on along the minus strand of JACPCF010000072.1, from coordinate 16,186 downwards.
GCGGCGAGAATCACTTCCGCGTCGCGATGACCATCCGACCCCGCTCGACCGTGATCGTATCCACCCCGGGCGGCAACTGCCACCGCAGGAGGGACCGCTCCTTTCCACCCAGCATCAGCCACAGCACCCAGGGGCCCAGCTCCTGATTGCCCAGGCTGAATTCGCTGACCTGGAGTTGCCCGTACTCGCGCTCGGTCCTGGATTTCCGCCCCTGCACGAGAATGGTTCCGCTCACCGTGACCCAGACGGGGCGCTCCAGCGTGGAGGCAGGCAGGTACTCCACCAGGAGGGAAAACGGGAAGCCCTTGAAGAGATTGACGAGCGTCGTCCGGCCCTGCACCTCGACCATTCCGGGGAGCAGCTTCACCACCAGCGGGGAAAAGGGGATGCCTTCGCTTTCTTCCAGGTGCCTGGCCAGAAAGGCGTTCAGCTCCCGCTCGGTGAGCACCACGGGCTCCGGGTCGGATGAACGCCTCGAGTCCCGCCGGAGCAGATCGAACAGCTTTTGCTGGGCCCGGTAGCCGTCGGAGGCAGTGTAGTCGACTCTCGGAATGGCCGGCATGTCGAAGACCGACCCGGCGAAGTACAGGGCCACAGCCCCCCCGACCAGGACCACCGCCAGGATCAGGAGGAGGACCAGGCATCCCATGCACCCCAACTTCATGGCTGCAACCTAGCACCGGCTCGTTCTAAGGATCAATAAAAAAAGGCAATATTGCCGCCCCAAGAGTTTGTGGCGTTTCCTACTTGACAAGAAGCAACTCAGACGATATAAGATGGACAGGCTCAAGTAGAAAGGATGACTTCGTCATTTCGTTCGAACTTCCTGGGGTCAAGGAGAAGGGAGTCCAGGGACGAGAACTACCACCGGCTGGAGCGCTGGGTCGCCAAGTTCGAGCGCAGCGTCCCGCTGCCGATGCCCGTTCAGACCCACAAGGTGAAGGCTGCCTACCGCGAGGGTGTGCTGGAGATCAAGATCGACGTCCTGTAATCCACTCGAGAAAAGGAGAATGTCCATGGCGAAGGTAATCGGTATCGACCTCGGGACGACGAACTCCGTGGTGGCGGTGATGGAGGGCGGCGACCCGACGGTCATTTCCAACCAGGAAGGGAGCCGCCTGACCCCGTCGGTGGTGGGCTTCACGAAGGACGGGGAGATCCTGGTCGGGCAGGTGGCGAAGCGTCAGGCCATCACCAACCCCGAGAACACGGTCTTTTCCATCAAGCGCTTCATGGGGCGCCGCAACGATGAGGTGCTGAACGAGATCAAGCTGGTCCCGTACAAGGTCGTCAAGGCCACCAACGGAGACGCGCGCGTGGAAGTGCGCGGCAAGGTGTACTCGCCTCCCGAGATCTCGGCCATGATCCTTGGCAAGCTGAAGGAGGCCGCCGAGGCCTACCTGGGAGAGAAGGTCGCCCAAGCGGTCATCACCGTCCCGGCGTACTTCAATGACAGCCAGCGCCAGGCCACCAAGGACGCCGGCCAGATCGCCGGCCTGGAGGTGCTCCGGATCATCAACGAGCCCACGGCCGCGTCCCTCGCCTACGGAATGGACAAGAAGAAGGATCAGACCATCGCGGTGGTTGACCTAGGTGGCGGCACGTTCGACATCTCGATCCTCGAGATCGGCGAGGGCGTGTTCGAGGTGAAGGCCACCAACGGCGACACGCACCTGGGCGGCGACGACTTCGACCAGCGGGTCATCGACTGGATCGCCGAAGAGTTCAAGCGTGAGAACGGCATTGACCTCAAGAAGGATCGGATGGCGTTGCAGCGGCTGAAGGAGGCCGCCGAGAAGGCCAAATGCGAGCTGTCCACCACGCTCCAGACGGAGATCAACCTCCCGTTCATCACCGCCGACGCGAGCGGGCCCAAGCACCTCGTGCTGACGCTGACGCGCGCGAAACTCGAGTCGCTGGTGGCCGACCTGATCGAGCGCACGCTGGGCCCCTGCCGGCAGGCCATGCAGGACGCCGGGGTGACCCCCAAGGACATCGATGAGGTGATCCTCGTGGGCGGGCAGACCCGGATGCCGAAGGTGCAGGAGACGGTGAAGGTCCTGTTCGGGAAGGAGCCGCACAAGGGTGTGAACCCGGATGAAGTCGTGGCGGTGGGGGCGGCCGTGCAGGCCGCCGTCCTGACCGGCGAGGTGAAGGATCTCCTCCTCCTCGACGTCACGCCGCTGTCGCTCGGCATCGAGACCCTGGGGGGCGTGCTGACCAGACTCATCGAGCGCAACACGACGATCCCGACGAAGAAGTCGGAGATCTTCACGACCGCCGCCGACAACCAGACGTCGGTCGAGGTGCACGTGCTTCAGGGCGAGCGGCCCATGGCGCGCGATAACCGGACGCTCGGCAAATTCCACCTCGTCGGGATCCCGCCGGCCCCTCGCGGCGTGCCGCAGATCGAGGTGGCGTTCGACATTGACGCGAACGGGATCCTCAACGTGTCGGCCAGGGACACGGCGACCAGCAAGCAGCAGAACATCACGATCACGGCCTCGTCCGGTCTCACCAAGGAGGAGATCGACCGGATGATGAAGGAGGCGGAGGCGCACGCGGCCGAGGACACCGAGCGCAAGCAGGAGATCGAGATCCGGAACCAGGCGGACTCGCTCGTCTACACGACGGAGCGCACGCTGCGGGAGCACGGGGACAAGGTCCCGGAGAGCGAGCGCAAGGCGATCGAAGACACGCTCAACGAGGCCCGCGAGGCCCTGAAGGGGGAGGACATCAACCGGATCAAGCGGGCCCAGGAGAACCTGCTGAAGGCCTCGCACAAGCTGGCGGAAGTCATGTACCGGGAGGCCCAGGCCAAGGCGGGGGCCGCCAGCCCCGATGGCGCCGCCGCCGGGCAGGGCAAGTCCAAAGCGCCCGAGGGAGACGTGGTGGACGCCGAGTTTGAAGACCTCGGGGATAAGAAGTAAGGCTGCCCGGGGAGGATCGGGTGAGGCGCGACTACTACGCGGTGCTGGGAGTCAGGATCGCCGCCAGTCCGCGCGAGATCCGTCAGGCCTACCGGCGGCTGGCGCGCCAGTACTCGCCCGACGTCAACTTCTGGGAGCGCGAGGCGCGGGGGCTGTTCGAGGAGATCTCGGAAGCGTACCGCATCTTGAACGACCCCGGCGCGCGGTCCCTCTACGATCGCTTCGGCCATCGCGCGTTCCGGCGCCAGGCAGGCGAGGTGTCGGGGCAGCGGGGGGACGACCTGTACGTCCCGGTCGAGCTCTCCTTCGCCGATGCCGCGCGCGGCGTCGGGCTGACGGTGAGCGTGGAGCGCCTGCGGCCATGCCCGGAGTGCGCGGGGGCGGGATGCCCGGCGTGCCGAGACCGCGGTCTCCAGCCGGAGACCGCGGAGGTGCCGGTCGCCATTCCTCCGGGCGTGGACACGGGGGCGCAGATCCGTGTGCCCGGGGAGGGGCATGCGGGGCCGTTCGGCGGGCCGCGCGGCGACCTGATCGTGATCGCGCGCGTCGGCGAGCATCCCTTCTTCGTCCGCAAGGGCGACAATGTGCACTGCGAGCTGCCCGTGACGCTGGGCGAGGCGGTGCTCGGGGCGCGGATTCGGGTGCCGACGCTCGACGGTGAAGCGGCGCTGGTCCTGCCGCCCGGCACGCAGAGCGGCCAGGTGTTCCGGCTCCGCGGCAGGGGCATGCGGCGGCTCCACGGCGATGACACCGGGGACCTCTACGTCAGCGTGCGCGTGACCATCCCGCGGGGGCTGGACGAGCGGACCCAGGCGATCTTTCGCGAGGTGGAGCGGCTCCTGCCGGAGACGCCGCGGGCGGGGTACGAGCGCTTTCGGGGGGGTGCGGTGTGACGACCAGGGGCAAGCCGCTCTACATGATCGGCGTGGTGTCCGACATGCTGAAGCTCCATCCTCAGACCCTCCGCTTCTACGAGAAGAAGGGGCTGATCCAGCCGAGCCGCACCGTGGGCCGGACCCGGATGTACTCCGCGGAGGACGTGGAGGATATTTCCCTCGTCATCCGCCTCACTCGGGACCTCGGGGTGAATCTCGCGGGCGTTGAGATCATCTTAAAGATGAGGCGACGGATGCTCGAAATGCAGAAGCAGATCGAGGACCTGCTGGCCTACGTCCGCGACGATGCCGCCCCCTCCCGGGACCGCCGGGATCGGGGCGCGGGGGAGGCGCTGGTCCGCGCCGCCTCGGGCCAGCTCCGCCCGCTCGACATGTTCTGACGAGAGGGATTCGACATGACGGCAGAGTCCACACTCATGCTCCCCGATCTCCTGTCCATCCTTCCGCTCCGGGACACGGTGCTCTTTCCCCAGGCGGTGCTCCCGCTGGCCGTGGCCCGCGTGCCATCGCTGCGCCTCGTGGACGACGCCGTCGGCGGCTCCCGCCTCATCGGGGTGGTCACCCAGCGGGATCCGGCCGTCGAGGAGCCCGGCCCCGAGGATCTCTACCCGGTCGGCACGGCCGCGCTCATCCACAAGGTGCTCAAGCAGCCCGACGGGACGCTGCGCCTCGTGGTCCAGGGGATCGCGCGCTTCAGGGTTTTGGAGATCGTCCAGCGCGAGCCGTTCCTCCGGGCGCGCGTCGAGGAGGTGGCGGAGGTGGAAGCCTCGGCGGGCGACCTCGAGGGCGAGGCGCTGACCCGGAGCGCCGCCGGTCTCTTCCAGAAGATCGTCGCGCTGGCGCCCACGCTGCCGGACGAGCTCGCCGGCGTGGCCCTCAACATCGCCGACCCCGGTCGGCTGAGCGACGTCATCGCGGCCTCGCTGCCGACCCTCGGCTCCGCCGCCAAGCAGGAGCTGCTCGAGACCGCGGACGTCAAGCTGCGGCTCCAGAAGCTGGTCGCGGCGCTCGCCAAAGAAACCGAAGTGCTGGAGCTGGGCTCCAAGATTCAGTCCCAGGTCCAGTCGGAGATGTCGAAGAACCAGCGCGAATACTACCTGCGCGAGCAGATGAAGGCGATCCAGAAGGAGCTCGGCGAGGGCGACGAGCGCAGCCAGGAGATCGAAGAGCTCCGCGGGAAGATCGAGGCGGCGGGGATGTCCGAGGAGGCGCGCAAGGAGGCCCTCCGGGAACTGGACCGGCTGGCCAAGATGCCGCCCGCCGCGGCCGAATGCACCGTGACGCGGACGTACCTCGACTGGCTCATCGCGTTGCCCTGGCAGAAGGAAACCGCCGACCAGCTGGACATCGCCCGGGCCCGGGAGATCCTGGACGAGGACCATTGGGGGCTCGAGAAGGTCAAGGACCGGATCGTGGAGTACCTGGCCGTCAAGAAGATCCGGCCGGGCGGTAAGGACCCGATCCTCTGCTTCGTGGGCCCGCCCGGGGTGGGGAAGACCTCGATCGGCAAGTCGATCGCGCGCGCCCTCGGCCGGAGATTCGTGCGCATCTCGCTCGGCGGGATCCGCGACGAGGCCGAGATCCGCGGCCATCGCCGGACGTATATCGGCGCGCTCCCGGGCCAGATCGTCCAGGGGCTCCGGCGGGCCGGGTCGAAGAACCCCGTGTTCATGCTGGACGAGATCGACAAGCTCGGGATGGACTTCCGGGGCGACCCGGCCTCGGCCCTGCTCGAGGTGCTCGATCCCGAGCAGAACAGCACATTCCGCGACCACTACGTGGACGTGCCCTTCGACCTGTCCAAGGCGCTGTTCATCACGACCGCGAACATCCTCGACCCAGTGCCCCCGGCCCTGAGGGATCGGATGGAGGTGCTGGAGCTCCCCGGGTACACCGAGGAAGAGAAGGTCGCCATCGCCCGGCGGCACCTGATCCCCAAGCAGACCGCGGAGCACGGCCTCGTCGCGGGCGAGCAGATCGAGTTTACCGAGGACGCGCTGCGGCTCTTGATCAGGAACTACACGCGAGAGGCGGGGCTCCGAAAGCTGGAGCGCGAGATCGCGACCCTTTGTCGGAAGGTCGCGAGACGGCGGGCTGAGGGACAGGACGAGCAGGTCATCGTCTCCCCGGCCGTCGTCGGCGAGTACCTGGGCGCGCCCACGTACCTGCACGAAGAGCTGGAGGAGCGGACCCGGGTGCCCGGCGTCGCCGTCGGGCTCGCCTGGACGGCCGCGGGCGGCGATATCCTCTTCGTGGAGGCGATTCGCATGAAGGGCGGCAAGACGCTGACCCTCACCGGCCAGCTCGGTGACGTCATGAAGGAGTCCGCCCAGGCCGCGCTCTCCTGGGTCCGGTCCCACGCCGTCGACCTGGCGATTCCCTCGAACTTCTGGGAATCCTCCGACATTCATTTCCACGTGCCCGCCGGCGCCATCCCCAAGGATGGGCCTTCCGCCGGCGTGACGCTGGTGACCGCCCTGGTCTCGCTCCTGCGCGGCCGCTCGGTTCGGCCCGACCTCGCGATGACAGGGGAGATCACGCTTTCGGGCCGGGTCCTCCCGGTCGGCGGGATCAAGGAGAAGGTGCTGGCCGCCAAGCGCGCGGGCGTCAAGAGCGTATTCCTGCCGAAGCGGAACGAAAAGAATCTGCTGGAAGACGTCCCGCAGACGGTTCGGGACTCCATGACCTTCCACCTGGTGGACACCATCGCCGAGGTGATCGGTCTGGCCTTCGCCGAGCTTCCGGGTCGGGCCGAGCCTGTGGTCACGCGCGAGGTCGTGGAGGTGCTCGCGGATCCGGCAAGCGCCGGGCGGAACTAGCAGGCCTCACCGCGCCCCCCGACGACGGTCGGCGTCCAGCTGACCGCTTCTTGACGTCGAAGGGACGCTAACCTCCTGACTTCTCGACCCCTCGCGCCTGGCACGCTGCTTGCTCGGTTCTGAGGGCCTAAAAACTTGACAGTTCTGAGCACGGCCCTCTACGATGGAGCGTACTGTGTATCGTCCCCTCTGTCTCCTTATCGCCGCGGCGCTGGGACTCCTGGGCTGGGCCGACCCAGCGCCGGCGTCGTCTTTTCGCCTGGTGGACCGCGATGGGGTGGTCCACCTCACGAACGCTCCCACCAATGCGCGCTACCAGCCCCAACCGGGATGGAGCGGGACAGCGTCGGGGTGGCTGGCGATCCCCGAAGGCGCGCGCGGGCGCTACGCGCAGGAGATCACCGACGTAGCGGACCGCCACGGCGTGGACCCGAAGCTGGTCCACTCGGTGATCCGGGTCGAGTCCGCCTTCAACCCTTGGGCGGTCTCGCGCAAGGGGGCGCGCGGGCTCATGCAGCTCATGCCGCGCACCGCCTCCGCGCTCGGCGTCCGCGACTCCTTCAATCCCGCCCAGAACATTGACGGCGGGGTGCGCCACCTGCGGGCGCTGATCGATCGCTACGGCGGGAATCTGCCCCTGGCGCTGGCCGCCTACAACGCAGGCGCCCAGGCGGTGGACTGGTACCGGGGGATCCCGCCGTACCCGGAGACGCAGCAGTACATCCGGCGCATCCTCAACCTGTACGGCCCGGGCGCGGGCCCCCCCCAGGTCATCTATCGCTACGAGGATTCGCAGGGCACCATCGTGTACACGAACATCCCGCCCGTCTTCCCCGGAAGGTAGGTCGCGCCGACTCGCAGGATCGCTCAGAGGCAGGCGTGGTCTGCCCGGTCGCCGCGGAGCCGCTCCATTCCGTCGAGCATCGCCGGCACGTCCAGGGGCCGGTCGAGCTCGTTGCGAAACTCCTGGTAGCAGCGCAGGACGTTGGGGAGGATTCGCTCGGCCTCGCGCCACGACGCGTACACGCCGAGCTTGATGTCGCGCGCCGCCTCCTCGGCCGGCATCCCGGCGTCGAAGCGCTGGCGGGCCTCGCGCCTGACGAGCGCCAGATAGTTGCGGAGCTTCTTGAGGTCCGCCTTGGTCCCGATGGGCCCGTGGCCGGGGACGATGACGTCGGCGTCGAACCGGAGGAGCCGGGTGACCGCCTTGATCCAGTTCCCCACGTCCCCCTGGAACGCCAGCGGCGTGACGTAGTGGAAGGCAAGGTCACCGGCGAAGAGCACCCGCTCCGTCGGCAGAAACACCGCGGCGTCTCCCACGGTGTGGGCGGGCGCGCCCGGGTGCCAGAGCTGGATTTCCCGCTGGCCGTCGTGGATGGTCAGACGGTCCTCGAACGTCAGGGAGGGCAGGACGACCCGGAGCTGCGGGAACTCCTTGGCGAAGCGCGGCATGAACCGTCGGAGTAGGGGCAGGGGCGGGAAGCCCGCGGCGAGGACCTCCCGGCAGCGCTCGTGGCTCACGATGGTCGCGGCGCGGAAGAAGCGGTTGCCACCCGTGTGGTCCAGGTGGTGGTGGGTGTTGATCAGCCGGCCGACGGGCTTCCGCGTCGCCGTCCTGATCGCGGCCACGAACCGGCGCGTCATGGACGGCACCATGAGGGCGTCCACGGCCGTCGCGGTGTCGTCGCCGACGATCAGGCCCGAGTTGCTGATCCCCGTCTCACCGGTGGCCTGAACGTAGGCGAAGACCTTCGGCGCCACCTCGATCAGGCCGGTTTTCCACGCGGCCGGCATTCAGGCGCGGCGCCAGACCAGGTCCAGGAACCGATCCAAGAAGCCGTCTTTGACGAAGACGTCCACGGCCTCGCGCGTGGACCGGTGGTCCATCCCCCAAATGGCGGCGCGCTTGCCGGACTCCGAGTTCATCTGGATGAAGAGCTGCTGCTCCCGCGTGAACGCCACCGGCAGGTCCTCGTAGATCTGCGCCGTGAAGGCGTTGACGCCGGGACCGCCGATCGAGATGGCGGGGAAGAACTCGGCCATCTCCTGGTTCATCACCCACATGTCCGTCAGGACCACCGCCGAGCGGTTCTCCGCCCCGCCGCCCCGCGTGTTGACGAGGCGCTTCAGCTCGTAGGCGATGGGGCGGTCCTCCTCCTCGGGCAGGATGCCGTAGCCCACCACGATCAGGATGGTGGAGCGGATGTCGAAGTAGCGGGCCATTACTTGATGAGCTTGGCCAGGGCGCGGAAGTCGTCCGTGTCGGCCTTCTGGAGGAGCTGGAAGAGCACGCTCTCGGTGGTGGTGATCACGGCGCCGGCCTGCCGGAGCTGGTCCACGCCCATCCGCCAGCTGCCCTGGGTGCGCGAGGTCACGGCGTCGGCCGCCACGTGAACGGTGAACCCGCCCGCCAGGAGGTCGAGGCCCGTCAGGAGCACGCAGACGTGGGCCTCGATCCCGGCGAGGATCACCTGCTTCCGGTTTGTCGCCCGGAGCCGGGCGCTGAACCCCTCGGCGTCGCAGCAGGAGAACGCCACCTTCTCCAGCGGCTCCACCGTCCCGAGCGCCTCCCGGAGCTCGGGCAGCGTGTGGCCGAGGCCCTTGGGGTACTGCTCCGTGACCAGGATCGGCAGCGCCAACCGCCGGGCGGCCGTGGCGAGTACCTTGAGGTTCTTCACCACCTCTTCCCGGTGCTCGGCGTCCATGGCGCCGAAGAGCCGCTCCTGGACGTCCACCACCACGAGCGCGCTCCCATCCCGGGTGAGCTTCATCGGGTGCCCCATCCTAACCTCCTCGCGGATGCATCAGAGCCACCGGTCGAGGCCGCGGTACTGGATCGCCTCGGACAGGTGCTCGGCGGCTATTGTCTCACGACCGTCCAGGTCCGCACTAGTGCGCGCCACCTTCAGGATCCGGTCGTGGCCGCGGGCCGAGAGCCCGAGCCGCTCGACGGCCAGCGCGAGGAGCTTCTGGCCGTCGGCGGGGATGGGGCAGAATCGCCGCAGCTGGCTCGCGCTCATGCGCGCGTTGACGCGAGTCGCCGATTTCGTGAAGCGCTGCGCCTGGACCGCGCGCGCGCTGAGCACCCGCTCCCGGATCATGGCTGACGTCTCCCCCGCAGCGCCCTGGGAGAGCTCACGGTAGGGGACGGCCGGGACTTCCAGGTGGAGGTCGATCCGGTCCAGCAGGGGGCGCGAGAGGCGGGCCAGGTAGCGCTCGCGCTCGCCGGGGGTGCAGAGGCAGGCCTGGCGGGTCGGGCACCCTCGGCGGCAGGGGTTGGCGGCGCCCACGAGCTGAAAGCGGGCGGGAAAGCGGGAGGTCCCTGCGGCACGAGCGACGACCACGGCGCCGTCTTCGAGCGGCTGGCGGAGGCCTTCGAGCACGTGCTGGGAAAACTCGGGCATCTCGTCCAGGAAGAGCACGCCCGAATGGGCGAGGCTCACCTCTCCGGGGTGGGGAACGCTCCCGCCGCCGATGAGGCCCCCTTCCGAGATCGTGTGGTGGGGCGCTCGGAAGGGACGGAGGCTCAGGAGCCCTCCGTCGGGCGGCAAGAGCCCGGCCACGCTCCAGACGGCCGACACCTCGATGGTCTCTTCGAGCGCGAGCGGGGGAAGGATGGTGGGAAGCCGGCGGGCCAGCAGCGTTTTCCCAGCGCCGGGCGGCCCGATCATGAGGACGTTGTGGCCGCCGGCCGCGGCGATCTCGAGGGCCCGCTTGGCGTGGGCCTGTCCACGGACCTCTGAGAAATCCACGTCGTCCACCAGCTCCCGATCGGGCAGCGCGGCCGGGTCCATGCGGAACGGCTCAATGATCCGCTCGCCGCTGATCCACTCGACGGCCTCGCTGAGGCGTCGGAGCGGCAGGGCGGTAAGAGTGGAGACCACGGCGGCTTCGCGGGCATTGGCGGCCGGCAGCAGCAGGCCGGCCAGCTTCTCGCGGCGGCAGGCGAGCGCGATCGGAAGCACGCCGCGGACCGGCTGAACCTCGCCGTCCAGCGACAGCTCGCCGATCAGGAGAAATCGGTTGAGCGCTTCCCCCTTGACAAGGCCGGTCGCGGCGAGGATGCCGAGCGCGATGGGGAGGTCGAAGGCCGCGCCTTCCTTCCTGAGGTCGGCGGGCGCCAGGCTCACGGTGATGCGCTCCATCGGGAAGGTGTACCCCGCGTTGCGGATGGCGCTCCGCACGCGGTCGCGGCTCTCGCGGATGGTCGAATCGGGGAGGCCCACCATGTTGAAAGCGGGGAGGCCCGGCGTGACATCCACCTCCACCGAGACCAGCGCCGCCTCGATTCCCGTCACGGCGGCCGAGAAGACCCGGGCCAGCATGGCTCGGATTGTCAGCTGCCGCTTCTAGAGGGTCAACGTCCAGAATTCGATACGCAGGGGATCTTCTTGGTGCTACCCTGAGTCCCTCTCCCTCTGCGGAACCAAAGGAGTTTGGGCGGAGGGCGTAAGAGGCCCAAGGAGGAGAACATGAAGATCAGGGGAGTCGGTCTCATCGTCACCCTCGCCCTCGGCATCCTTGCGGCGCCGCTCCCCGTCGACGCGCAGCAGAAAGCAAAGATGTACCGGATAGGCTTCCTGGGGAACTCCACCGCTGCCCTCGAGGCCAATCTCGTCGGGCCGTTCCGCGACGGCTTGCGTGACCTCGGCTACAACGAGGGGCAGAACGTCCTGATCGAGTATCGATGGGCTGAAGGAAAATACGAGCGGTTTCCCACCCTCATCGCCGAGCTGATCGCCCTGAAGGTGGATGTGATCGTTACCGCCGGGACGCCCGCCACCCTCGCCGTCAAGAAAGCGACGGCTTCGGTCCCTCTCGTCATGGTGGCCGTCGGCGATCCCGTCGGCACGGGTATCGTCGCGAGCCTCGGGCGGCCGGGTGGGAACATCACGGGGTTGACGTCGATCTCGCCGGAACTGGACGGGAAACGGTTGGAGCTGCTCAGGGAAGTGGTTCCCAAACTCTCCCACATCGCCGTACTCTGGAATGCGGCCAGCCCGTTACAAGTAGTCGCCGAGAGAGAGACGCGGGCCGCCGCTCAGGTGTTGGGAATGAAAGTGCTGTCTCTGGGAGTGCGGACCGCGGAAGAGATCGAAAGCGCGTTCGCAGCCATTCTCAAAGAGCAGCCAGGCGCGCTCCTCGTGCTGGCGGATCGCCTGTTCCTGCACCACCGCACGCGCATCATGGACTTCGCCACCCAGAACCGCTTGCCAGGGGTGCACGCGTACCGGGAATTGGTCCAGGTGGGTGGTTTGATGTCCTTTGGGCCAAGCTACGCGGGCATGCACCGACGGGCCGCGACGTATGTGGACAAGATTCTCAAGGGTGCCAAGCCTGCCGACCTGCCCGTGGAGGCACCGACCACGTTCGAGCTGGTCCTCAATCTGAAGGCCGCCAAGGCCCTCGGGCTCACGATTCCGCAGTCCGTTCTCTTGCGAGCGACCGAGGTGCTCCAGTAAGTGCTCGGTAGGTAGCCAGCCAGCGGCTTTTCGTTTATGCTCCCCCCGGGGAATATGTCCCGGGGGAGGAGTCTCTCATGCGACTGACCGACAACGTGGCGATGGTGACGGGCGGGGGGAGCGGGATCGGTCGAGGGATCGTCCACTGCTTGGCCCAGGAGGGAGCGGACATCATCATCCCCGACATCCAGGCGGCCAACGCCGCCCGGGTGGCGGAGGAGGTGAAGGGGCTCGGGCGCCGGGCGCTGGCCCTCGAGTGCGACGTGACCCGTCAGGCGGACGTTGACCGCGTCGTGTCCAGCGCCCTTTCCGCCTTCGGCAGGCTGGACATCCTGGTGAACAACGCCGGCGTCGCGTCGCGGCCGGGCATGCCCTTCACCAACAACACCGAAGCCGACTGGGACCGAGTCTACGCGGTCAACGTCAAGGCCATCTTCCTGCTCTGTAAAGCCCTGGCGCCCCACTTCATGGAGCGCCGGCAGGGGCGCATCATCAACATCGCCTCCATCGCGGGGCCGATCGCCGCCGTGACGATGCCGCCGTACAGCGTCTCCAAGATGGGCGTGATCACCTTCACCCGAATCCTCGCCAAGGAGCTGGCCCCGTACAACGTGACGGTGAACGCCATCTGCCCGGGAGTGCTCTGGACCGACTTCTGGCAGGGGCTCGCGGCCTACATCGCCGAGAACAATCCCGCCTTCAAGGGAATGACGCCCCGGCAGGTGTTCGACAAGCGCGTGAAGGACCTGATTCCCATGGGGCGGGAGCAGACGCCGGAGGATATCGGGTGGGCGGCGGTCTTCCTGGCCTCCGACCAGGCGCGGAACATCACGGGCCAAGCGCTGAATGTTGACGGCGGCACCGTCATGCACTAGGAGACGGGGACATGAACGGCTTCGACCTCAAAGGCAAAGTGGCCATCGTCACGGGCGGCAACGGCGGGATCGGGCTGGGGATGGCCCGCGGCCTGGCCGCCGCGGGGGCGAGCGTGGCGGTGGTCGCCCGCGACACCGCCAAGAGTGCCGCGGCGGTGAAGGCGCTGGAGGCCCTGGGGGCTCAGGCGTTCGCGGTGGAAGTGGACGTGAGCCGCGAAGCGTCGGTGGCGGCGATGGTCCAGGCGGTGGTGGAGCGCTTCGGCCGGTTGGATATCTTGGTCAATAACGCCGGGATCAACATCCGCAAGCCGCCCGAGACCTACACCCTGGACGAGTGGCGCCGGATCCTCGACACCAACCTCACCAGCGCGTTCCTCGGCTCAAAGGCCGTCTACCCCCTCATGCTGAAGGCCGGCGGGGGCAAGATCATCAACGTGGGCTCCATGCTCTCCCTCTTCGGCGCCTCCTTCGCCGCGGCCTATGGCGCCAGCAAGGGCGGGATCGTCCAGTTGACCCGGGGGCTCGCCTCGGCGTGGGCCAAGGACAACATCCAGGTCAACGCAGTGCTGCCCGGGTGGATTGATACCGACCTCACGGTTCAGGCGCGCAAGGACGTCCTCGGGCTTCACGACCGGGTCCTCGCCCGCACGCCCGCGGGCCGGTGGGGAGTGCCAGACGACCTGGCCGGCGTCGCCGTGTTCCTGGCGAGTCCGGCCTCGGATTTCGTCACCGGTGCTGCCATCCCGGTGGACGGCGGCTACTCCATCCAGGGCTAAGCGGGGGGTCAGGTCTTGCAACAACACATCAGCTCTGGCCCCCCTCCAACCACCTGAGCCGCCGGCTGACGGTCGAGTAGTGAATTCCCATGAAGGTGGCGATCTCTTTCAATCCATACCCCTCCTGATAGGCCACGGCGATCGCTTGTTCGCCCTCCGTTCTGAAGATCGCCTCGAGACTGCGCTTTATGGCCTGCCGCTGACGTCGTGGAATTTCCATCAGATTGTCCGCTACCGCTGCGTGGCGGTTGATGAAGTCGTCGTCGCCCAGGTAGATCTGGCTACGAAGCTTCTCCCACGGGCGACTCTCGAGGCCCGCATGAACAAAGTCGCGATAGCGAGCCTGCGCTTGGTGGCGCCGCTGCCCGAACTGGCTCAGGACCCAGTCCACCGTCAAGAACTCCGGGACGGGCGCCAGGCCTGCCGTGGCGCGATAGCTGCTCCATTCCCAGTGTTCGACTCGCCGCCCGGCCATGACGCGCAAGGGATTGAGCACGACGTAGCGGCACAGCTCGAGGAGATGCGCCTGCTTTTGGACGAGGATCGCCGTGTAGCGCGCCTGAAAAAGGTGACCTACCCTGGAGTGCCGGCGATTGAAGGTCTGAGTGTAAAGGCCATTGAGCTGGCGCATCCCGATGGAAAGGTTGGGCTTGGGGGTCTCGACGAGTAGATGGTAGTGGTTCTCCATCAGGCAATAGGCGTAGCAGAGCCACTCGAAGCGGGAGATCACGCGCGAGAGAATGTTCAGGAACCCCATCCGATCATCGTCACCCCAGAAGATCTGCTGTCGGGCGTTCCCTCGAGAGGTGAGGTGGTAGACCGCGCCGGGATACTGGAGCCGGAGGGGACGCGACATGGCGGCACGGTACCAATGGAAATGTTGGAGGGCAATGTCTCTAAGTGTTGACGCCGATGTTGCACTGCAAGACCTGACCCCAGGCGCTCCCCAGGCGCTCGTAGGAAGACGCCTTCGAGGTTATCCCCTATCGGTCGAGCTCGAGGAGGTACTCCTTGATGCGGCGCGCGTCGGGGGCGTCGGGCTTGAGCCTCAGGTAGGTCTGGAAGGCCTCGCGCGCCCGGTCCCGCTCGTTCTGCTGGTAGTAGAGGAAGCCGAGCTGGCGGAACGGGTCCGGATACTGTGGGTCGAGCTGGGCGGCCTGGGTGTACTCCTCGATGGCCTTTTGGACGAGGGTGTCCTTGTCCGGGAGGGCGCGAGCCCGCTGGGACTGGATCCGGTAGAGGTCGCCGTAGTAGAGATGGGCGACGGGATCGCCGGGGGTGATGGCCAGCACCCGGTCCAACTGGGCCCGGGCCAGGTTGAAGCGGCCGGCGCGGATGTCTAGCGCCGCGTTCTCCCTCACCACGGTGCGGATGCGGAGGCCGAATTCGGGGGTGTCCACGATCCGGTCGGGCTCCCGGGCCGCGGCGGCGTAGCGCGTGCGGAGCAGCTCGTTGGTGATCTCGATGCGCTCGTCCAGGCGCGGGTGGTTGCCGAAGAAGAAGTTCTCCAGCCGGCTCGGATCGCCCCCGTCCTTCTTCAGGAGCCCGAAGACCCGGGGCGCCTGCTTGGGGTCGTAGCCGGCCCTGACCAGCCGCTCCATGCCCAGCTCGTCGGCCTGCCGCTCGATGTCGCGCCCGTAGCCGTTGATGGCCGCGAGGGCCGCCAGCTGGAGCCCCAGGCCCAGGATCGCGTTGGCGGTCTGGCTCAGCACGGCGGCGCCCACCACGTTTCCCCGCTCGGCCTGCTTGCCGGCCGCCACGGCGACCCCGATGCTGGCGGCGATCGCGAGCACGTTGAGGGCGATCATCTTGTTGGTGGCGTCCCGCTGGAACCGGAGCGCGTCCCGGTTCGTGACGTGCGAGAGCTCGTGGCCAAGGATCATCGCGAGCTGGGACTCGTTCTCCAGCCGCGCGAGGAGGCCGGTGTGGATGTACACGCGCCCGTTCGGCATCGCGAAGGCGTTGAGGCTGGGGTCGCGGAAGACCGTGAAGCGGAGGCCCACGCCGGCCTCCCTGACCTCGCTCCCGACGAGCCGGTCGCCGATCCGGCCCAGGTACTCCTCGAGCAGCGGGTCGTCGTAGACCTTCCCCGACTTCTCCAGCTTCGCCTCTTCCTTCTCCGCCTCCGCCCAGATCCGGCGCTCGTCCGACTCGAGCTGAAACGGCCGCCCGGCGCCGATCGGCGGCACGTTGGCGCTCGCGCAGCCGGCCAGGAGCGCCGCGACGAGCGTCCACGCCGCGCACCGCATGAACGGATGACGGGGGCTCATCGGGGCAAATTATACCACCGGGCAAGAATTCTCTTGGGGGGCGCCCCACCCGCCGTGGTAGGCTCACGGTGAACCCTCATGAAGGGAGGATCAAGCATGCGTCAGGCCATCATCGCGATCGTCCTGCTCACCGCCCTCGGCTGCGCCTCGGCGCCGCC
>JACPCF010000071.1 GCA_016179965.1 Candidatus Rokuibacteriota bacterium | reverse complement strand
AGAGCCGAAGGATGGGACCGTGATCACCACGGGGAGCGGCCGGAGCCACGTGGCGGGGGCGAAGCCAAAGCCGGAGGTCGAGCACAGCGGGAAGTACAACGGCGACCACGGCCGGAAGTACGGGGATGACCACGGCAAGGAGTACGGAGGCAAGTCCCTCTCTAGCAGCGGCTCGGGAAGCTCGGGCAGGAGCGGCCACGGGAGCCGGGGCAAGGACTAGTCCGCGGCGGGAACGGTGATGAACCGACCGTTGGTGGTCTCGACGTTTGGGGGGCTGGTCCTCGTGATGTGGCTGGCCGCCTGGAGCGTGGTCGGCTCGGCCGAGCGCGCCCCGGAGCTCCTCACGGGCGAGCTCTGGGGGACGATGTCGCCCGACGCCAAGGTCGCCTTCGTGTGGGGCATCGGGAACCTCGTCGAGTTCGAGCGCTCTCAGGCGGGATCGGCGCCCGTGGGCGGGAAAAGCTTCATCCCTTACCTCGTCAAAGGCCTGGCCGGCAAGCCCATCAACGAGGTCGTCCGCCAGGTGGATGCCTACTATGCCGCCCACCCCGATCAGGTCAAGCGACCGGTGGTGGACGCGCTCTTCCAGGCGGTTGTGCTCCCCACGCTGAAGGCCGATAAGGGAGGAAAGATCAAATGAAGCGACTGCTGAGCCTCGCGCTCGCCCTGGCGCTGGTCGCCACGGCGGGCTGCGCGAACATGACGCCCCGGCAGCAGCAGATGCTAAGCGGCGGCGCGATCGGCGCGGCGGGCGGCGCCGCCATCGGCGCCATCGTGGGTGGGAGCCCCCTCATCGGGGCCGCCGTCGGCGGCGTGGCGGGCACCGCGGCCGGCGCGCTCTGGGAGGACATCAAGAAGAATCTGCCCTGAAGAGCCCCTCCATCTTCGCCACCGCGCGCTCCCAGTCGAACTCCCGCTTGATCAGGGCCATCCCCTCCCGGGCGAGCTTGGCCCTCAGGGCGGGATCGCCGACCAGCAACTCGAGTTTCTCCGCCAGCTCCGCCACGTCGCGGCGACGGGCCACCAGCGCGGTCCGGCCGTCCAGGGCGTAGTCGCGGCAGCCACCGTTGTCGTAGGTCACAAGCGCCGCGCCGCACGCCATCGCCTCCATGGACGGCATCCCGAGCCCCTCGTCCCAGGACGGGCAGAGGTAGATCGGGCAGCGGCTGTAGAGCCAGGCGAGACGCTCCTGGGGAAGATTCTCGTAGTACTCGTCGTAGGCCTCCCGCTGCCGCGCTCGCTTGACACCGAAGCCGACGAGCCTGACCTCGGGATGCCGCGCCTTGACCCGGCGCACGGCCTCGAGGCCATCGGCCACGCCCTTCCAGGCGTAGTCGTGGCGGAGCATCAGCACGCGCGCCAGGCCGTCATCGGGGCCGGGGTCCAGGCGGGAGAAGAGCGCCGGATCCACGGGCGTCACGAGGAGTTCAGCGTCGCTCTGAAACTTCTCCCGCATGATCTCCTTGAGCCAGGTGGAGATGACCATCTTCCTCAGGGGATACGTGTAGGTCCGGTCAACCTCCTCGGGCTTGCCGTGGTAGAGGCTCTCGTAGTGCTGGATCAGGTAGAACTTCCTGCCGCAGCGGGCCGGGGCGGCGTTGACGGGTCTGGCGGTCTGCCACGCCGTGGCCACGATCACGTCGCCATCGGGAAGACTCGACGCCGAGAGATCGCCGACCCACCGGACGCGCGGCTGGAAGCCGGGAACCCAGTCGGGCTCCGCGCCCTTCAGATTTCGCCACCAGGCACTGAGGGAACCCTTGGCGGGGACGACGACCGTGACTGCGTGGCCGCGGCGGGCGAGCCGGTCGGCGTAGGTCAGGATCGCGCGGACTCCTCCCGCGATCCTCACGTGCGGGGCAACGAACGTGATCCTCACGCCGGAGGTCAGATCGCCAACGACACCTGGCCGGTCTTGCGGTAGGCGGCAGGGTCGAGGATCACGTTCAGGCACCAGACCTCATCGGAGGCCAGGGCCGTCTCCAGCGCCGGGCGGATCTCCTTGGGCTCGGTGACCAGGAGGCCGCGGCCGCCGAGCGCCTCCACCATCCGGTCGTAGCGCGTGAAGGGCAGCGACGTGCCCACCGCCCGCGCCTCCCCCCAGAACGAGATCTGCGGGTTGCGGATCTGCCCCCAGCCGCCGTCGTTGCCGATGATGCATGTCAGCGGCAGGTTGAAGCGCGCGGCGGTCTCGAGCTCCATCCCGTTCAGGCCGAAGGCGCCATCGCCGGAGATGAGGAGCACTTTCTTCTCAGGGTGGAGCAGCTTCGCGGCGATCGCGAAGGACGGCCCGACGCCGAGGCAGCCGAACTGGCCGGGATCGAGCCACTGGCCGGGCCGCTGGAGCGCGACGAACTTGGACGCGCAGTTCACGACATCGCCCCCGTCCCCCACGATGATGGTGTTGGCGTCCACCACCTGGGCGATCTCGCGGGCCCAGCGGTAGTGGCTAATCGGCACCTGGTCCGAGACGGCCTGGGCTTCGAGCTTCTCCCGTCCCTCGCGCTCCTTGTCCCTCACCTGCCCCACCCACTTCTCGAACCGCGCTGTCAGCCCCGACGCCAGAGCGTCGGCAACCTGGCGCAGCGTAAGTCCTATGTGGCCCGCGAGCCCCAGCGCCAGCGGCCGGTTTCGGCCGAGTTCCGAGGGATCCGAGTCCACCATGATGACTGCGGCATCTTCAGCGAACGTGGGCGGCCGGCCGTAGCCCAGCCGGAAGTCTAGGGGGGCGCCTAGGACGATGACAAGGTCGGCGTGTGACAGGGCGAAGCCCCGCGCCTGGGCGAAGGCCAGCGGATGATCCGACGGGAGGCACCCTCTCCCCGCGCCATTCATGAAGACCGGGACGCCCGCTCGCTCGGCGAAGCGCGCGAGGTCCGCCGCCGCGTCGTCCCAGTATACGCCGCTCCCGGCCATCACCAGCGGGCGCTCGGCCCGCGTCAGGAGATCCGCGAAGCGCTCGATGGACTGCGGATCGGCGGCCTGCGGGTTTCGATGGACGTAGCCGGTCGGGATCGGAGCCAGGCGGTCCTCCACCGAGTTGATGAGGGTATCAATGGGGATCTCCACGAACACGGGACCGGGGCGGCCGGTGAGCGCCGTCCTCATGGCCGCCGTGAGCATCTCGGGGATCAAACGGGTTTCGGGCACGCTCCAGGCCCCCTTCGTGATCGAGCTGAACAGCGGAAGCTGCGGGACATCCTGGAGCGCTCCCATCCCCCTGAGCCCGATCATGGCCGCGCCGCCGATCAGGAGGAGCGGGCTCCGCGCCGCGTAGGCGTTGACCACTCCCGTCACTGCGTCGGTCACCCCGGGGCCCGCCGTCACGACCGCGACGCCGATGTTGCGCGTGAGGCGCGCGTAGGCGTCGCCCGCGTGGGCCGCGGCCTGCTCGTGGCGGACGTCGATGATCCGGATGCCCTGGGTGAGGCAGCCGTCGTAGATGGGCAGGATGTGGCCGCCGCAGAGGGTGAAGATATGTCCCACCCCGGCCTGCTTCAGGGTCTTCGCGACCAGCTCCCCACCCGTCAGGTCCGCCATCGAGCCCTCCGTGTGGGTCCCCTCAGGCCCTCAGGTAGGCGTGGCGAACGATGTCCGATTCGCCGAGCTCGGCTGCGGTGCCCGCGCCGACGATCTCACCCTTCTGAAGGAGATAGCCGTGGTGGGCGAGGGCCAGGGTCTTCCTGGCATTCTGCTCCACCAGGAACACCGTCGTCCCCTGGCGGTTGATCGCCTGGATCATCTCGAAGATCTGCTCGACCAGGAGCGGCGAGAGGCCGAGGGAGGGCTCGTCGAGCAGGAGGAGCTTCGGCCGCCCCATCAGGGCACGCCCGATGGCGAGCATCGCCTGCTCGCCGCCGCTCATCGTCGCCGCGATCTGCCGCCGCCGCTCCCTAAGGCGCGGGAACCGGTCGAAGATCTGCTCCAGCCGGCCCGCGACCTCGGACGTGCCCCACTCGGCGAAGGCCCCCATCCGGAGGTTTTCCTCGGCCGTCATCTTCGGGAAGATCCGCCGCCCCTCCGGGACCACTCCGATCCCTCGCTTCACGATCTGGTTCGTCTTCAAGCTGTCGATCCGTTCTCCTCGGAATACGACGGACCCCTCGACCGGGTGTACGATTCCCAGGATCGTCCGGATAAGCGTAGTTTTTCCGGCCCCGTTCGGGCCCAGGAGACACGCAATCTCTCCCTCCCGGAGGGTGACCGAGACGTTCCGCAGCATGGAGATCTGGCCGTACCGGGTGGAGACCCCTCGGACCTCAAGCACGGGCTGCCTCCTGTCGCCCGAGATACGCCTCCCTCACCTCCTCATTCCGGGCGACCTCGGCGAAGATCCCCTCGGCGATCTTCCGGCCGTAGTTGAAGGCCACCACGCGCTGGCTCACGCCCTCGGCGATCTTCCGGCCGTAGTTGAAGGCCACCACGCGCTGGCTCACGCCCTCGATGACGAACATGTCGTGCTCGATGATGATGATGCTGAGCCCCGGCATCTCCTCCCGCACGATCTGGAGGTCCTTCATCAGCTCCACGGTCTCCTCGGGGCTCATGCCGGCCGAGGGTTCGTCGAGGAGCAGGAGGCGCGGCCGGGCCGCCAGGGCCCGGCAGATCTCGACGCGGCGGCGGTCAATCTGCGGCAGCACGCCCACCGGATCAAAGCCCCGGTCCACGAGGGCGGCGTTAAAGAGGCTCAGGAGGTGGGCGGCTTGCTTGAGGGCGTGGCGCACTTCAGAAACCACGCGCTCCCGGCGAAACAGCGCGTCCCATACACCGGCCTGGACCTGCGTGTGCATCCCGATCAGGACATTGTCGAAGACGCTGAGCCCGAGGCAGAGGCGGCTCAATTGAAAGGTGCGGGCGATCCCCCGCTGGCAGATGACGTGGGGCTCGAGCCCGCGGAGCGCGCCCCCGCGGAACAGCATTTCACCTTCTGCCGGGACAAGGCCGGTCACGGCATTGAAGAAGGTGGTCTTCCCGGAGCCGTTCGGGCCGATGAGCCCCAGGGTCTCGCCCTCGTCCACGGTAACATCCACGTGGTCCACGGCCGTCAGCCCCCCGAACCGGACCGTGAGCCCGCGCGTGGCGAAGAGACTCACCGCAGTCCGCCCGCCGCCCCGAAGCTCGCCGCAGGCTCCCGGAGGCCGTAGCGCCGCACCGTGGCGGGCCAGAGGCCCCGGGGCCTGAAGAGGAGCATGAGGACAATCGCCGCTCCGTAGAGGAGCAGCCGATATTCATGGAGGAACCGGAAGCGCTCGGGGAGCGGGATCAGGAGGCACGCGCCCAGGATGATGCCCGGGATCGAGTCCAGGCCGCCCAGGATAATGACGGACACCATGACCAGCGAGTAGCCGAAGTCAAAGTCAGGAGGCGACACGAACCCCACCATGACGGCATAGAAGGCCCCGCCCAGTCCGATGAAGAAGTTCCCGATGGAGAAGGCCAGCAGCTTGTACCGGGCCACCGAGACTCCGCTGCACTTGGCGGCGATCTCGTCGTCCCGGAGCGTGTTCAGGGTGAGCCCGACCCAGGAGTTGTAAAGCCGCCAGGCGAGCCACGTCACCAGGGCTGCCATGACCAGGGCCGCGTAGTAGAAGTTGGCGTGGGAGGGGAGCGTCATCCCGAGCAGTTGGGGCGGGGTGGTGAACGCGTACCCGAATAGTCGGAGCGTCGGGATGTTCTTGATCCCCTGGGGGCCGCCGGTGAATTCCAGGTTGTTCATGAGGATGTTGAAGATGAACCCGAAGGCGATGGTAACCAAGGCCAAGTAGTGACCCCGGACCTTCAGGATGGGAATGAAGAGGAGCGCACCAACCGCCACCGCGATCAGAGGGCCAATGAGAAGCCCCAGCCAGGGAGGGAAGCCAAGCCGCACCGTCAGGAGCCCCACCGTGTAGCCGCCGAGGCCAGCGAAGGCGGCGCCCGCCAGGTTGATAACTCCAGCCGTGCCCATTTGGAAATTCAGCCCTTGCCCAATGGTGACGTACATGAGCGCCATGGTGGCGATAAAGGTCCAGTAGGGGCTGGCCCGGAGGAAAAACGGCAGGACGAGGGCGAGGACAGCAGCGCCGGCCAGCGCTCCAGTCCGGTGGGTGAGGAAAGAGGTCGTGACCCACCGCCAGACGCGAGCCGAGCTCCGGGCGACAACGGCGACGATGCCGATGGCGGCGACAGTGGCGCCGAGGGCGATCGGGCGCTCGGCCAGGAGCGCCGCCACCACCAGGACGAAGAGCCCCAGCTCGACGACCCAGACCCCGATCAACGTCATCGCGCTCGCACCAGCTCCTTCCAACGGATGCCCGGCTTGTCGAGCGCCGGCTTTGCCGGCGCAAGCCCCGGGGGGAGGAGTCGGAAGGGGGGCGGAGCCCCCCGCCGAGGGTTCATACGCGCTCGACGGTCTTCTCGCCCAGGATCCCCGTCGGCTTGAACACCATGAAGACCATGACCACGGCGAAGGCGACCACGTCCCTGAACTCCGAGCCGCGGGGGATGAACGCGGCGGCCAGCGTCTGCAGGACCCCGAACAGGAGACCGCCCAGGATCGCCCCGTACACGTTGCCCAGACCGCCGATGGCCGCGGCCGAGAAGCCGATGACGCCGCCCATGATCCCCATGATGAAGTGGATCTCGCTGTAGTAGAGGCCGTTCAGGATGCCGGCGACCGCCGCCAGGGCCGAGCCGAGGAAGAACGTGAAATCCACGGTCCGGTCCAGGTTTACTCCCATCATCTGGGCGGCCTCGGCGTCCTGAGCCACGGCGCGCATGCTGGCCCCGATCCGCGTCCGGTTGATGATCAGGTCCACGAGCACCATGGCGGCCCCGCCGATGGCCAGGATGGCGAGATTCTCGTACCGGATGACGACCCCCCCGATCTCGAAGAGCCCTCCGGGAAGCATCGCGGGGAACGGCTTGGGATCGGCGCCCCGGGGGTAGAAGATCAGGACCGCCTCGCGGATGACCAGGCCCAGGGAGAGGGTGGCGAGGAGCGTCATGAGGGGAGGCGCTTTGGCAAGCGGCTTGACGCACGCCCGCTCGGCCACGACCCCGATCAGGCCGGTCAGGACGAGCGCCCCGAGGAAGGTGAGGAGGAGGGCGACGGCCGGGTTCCCGATCCCGACCGCCGCCCAGAGGAAGGTCAGGCTGAGCCCGGCAAAGGCGCCCAGCGTGAAGATGTCACCGTGGGAAAAGTGGATCACGTCCAGCACCCCGAAGAACAGGGTGAACCCCACGGCGATGAGGGCGTACATGACGCCCAGCATCAGGCCGTTGAAGGCCTGCTGGAGAATGACCTCGAGCGGCGGCATCAGGCGCGGGCGCTACACCCGCTCGCGCTTGAACCTGAGCCCCGGGAGCTCGCGCTTGCCCGTGGCGTACTCCGAATCCTCCCAGACCACCCATTTGCCGTCCTGGGCGACGTGGGTGGTGATCAGGGGAACGGTGTTCTGGCCGTGCTCGTCGAACTCCACCGGACCAATGATGGTATCCGGCTTCTTCGTCCGCTTCAGCTTCTGGGCGAGCTTCGCGCGGTCGGGTCCGATCTCCTCGATGGCGTCGATGATGAGATGGGTGGCGACGTAGGCGAAGGGGCCGTACGCCTCCGACGGCTCCCTGAAGTTCATCTTGGCGTAGGCCTCCAGGAACTTCTTGCCGCCGGGGAGCTTCTCGGTGGGCGCTCCCTCGACGAAGCAGTAGACTCCCTCGGCGCTCGGCCCCGCCGTCTCGATGAAGGTGTCGGACTTGATCCCCGAGGTCCCCTGGAACTGGGCCTTGACCCCCAGCTTGTCCATCTGGACCTTGACCCGCACCCCGTCCGGGGTCAGGCCGCCGAAGTAGATCACCTCGGGCTTCTCGGCCTTGATCTTGGTCAGCTCCGCCGTGTAGTCCTTCTGGTCCTTCGCCGTCCCGGTCGTGGAGAGGATCTTCCCCCCGACCCGCCCGAGCCCCTCGGTGAAGTACTTGGCGTGGCCGCGCCCGTAGTCGGTGGTATCGTGCATGATCGAGAACGTCTTGAAGCCGAGCTTCTTCACGGCGAAGTCGGCCGCGATGTGGTTCTGGTTGATCATGGTGCCGTTGACCCGGCTGACCTCCACGTGCGTGTGGCCGTAGGTGATGTCGGGGAGCACCGCCCCCCAGACCATGGACGGCAGCCCGAGCTTGTTGAAGGTGTCCACCGTGGCGATGGCCACCACGCTGCAGTAGTGGGAGACGGAGGCGATGACCTCCGGGTCGGAGCCGGCCTTGAGCGCCGCCTGCACCCCCACCGTGGGCTTGCACTCGTCGTCCAGGACGATGGTCTCGTAGCGGTACTTGCTCTTGGGGTCGGCGTTCCGCTCGGCGACGGCGAGCAAGAACGAGTTCCGGCCTCCCAACCCGTTGGAAGCCGTCCCGCCGGTCAGCGGCCCGATGAAGGAGAGCTTCACGACTCTCTTCGTCTGGGCGCGGGCGGGCCGCCAGAGGCCACCCAGGGCGACCACACCGACGCCGACGGCGGCCCCGCCCTTCAGCAGGTCCCGCCGGCTCACTTGGACTTTCGCGGCCTGATCATCCATGACCCGTTCCTCCTTGTTTGTGGACGTGATGATAACCCCAATGCACGGACGCTACCAGAACTTCTCCCATTTGACGGCCTTGCGCTCCATCCCCTTGGCCATGAGGACCTCGCGCACCTTCTTGATCATCTCCCCGCCCCCCGAGACGTAGGCGATCAGCCCCTGGACCGAGGGTACCGTGCGCTCGACGAGGTCGGGCGCCTCTCCCTTCTCCCCCTGCCAGCCACCGACCGGGTCCCTGACCACCGGCACATACTCGAAGGGCGGATAGCGCCGCGACAGAAGTCTGAACTCCGCGTCGTAGGCGAGCCACGAGGGATCCCGGCACCAGTAGATCAGCGTGGCGGAGCGGCCGAAGCCTGTCTGGTAGAGGTCCCACAGGATCGAGCGGATCGGAACGATCCCGATCTCCTCGGCCACGAAGAGCGGGCGCCTGGGATCGGCGCGGTTGACGACGAAGCCCCCTGTCGGCCCCTTGAACTCGACGACCTGACCCGGCGTGAGCGCCTGGAACCACCTGGAGCCGGCCCCCCCGGGAGTCACGTCGGCGCAGAGGGTGATCCGCCTGCGGCTCACGGGAGTGGAAGCGACTGAGTAAGCGCGCACCGTCTTGGGGCCGAACGGCACCGACACCCACTGCCCCGCCTCGAAGGGGAACTCCGCCGGCTCCAGCAGGCGGAGGTCCGCCTCCAGGATCTCGGGCGTCAGCCGCCGCACGGCCTCGACCTCAGCCTTGCCCTCGAAGATCCTGAGCGGCATGGCCGCGTTTCCCCCCTCACCCACTCGAATGTCCCTCACCTCTTCTCCTCTCCCCAGTGGGGAGAGGGCGGGGTGAGAGGGGCCTTCTTCCTGAAGTGGGGGAGGATCTCCGAGGCCAGGCGCTCGAGCTGCTCGGCCTCGTCGGGGACCTCGCAGATCGCGTTCAGCACGAAGTAGCGGCAGCCGGCCTCGATGAAGCGCTCGATCTGCTCGATGCACTGGGCCGCCGTCCCGATGACGCCATACTTTTCCGCCAGCGGGCTGAAGTCCTGGTTGTAGCGCTTGGTGAGCCGCTTCACCCACGCGGCCTTGGCCGTCTCGTAGTCCTTGCCCACCGTGATGAACGTCAGGTGCGCGGTCTCAAGCCGTCGGGGATCGCGGCCTGCCGCGGCAGCGGCTTCATGGATCTTCTCAACGCTCTGGCGGTAGCGGTCGGCGGTGACCACATAGGAGACCCAGCCGTTGCCGAGCCGGCCGGCCCGCTGGAGCGCCGCATCGGACCGCCCGCCGATCCAGATCGGCGGGCCGCCCGGCTGCACGGGCTTGGGGTCGATGCTCACGCCGTCGAACTTGACGAACCGCCCCGAGAACGACGCCGGCGCCTGGGTCCAGAGGGTGCGCAGGACCTCGATCCCCTCGTTCACCCGCGCGCCACGCTCCGCGTACGGGATGCCGCAGGCCTCGAACTCCTTGGGGATCTCCCCGCCCACCCCCACGCCGAAGATCAGGCGCCCACCCGAGAGGGCGTCGAGGGTGGAGGTGATCTTGGCCACCACCGTCGGGTGGCGGAGCGCCAGGAGATAGACGCACGTTCCCACCCGGATCCGGCGCGTGCGGGCCGCGTAGAAGGAGAGGAGGGTGAGCGACTCGTAGAGGGGGATGTTGAAGACGATGTGATCGCCGCACCAGAGCGAATCGAAGCCGAGCGCCTCCACGCGCTCGGCCAGGGCCAGCTGCTCCGCCGGCGGATGGGGCGACAGGGAGACCCCGAACCGAATCCGGTCAGCGGGGAAAGGCATCTCTGATGCCGCCGTCCACCGTGAGCGTGCAGCCGGTCGTCTTGGCCGAGCGGTCGGAGGCGAGGAAGAGCACGGCTTCGGCCACGTCCTCAGGCAGGATCGAAGCGCCCAGGATGTTGCGCCTCCGGTAGAACTCTTCCAGTTGCTCGACGGTGATCCCCTGAGCCCGCGCGCGCTCGCGGCGGATTTCCTCGGACCAGAGGCGCGAATCCTGAAAGACGGCGTCGGGGTTCACGATGTTGGCGCGGATCCCGTGGGCGCCGCCCTCCAGCGCCACGATCTTCGCCAGCTGGGCTTCGGCCGCCTTCGAGGCGCTGTAGGCGCCGAAGTCCTTCCCCGGCGACATGACGTTCTTGGTGGCGACAAACACAAAGGCGCCTCCCAGCCCTTGGCACTTCAGCAGGCGGAGGGCTTCGCGCGCCACGAGGAAATGCCCGGTGGCGTTGACGGCGAAGGAGCGCTCCCAGTCCGCCAGCGCCATGGCGTCGAGGGGGGCGCTCACCGCGATCCCCGCGTTCGACACGATGATATCGAGCCCGCCGTAGGCGAGCGCGGCCGCCTCGAAGCCCTGGCGGACCGACGCCTCGCTCGTCACATCCATCCCGAGGCCCAGTCCTCTTCCCGCGCCGTCGGCGGCGACGATCTCGTCGGCCACCTTCTTCGCCCCGGCCTCGTCCAGATCGGTCACGACGACGTGAGCCCCCTCCTGGGCCAGCCGGCGCGCCACCGCCTTGCCGATCCCGCTGGCTCCCCCCGTCACCAGCGCCACGCGACGGGCGAACTCCTTTTCGGGAGGTGCCAGGGTGAGCTTGTAGAGCTCGAGCGGCCAGTACTCGACCTCGAAGGCCTCCTTCGGGGTGAGCGACACGAAGCTGCCGATGGCGGACGCAGCACCCAGGACTGAGATCGTGTGATGATAGATGTCGTCCACGATGAGCGCCGTGCGCTTGTCCTTGCCGGTGGTGAACATTCCGAGCCCGGGCACCAGGACCACCCGCGGAAACGGATCGAGGAGCGCGGTTCCTTCCTGGCGGTGGGCCTCGAAGTAGCGCGTGTAGTCGGCGACGAAGCGCTCCACCGCCTCCCGAACGGCCGTCTTGACTCGATGCGGGTCTGACGGGCGGTCACAGGCCACGAAGCAGGCGACCCGCTTCGTGTAGATGGTGTGGTCCGGGGTGGCCGGCCCGACCTGGGAGAGCGTCGCGGCTTCCTTGGATCCGGCAAACTCCAGGACGTCCGCAGCGTCGTCGAAGTGGAGGATGGCGCGCTTGTCCCGGCTGACCAGTCCGCGCAGAAACGGCCCGACGGCCAGGGCCACCTCGCGGCGCTCAGCCGCGGGGAGGGGGGTCATCCGCGCGCCTGCGAAGCGGGCGCGACCCTTGCTCTTGGCCTTAATGGCGTCTTCGGCCTGGGTGATGAGGTCGATCGTCCTGAGGTAGGCCTCCTTCACGGTCTGCCCCCAGGTGATCGTGCCGTGCTTTTCGAGCACAACCGCCGTCGCCCCCGGGTGGGCCTTGAGCGCGCTCGCCACGTCCTTGGACAAGAGGAACCCCGGGCGCCGGTAGGCAATGGAGACCACGTCCTTCCCGTAGACCTCCTGGATGACCTCGCGGCAGCGGTCGGTGTTGGAGAGCGAGACGATGGCATCCGCGTGGGTGTGGATGACCGCCTCGTGGGGGAGGAAGCCGTGCAGCAGCGCCTCGATGGAGGGTCGGGCCCCGCCGAGCTCCTGAAGCGCGTGGGCGAGATAGTCCACCATCTCCTGGTCGCCCATGTCGGAGCGCTCGAGGAGGGCGAGGATGTCGTCCATGCGCACGCCCGGAAAATCCTTCCGCGTGATGTTCTTGAGGTCGGAGCCGCTCCCCTTCACCCTGAGGACCTGCACCTCCCGCCCCCGGAAGTCGCGCTCCGTGACCTTGAGAGACGTGTTCCCGCCGCCCCACACGACCAGGGACGGCTCCGCCCCGATCAGCCGGGAGCCGTACACGAGGAGGTCGAGGGGGGCGAGTCCCTTCGCCTCAGCGTCGGACCAGCGGGAGATCACCGCGCCGCCAACTCCTTGTTCTCCCCGAAGTCCGGGGGCACCGGGGGCCCCCAGAGGTAGAGGGAATCCTCGGGCGGGAAGTCGCGCGGCACCCAGGGGCAGTCATCGGGGATGTAGTCGAGGTCGAAGTAGTACTCCGCGAGGCTCCCCCACGGATCCCGGATGTAATAGAAGAAGTTGGAGCCGATGACGTGGCGGCCCAGCCCCCAGCCGGGCTGCCAGCCGCGGTCCGCCATGCGCAGGGCTCCCAGCGAGATCTCGTCCACGCTCCCCACCTGGAACGAGCCGTGGTGGAAGCCGGGGCCTTTGGAGGCGAGCACCGCGAGGTTGTGGTGGTCGGTGCTGCAGCGCATGAAGGCGATGATGTCGCGCGAGCGATCGGAGAGCTTCAAGCCGAGCACCCGCGTATAGAAATCGATCTGGCGGCCCAGGTCCGGGCTGAAGAGCAGGACGTGGCCCAGCCGGCGCGGTGCGGCTCCCTGCCCCCGTTCGGGACAGCCGCGGACCGCCTGGCGTGGGGCATGACCGGGTGAGTTCAGTTGCAGCGGGGGGTCGGCCGGCTCAGGCTCGGGCGCTTCGTCCCGGATGTTGACCAGGTTGCCGTCGGGGTCCCTCACCCAGATGCCGCCTTCCGGCGCGTCCTTGGGTGGGTCCACCTCCTTCACCGCCGCGCGGCTGAGCGACTGACGAACCTGCGCGAACGCCTCCCCCGGCGCGCCGAAGCAAAGGTGGTGCAGGCGTTTGCGCCGGCCCGCGAAGAGCAGCACGTTCTCCCGCCGCTGCTTGGCCGCCCTCAGGCGGACCGCGTTGCCCCGCCCCGTCACGTCCACCAGACCGAAGTCCTGGTAGTACCGCTGCCCGACGGTCGGGTCGGGCACCTCCAGCGCGTAGTGCAGGAACGCCTTCACCGCCATCGCCGACCTCCTTCCGCCCCTATGCGTCTTTGACCGAGTTCTCGAGGACGCCCAGGCCGGTGATCTCCATCCGGCAGGTGTCACCCGGCTGGAGCCAGACCTGGGGTTTGCGCCCCAGCCCCACGCCGGCCGGGGTGCCGGTGGCGATCAGATCCCCCGGCGCGAGCGTCATGATCCCGGAGAGGTAGTGCACGAGATAGCGGACGTCGAAGATGAAGTTCCGCGTCGTGCCGTCCTGCATGAGATTGCCGTTCACCCACGTCTTGAGGCTGAGCACGTGGGGGTCGGGGATCTCGCTGCGATCGGCGATGTACGGGCCGACCGGCGCGAACGTGTCGGCGATCTTGCCGGCGGCCCACTGGCTCGTGACGAACTGGAAGTCGCGGGCGCTGGCGTCGTTGATGATCGTGTAGCCGTAGACGTACTCCAGCGCCTGCTCCTTCGTCACGTATCGGGCTGTTCGGCCGATCACGACCCCCAGCTCCACCTCCCAGTCGAGCTGCTTCGAGCCGCGCGGCCGGAGGATGGGCTCGCCGGGATCGAGGATGGCGTTGGCCCACTTGGGGAAGATGGGCGGCTCCTTCGGGATCGGGTTGCCGGTCTCGGCGGCATGGTCCTTGTAGTTGAGGCCGATGCAGATGAACTTGCCGGGATCGGCGATGGGCGCGTGGAGGCGCACGGCGCCCGCCGGGTGGGCGACGGGCTGGAACTTCCCCGCCTTCGTCGCGTCGAGCATCGCCGCCAGCATCTCCTGGGTGGCGACGCCGCCCTCGAGGAAGCCGCGGGTGCTCTGGGGGAAGAGGGCGTCGGCGATGGCCTCGGCGCGGACCACCCCCCGGCCGGCGAGATAGGCGGCGCAGCTCGCCGCCAGGTCCACCACGCGGTCCTGGCCCATGAAGCAGCCGAGGCGGGGGGCAAGGCCGTTCTGGGAAAACCGGACAATTTTCATGAGAAGCCTCCTGTCGCAACCCTCTGCGCGACGAATAATAACACTAGCGCTGCTCGACGTCGATGGCGTGGGTCACCTGCTCGTGGACCGGGCCGGCGATGCGGACGGCGATCACCCAGCGCCCGGTCATCTCGAGCTCCAGAGTGCCGTGGTACGTGCCGGCCGGGCTCCCGGGCGCCGCCGTCACGGGCCGCACGCTGTGCGCCAGCGGCATGGACGGCATGTCGGCGTGGAGCGAAACGGCAGCCCTCTCCACGGGGCGGCCGGTGCGCCGGTCGGTCAGCGTCACGGCACAGCGCTGGCGGAGCGCGTGGCCCTCCGGCGCGCAGGAGACGCGGATGTCCAGGGCCCGCGGGGCCGGCGGCGAGCAGGCGGAGGGGAGGAGCGCCAGGACGAGCGCCACCGCTCTCATGACGCGCGGGACTTTCCCAGGTAGGCCTCCAGCACCCGCCGATCGGCGCGGAGGGTCCCGGCCGGCCCGTCAAAGATTTTCTCCCCCAGGTGGAGCACGGCGAGCCGCTCGCAGAGACGACTCACCACGCGAAGCTTGTGCTCCACGACGATCGTGATGCGCCCAGGCCCTGCCGCCCGCTCCAGGAACGCCACCATGGTCTCTGTCTCGGCGGAGTTGAGCCCCCCACACGGCTCGTCCAGCAGCAGCAGGCGCGGCTCGCCTGCCAGCGCCCGGGCGAGCTCCAGCCGGCGCGCCTCCCCGGGCGTGAGCGCTGCGGCCAGGTCGTCCCGGCGAGGGAGCAACCCGACCAGGTCAAGCCATGGCTTCGCGTCGAGAGGCCGCCCCGCGCGCGCGTTCTCCTCCACGGTCATGCGCGTGAAGAGCCTGGGGGACTGGAAGGTGCGCCCCACGCCTGCCCGCGCCACGGCGTCGGGGGCCAGGCCGGTGAGCGCGCGGCCGTCGAGCCGAATGGCGCCCGCGGCCGGCCGGAGGAGGCCCGTGATCACGTTGAGGAGCGTGGTCTTTCCGGCGCCGTTGGGGCCGATCAGGCCAAGCCGCTCCCCGGGGGCCACGGCCAACGTGACTGAGGACAGGGCCGAAATCCCATCGAAGCGGACGGAGACGCCCTCGACCGACAGCATCACGCCCGGCGCCCCGCCAGGCGGCGAGTGACCCGGTGGACGGTGACCTCGTCCAAGAGCCCCCGCGGGCGGAGCACGAGAAGCGCCATGACGAGCCCCCCGAAAATGATCATCCGGTAGCCGGCCAGGAAGCGGAACGACTCGAGGAGCCCGATGTCGAAGGCCACCCCGATGATCGGCCCGAGCGGCGTCCCCAGGCCCCCGATGAACGCATACGCCAGGCTGTGAACGCCCAGCATGACGTCCGCGTGGCCCGGCTCCAGGTAGGTGGCGTAGTGGGCGAAGAGGCCGCCGCCCATCCCGGCGAGGGCGCCCGCCCCGACCATCGTCAGCCCCGCGACGCGTCCCACCCGCACTCCGACGGCCGCGGCCGCCGTCTCGTCCTCTCCCACCATGCGTATGGCCTCTCCCCAGCGCGAGCGAAGGAGGAGCGCGATGGCGAGGAACGTCAGGGCCAGCAGGCCCCATATCGCCACCATGTAGGCGGTCACCGACATCCCGCTGGTGAAGAGCGCGCGGATGCCGCGAAAGCCGTCGGCGCCCGCCGGGCCGGTCAGGTCCGCGCCCACCGGCACCTGGTGGTGAAAACTCAGCAGCGCCACACGGGCTAGTTCTCCGCGGGCGAGGCTCCCCGCGGCGAAGTAGATGCCGCCCGCGCGGGCCATGGCCCCGGCGAACAGCGCTGCCGCCAGTCCCGCGGCCAGGGCCCCGACGATGATCCCGATCGGGAGGGGCGCCCCGTAGAGCGCCGTGGAGATGCCGGCAGCGTAGCCGCCGATGACGAAGAACGCCTGCTGGCCGAACGAGATCCGCCCGATCACCAGCAGGAGGTAGGCGGAGAGCGCCACGAAGGCTTCGACGCCGATTCGAACCAAGAGGGAAACCACATAGTCGCTCACAGACTTGGCTCCCCACGGGCTCGGGGACTCAGCGCGACGACGAGAAAGAGCAGAGCGTAGGCCGCCAGGTCCCTCCACTGGCCGCCGAAGTGCCAGAGGGTCTGGGTCTCCACGACGCCGAGGATGACGCCTCCCACGACGGCGCCGGAGAGCGACCCGGCGCCGCCCAGGAGCATGGCGGTCAACCCCTTCACCGTGGCCCAGAGACCGAAGTAGGGGGTGACCTGCTGCTGGCTCTGGGCGATGAGGACGCCGGCGAGGCCGCCCACGGCGGAGGCCACGAGGAAGGCGGCCGCTCCCACCGCGGCGACGTTGACCCCCATGAGCGTCGCGGCCTCCGACGAATCGGCGACGGCGCGGACGGCGGTGCCGAAGCGCGTCCGGTAGAGGAGGACAAAGAGCGCCAGCATGATCGCCGTCGCCCCGCTCCACATGAGGAGCGCGTCCGACCGGAGCAGGATCGGCCCCGCCGCCACCGCGGGGAGCCACGCCGGAGACGGGTACGGCATGGTGCGGCTCGCCGCGAAGAGGGAAACCAGCTCCTGCAGCTGCATCCAGACAGCGAAGGTGGAGATCATGGAGACGACGGGGGCCTGGCGTGACAGCGCCCGGAACGAGCAGCGCTCGACGTAGATCCCGGCGAGGATCGCGGCGGCCACCGTCACCGCCATGACGGCCGCGAGGGCGCCGGGCCAGGCCAGGCCGACGTGACTGCCGGCGTAGATGCCGACGAGGATGGTCGGGCCGAAGGCGAGGTTCAGCCGGCGGAGGACGCCGAAGATCAGCGTGAACCCCAGGCCCAGCAGCGCGTAGGTGGCGCCCAGCATCACCCCGTCCACCAGGGCTTGCAGGAAGTCCACCACCGTCCCCGTCAGCCTCCTTTGATGCCGAGGTACGCCCGGCTGATTGCCTCGTTCGCCGAGACTTCGGACGGGGTGCCGTGGAAGGCGATCCGTCCCTGCTCGAGGAGATACGCGCGATGGGCGACGGACAGCGCCATCCGCGCGTTCTGCTCGACGAGCAGGATCGTGATGCCCTCGCGGTTCAGGGTTTCGACGATCTGGAAGATCTGCTCCACGATCATCGGCGCGAGCCCCAGCGACGGCTCGTCCATCATCAGCAGGCGCGGGCGGGCCATGAGGGCGCGGGCGACCGCCAGCATCTGCTGCTCGCCGCCCGAGAGGGTGCCGGCGGCCTGGCCGGCGCGCTGTTTCAGGAGGGGGAAGCGCGCGAACATGGCCTCCAGATCGCTCTCCACCCGCGCGCGATCCCTCCCGAGCCGAACGTACGCCCCCGCCAGGAGGTTCTCATGCACGCTCATCTGCGGGAAGACCAGCCGGTTCTCGGGCACGAGGGAAATCCCGCGACCGACGACGTCCGGCGCCGGGGTGCCCGCCAGCTCCCGCCCCTCAAAGGTGATGGAGCCGCTCCGCGGTCTGAGGATGCCGGCGATCGTGTAGAGGAGAGTCGTCTTGCCCGCGCCGTTGGGGCCCAGGATGCAGGTGACCTCGCCCTCGCGCGCGGCCAGGCTCACGCCCTTGAGCGCCTGGATCATCCCGTACGAGGTGACGACATCCCTGACCTCGAGCATACCCTCGGAGGGGGGCTCACGCCCCCCTTCCGACTCCTCCCCCCAGAGGCTTGCGCGGGCAAAGCCCGCGCTCGAATCCCCCCGATCGAACGCGCTGTCTTGAGACGAACCCCATGCTCGTTCCCCGACCTCAAGCGGTCAGCGGCGCTGACCGAGGTACGCTTCGCGCACGCGCTCGTCGTCCTGCACCGCAGCCGGCCGCCCCTCGGCGATCTTCTGGCCGAAGTTGAGCACCGCGACGCGCTCGGCGACCGTCATGACCAGCTCCATGTGATGCTCGATCAGCACGATCGTCTTCCCGCGCCGCTTGAGCGCCAGGAGCCGCTCGCGCAGGTCCTCGATCTCCGCGGCGTTCATGCCGGCGGCCGGCTCGTCGAGCAGGAGGAGATCAGGCTCGGCCGCCAGGGTGCGGGCCAGCTCCAGGCGGCGCTGATCGCCGAAGGCCAGGTTCGACGCCAGCTCGTCCTTCTTGTCGAGGAGGCGGCAGAACTCCAGCGTCGCCTCGATCTTCGTCATGGAGGCGCGGTCCACGGCCAGCCACCGCCGGAGCACTCCCCGGCCCCCCTCGGACTGGGCGTTCTGGGCCACCCAGAGGTTTTGCC
The DNA here is from genome assembly GCA_016179965.1 of Candidatus Rokuibacteriota bacterium. Taxonomy (GTDB): domain Bacteria; phylum Methylomirabilota; class Methylomirabilia; order Rokubacteriales; family CSP1-6; genus CSP1-6. Next base: position 7,204 of record JACPCF010000071.1, on the reverse strand, counting down.
AGACCGTGAGCCCGCCGAAGAGCCGGATGCTCTGAAAGGTCCGCCCCACCCCGGCCGCGAGCACCCGGTGGGGCGGCCAGCCGGTGATGTCGCCGTCCTTGAAACGGACCCGGCCTTCGGTCGGCGGAAAGACGCCGGTCACCAGGTTGACGATGGTGCTCTTGCCTGAGCCGTTGGGGCCGATGAGGCCGAGGATCTCGTTCTGCCGGACGTCGAGGTCCACGTGCTGAACGGCCTTCACTCCACCGAACTGCTTGCTGAGCCGCTCAATCGCCAGCATATGCCCTCTTGGGGGCGGGCCGGAGGAGCGCCGCGAGGCGGCGCACCAGGCGGACGTCGATGATGCCGTGGGGCCGCACGTTCATCATGGCGACGATCAGGACGCCGAAGAGAAGGTTCCGCCAGTCACCGAGGAAGCGGAGGCCGTCGATCAGGAGCGAGAAGAAGAGGACGCCGGCAATGGGCCCCAGCACGCTCCCCGTCCCGCCGATGAGCGGATAGGCGACGGCGAAACTCGCGAGCAACACGCCGAACTCCTCCTGGGAGAGATACGTCGCATAGTGGGCGTACAGCGCTCCCGCCAGCCCCGCCACGAGTCCCCCCAGCGTCATGGCCGAGACTTTCGCGGCCGTAAGGTTGATGCCGACGCTCGAGGCCGCCAGCTCGTCCTCGCCCACGGCGCGGAGCACCACCCCGGCGCGCGAGCGGTCCATGAGCCAGAAGGCCAGAAGCACCGCCAGCACGAAGAGCCAGGTGAACCCCGCTATCTGAAGCGAGGACCACCCATTCTCGAAATAGTACGTGATCCCCCGGAACCCCTCGGCGGCCGCGGGACCAATGGTTCGGTCGCCCACACGGATCGTGTACTTGAGGTTGAGGAAGACCATCCGCACGATCTCGGTGAAGGCGAGCGTCGCAATCACCAGGAACAGGCCCCTCACGCGCAGCGCTGGAAACCCTACGAGAAATCCGAACACGGCTCCCACGATCGCCCCGAGCAGGACGGCGGGGACGATCGGCCATCCCCAGAGCGCCGTGGCGGCCCCGGCCGTGTAGGCCCCAAGAGCGTAGAACCCGGCCTGGGCCATGGAGATCTGCCCCGTGAGGATCACCACGTACGCGGAGAGCCCGAGGAGGATCCTGAAGCCGAAGAGCGTGGCGAGAGCGAAGTAGAATTCCACGAAGCCCTCAGCGGCCAACCCGCTGGCCGAAGAGGCCACCCGGGCGGAACACGAGGAAAGCAAACAGCAGGAGGTAGGTCACCATGTCCCGGTACCCGATGCCGAAGAAGTAGAGCGCCTCGTACTCGACGATCCCGAGGAGCAGGCCAGCCACGATGGCGCCCGGGATCGAGCCGAGCCCGCCGAGCACCGCCGTGACGAGCCCCTTGACCGTGAGGGGGAGGGAGAGCAGCGGGGAGAGATTACCGACCGCGGAGCCGATCAGCGTGCCGGCGACACCGCCTACCATGCCGGTGATGATGAAAACGGCGGCGTTCACGCGCGTCAGGCCGATCCCGCAGAGCTGCGCCGCCACCGGCTGCTGGGAGACCGCCCGGGTGGCCAGGCCGAGGCGGGTCTTGTAGACGAGGGCCCAGAGGGCGCCCATGACCGCGAGGCTCACCAGGAACATGAAGCCGAGGTCGCCCCGCACTAGCCAGGGGCCCACGTCCATCATGACCTGGCCCATGGGGGCGGGGAACGCCATGGGCCGGCCGTGGGTGGCGTGGGAGACGACCTCGTCGACGAAGAAGAGCATCCCCATGGTGGCCATCAGCGGGGCCAGGGGGTAGTCGCGCGGCATCCAGCGAAAGCACGCGAGTTCGATCACCAGCCCGATGAGCCCCGCCGCGGCCACCGCCATGAGGAAAACCAGTATGAAGGGACCACGCGTGAGGTGGAAGAGGAGGAGCCCGGTATAGGCGCCGGCGAGCCCGGTCACGGCGAAGGCGAGGTTCAGTTTGTCCATGACGCCGAAGATCATGGTGAAGCCGATGCCGATGAGGGCGTAGGAGGATCCGAAGAGGAAGCCGTTCAGGAGCTGCTGGACAACGTCGATCGCCAGGTCAGTCATAGGCAGGGAAAATGAGGGCACACCCGCCACGGCGCGGCGGATGTGCCCCCGTGCTCGCCATCAGCGGGGATCGAAGAGGACGGCCCAGTCCGAATTTTTCGCGACGGCGAAGACGTACGGCTTGACGGACTCACGGTCGTCCAGCCGCTTGATCTTGCCGAGGAGCCCGTCGAACTCCGTCACCTTGGCCAGGCCATCGCGGATGCGCTTGCGGTCCTGGGCCAGCGTCGTGGGCTTGGCCTCCACCCCCGACGTCTCGATCACCTTCTTGAGGACGTACATGTTCTCGTAGACCGCCGCCGAGTGGAGATCCACGTTGCCCTTGTACTGCTTGGCGACGATGTCGGCGACCCGCTTGGCCTCGGGGGTCACCGGGGCGAAGCCGGTGGGGATGATCAGCCCTTCAGCCTCTGGGCCGCAGCCGGCCATAGTCTCCAGGGTTGCGGTCGAGGTCAGGCCCGCCATCACCTTCGGCTTGACGCCCTGTCGCTTCATCTCCCGCAGCACGCCGCACGTGGTGAAGGGGTGGGAGGAGATCGCGATGATGTCAGGCTTGGCCCGGCGCCACTTGCCCACCTGGGTCGAGAACTCGGTGTCGTTCAGGAGCCACTTCTCCTCGCCGAGCACCTCGAAACCGGCCGCCGTGGCCGCGTTCTTCATGGAGGTGAACCAGTTGGAGTTGGAGTGGGCAAAGTCGGTCTCCACGCCCCCGTACACGGTCTTAAGATTCGGGTGCTTTTCCTTGAGCCACTTGAAGAGGTGGTTGTACATGGTGGGCTCGTGGGGGACGTTGCGGAACGCCCACTCCGAGATCTTCGCGAGCCCGGGCTTGATGGCCGTGTCGGTGAAGATCGGGAACTGAAGCCCCGAGTCGCCGGCGTCTCCCACCTTCCGCTGGAGGATGCCGAAGAGGGGCTCGGCGACGTTCGAGCAAGTCGGCCCGATCAGCACCAGCCAGTCCTCGCTGGCCAACTTCCGGACCACGGAAATCCCCTCCTCGGCGTTGCACCGCTCGTCCAGGAAGGTTCCGACGATCTTGGCGCGAGTCCCGTCGGCGAGCCTGACGCCGCCCGCCTTGTTGATCTCGTCCACGACCATGTCGAAGACGGCCTTGGAGTTGATGCCGAAGCCTCGGATGACACCACTCATGGCGCCCACACCCGCGACCTTGAGGACGCGTTCCTGGGCGGCCACCGGCTCCCACAAGGGCGCGGCGACGAGCCCTACGACAATGATGGTGAACAGCGCTACTCTGGCTAGGACCTTCATATGGGCACCTCCCTGTATGGTGGGGGACAGTTCAGGGGCGAACCGGCTGCGCCCGTCGAGCCGGTCGGTGTCGGCATGATAGTCCAAAAGGGGGAGGTAGGCAAGGACCCTGGCAAGTTGACAGGAGGCGGGCGAGCCCCTAGCATTCCCCCATGATTGGGGACCCCCGGAGCCTCGTGACCGCGCAGATCGAGCTGCGGGACGTGGGCAAGCGATACGAAACGGTCTCCGGGCCGGTGCTGGCGGTGGAGCAGGTGAGCCTGAAGGTGCGCCGCCAGGAGTTCCTCACGCTCCTGGGACCGAGCGGGTGCGGGAAGTCCACGCTCCTTGGCATGATCGGCGGCCTCGTCGCCCCCGACGCCGGCCAGGTCCTGATCGACGGCGAGCCGAGCACCGGCCCCAACCCGCGCAAAGTCGCCATGGTCTTCCAGGACCCCGGGCTCTTCCCGTGGCGGACCGCCCTCGACAACGTGGGGTTCGGGCTAGAGCTCCAGGGCGTGGGGGGGGCGCGCCGGCGGGAGGTCGCCCTCGGGCTCCTGGAGCCGATGGGGCTCAGGGGCTTCGAGCGGAAATACCCGCGCGAGCTCTCCGGCGGGATGCGCCAGCGCGTGGCCATCGCGCGGGCGCTCGCCCTGGACACGCCCATCCTCTTGATGGACGAGCCCTTCGGAGCGCTGGACGAGCAGACCCGGCTCTTGATGGGCGAGTGGCTCGTCGGGATCCGCCGCCGCACCCAGAAGACGATCGTCTTCGTCACCCACAGCCTGCAGGAGGCCATCGCGCTCTCCGACCGGATCGCCGTCATGACCTCCCGGCCGGGACGCATCAAGGATCTCTTCGAGGTGCCTCTGCCCTACCCGCGCGATCTCAACTCCCCCGAAGTGACCGACCTCCGCGCCAAGCTCTGGGACCAGATCCGTGAAGAGTCGCTGCGGGCCATGGAGGGGGCGCCGTGAAGGTTCTGGCGCTCCGCGCCGCCGTGCTCCTGGGCCTGCTGGGCGTGTGGGAGGTCGTGGCAGCGCCGCTCAACCCGATCCTCTACGTGGCGCCCTCGGCCATCCCCGGCGCGCTGCTCCGCGTCTTCCGGGTCGGAGAGCTTCCCCCGCTCCCCGAGCACGTCTGGCTGACGCTCAGAGAGATCGCCGCCGCCTACGCTCTGGCCGTTTCGGCTGGCCTCTGGCTTGGTTTCGTGCTCGGTCTCCAGAAAACCCTGGGGCGGATCTACGAGCCGATCCTGGCGGCGCTCTACGCGATTCCCAGCGTGGTCTGGTATCCGTCCCTCATGCTCTTCTTCGGCCTCGGCCCGGCCTCCAAGATCGCCTTCGGGCTCCTCCTCGGCTTCTTCCCCGTGGCGCTCTCGGTGCTGGCCGGAATCCGTCAGGTGGACCGTCACCTCATCACGGTGGCCGTCTCCATGGGCGCCGGCCCCGGGGCGATCTTTCTGAAGGTGGCGTTACCGGCCATGTCCGCGACGCTCGTCGGTGGTTTGAGGGCCGGGCTAGCGCTGAGCGTCGTCGGGGTCCTGGTCGGCGAGATCCTGGGATCGCGAGCGGGCATCGGGTACCTGATCAACTACGCCTACGGGCTCTTCATGACCGCCGAGTACGCGGGGCTGGTCGTCCTCGTGGGCGCGGCCGTCCTCGCCCTTGACGGGGCGGCGGGGCTGCTCGAAGCGCGGGTGCGACGATGGGCAAGCTGAAGATCGTGGGCTGCCAGGCGCTCTCGCTGGCAGCGCTCGTGGTCGGCTGGGAGGCGGCGGTCCGCCTGGGTCTGGTGGATCCGCTCTTCGTCCCCGCCCCCACGGCGGTGGTCCGGGCCCTGGCGGCGACGGCCGGAGAGGCCCTGCCGCGGCTCCTGGACACGCTGGTGAAGACTGTGATCGGCTACGGGCTCGCCGTGGGGCTCGGCGTCACGGCGGGGCTCGTCATCGGCTCCATGCGCACCGTCCACCAGGTGTGCATCCCCTACGTCGTCGCCCTCTACGGGGTCCCGAAGATCCTGATCCTTCCCTGGATCGCCCTGATCTTCGGGATCGGCCTCACCACCGCGGTCCTGAGCGCGACCCTCTTCGCCGTCTTCCCCATCGTGCTGCTGGTGGCGGGCGGCGTGCGGGACCTGGATCCGGCCCTCCTCACCGTCGCCACCTCCATGGGCGCCTCCCCCTGGCAGGTCTACCGGAAGGTCCTGCTGCCCGCGGTCCTCCCGTCCGCGTTGGCCGGAATGAGGATCGGCATGGTCTTCGCGCTCCTGGGAACGCTGCTGGCGGAGATGTTCGCCGGAATCCGCGGCATGGGGTTTCTGATGCAGAAGCAGGCCATGGCGTTCAACGCCGCCGAACTCTTCGCCGCCACTGCCCTCGTGTCGGTGCTGTCCATCGCGGTGGTGGTCTCCCTGGAGCATCTGAACCAACGACTCGGCAAATGGCGCTGAAAGGAGACAAATCTATGGAAACGACGCGGCGGAGCTTTCTCAAAACGGCCGCGGCGGGCCTCGCCGCCGCGAGCGCGATGCCGGCCTCCCGGGCCGCCGCGCAAACGACGTCGTTCAAGATCGGCCTCGTGGTGCTCGGGGACTTCGCCATCGCGGCGCCGCCCCTCGTGGCCATCGAGAAGGGGTTCTTCAAAGCCAACGGCGTGGCCGTCGAGGCGATCCCCTTCAGGGGAGGCCCGGACCTGCTCAAGGGCGTGATGGCGGGATCCGTCGAGATGGGGATCACGGGGGCCACGGACCCGCTGGTCTTCCGGGAGCGCGGCACGGGAATCCGGATGCTGGCCGTCGTCACGGAGAAGAACCACTTCACGCTCGTGGGAGCGCCCCAGATCAATCGCGTGGAGGACCTCAAGGGCAAGAGCATCGGCGTCACCGTGATCGGGGCCACGACCTGGATCTTCGCGCGGCTCCTGGCGAAGAAGCACGGCTGGGACCCCGAGAAGGACGTGAAGATCGTCGCGTTGGGCGGCCTGGATGCCCAGGTGGCGGCGCTCTCCCGCGGGGAGACCGCCGCCTTCGTCTGGGGCGACGGCGGCGCCGTGGTGGAGCATCAGGGCAAAGGGAAGGTCCTCATGCGCCTGGACAGCGTCACCCCGAAGTGGATCAGCCAGCTCGCCTACGCCACGGACGACACGATCAAGGCCAAGAAGGAGACCCTCCACAAGGTGCTCCGCGGGCTCTTCCAGGGCATCAAGTTCTGTCGGGAGAATCCGGACGAGACCATCCGGATCGCCTCCAAGGGGATCGGCTGGCCCGAGGCCGCCACGCGGAAGGCCTACGAGCTGGTCCGGCCGCTCCTGCCGGTGGACGGGCGGATCGACCTGGAGGCCCTCAAGGTCATGCAGGACACCCTCCTCGAGCTCGGGGTGTTGAAGCAGCGCCTCCCGCTCCAGGACCACTACACGACGGAGTTCACGCCGGTGAAGGTCTGAACCGAGGCGCTCCCCGGGCTCGAGGAGCACCCGGCCGTTGAGGTCTCCTGGTTCGGCGCCCGCGACTACTGCGCCTGGAAGGGCAAGCGCCTGCCAACGGAGGCTGAGTGGGAAAAGGCCGCGCGCGGCACCGACGGCCGCCGCTATCCCTGGGGGAACGACCCCCCGACTCCTGACCGGGCCGTGTACGGCCGTGGCTACAACGTGACAGAGCCGGTGGGGCTCAAGCCGGCGGGGGCCAGCCCCTACGGCGACCGGACGGCCACCCGGGTCGTGCGGGGGTCAAGCCACGACGACGGGGCCGACGGGCTCCGGGTCACCATCCGACGGTACTACGAGCACAGGGGCACGGCGCGGGGGCAGCACCACCGCGGCTTCCGCTGCGCGACGTCCGAGGACCTGGGAGGAAGATGAGAGCGAAGATCCTGGTCGGGGTCATC
>JACPCF010000099.1 GCA_016179965.1 Candidatus Rokuibacteriota bacterium | reverse complement strand
ATCGTCGAGCGCCACCCGGAGTCCTCCTACGCCCCGCGCGCCCGGTTCCTGATGGGCGAGGCCTACTACCGGGAGGCCGAGTTCGACAAGGCCACCAAGGAGTTCGAGGCCTTCATGTCCTTCTATCCCCGCCACATGATCGCGGACCTGGTTCAGTACCGGTTGGCCATGAGCTACTACGACCAGATGAAGCCGGTGGAGCAGGACCAGGGGCTGACCCAAAAGGCGGTGGAGCAGTTCAAGCGCCTGGTGAAGGAATACCCGGAGAGCCGGTACGCGCCCGACGCCCTGGCGAAGATCGACGTGTGCCGGGGCCGCCTGGCCCAGAAGGAACTCTGGGTGGCGAACTACTACTGGAACCAGGGCAACCTGATCGGCGTGCGCCAGCGGCTCGAGGCGATCCTCAAGGACTACCCGCGGACGCTGGTGGTGCCCGAGACCCTCTTCCTCCTGGCCGAGGTGAACGCGCGCGAGGGGCTCGTCGAGGAAGCCGCCAAGACCTTCCGCCGGCTCGCCGAGGAATATCCGTACACGGAGTGGGGGCGGCGGGCGGCCCAGCGCCTGAGCACCTCCGCCCAGAGGTAAGCCCGTGCACGACGTCGTGGACCTCCGCTCCGACACCCTGACGCTCCCCACCCCCGCGATGCGGGAGGCCATGGCGACCGCGGAGGTGGGCGACGATGTCTGGGAAGAAGATCCCACGGTCCAGCGCCTCGAGGCCCTGGCCGCCGAGCTCACCGGCAAAGAATCCGGGCTTTTTGTCGCCTCCGGAACGATGGGCAATCTGGTTTCTGTTTTGTCCCAGACCCGTCCCGGCCAGGAGATCATCCTCGACCTCGACTCCCACATCTTCAACTACGAGGTCGCGAGCGCCGCGGTGATCGGCGGCGTCCAGACCCGGCCGATTCGCACTGAGCGCGGTTTCCTGAGTCCCCAGCAGGTGAGCGAGGCGATCCGCCCCGCCAACATCCACATCCCGCCCACCGGCCTCGTCTGCCTGGAGAACACCCACAACCGCCACGGCGGCACCCTCTGCACGCCGGAGGAGATCGGCGCGGTCGCAGCGGTGGCGCGCGCGGCCGCAGTTCCGGTGCACCTCGACGGCGCCCGGATCTTCAACGCCGCGGTGGCCCTCAAGCGCCGCGTGCGGGAGTTCGCGGCCCCCGTGGCTTCGGTGACGTTTTGCCTGTCCAAGGGCCTGGCCGCGCCGGTGGGCTCGCTCGTCTGCGGCAGTCGCGAGTTCATCGGGCGCGCCCGGCGCTGGCGGAAGATGCTCGGGGGCGGGATGCGGCAGGTCGGCGTGCTGGCCGCGGCGGGACTGGTCGCCCTGGAGCAGATGGTGGAGCGTCTCGCCGAAGACCACGCCAATGCGAAGCGGCTCGGCGAGGGGCTCGCGCGGCTGCCGGGAGTCCGCATCGACCTCAGCCGGGTTCAGACCAACATCGTCATCTTCTTCGTGGACCGACCCGGGGGGGCGCAGACGCTGGTCAGCGAGTGCGCGGCGCGGAAGGTCAAGATCCACCAGATCGGCCCCACGTCCATCCGGTGCGTCACCCACAAGGACGTGGACCGCGACGACATCGACCGGGCGCTCCAGGCGTTCACCGAAATCACGCGGCACTGGGAGAGACATGGTGGACCGCCTGCTAACGGTCACTAACCTCAAGACCCACTTCTTCGAGTCGGAGGGGGTCTCGGCGACCCCCTCCGAGACCTCCCCCTCAGGGTGCGCGGGCGAAGCCCGCGCTCGAAGCGCGCGGACGTAGATCATAGCCATGGCAGAGCGCCTACTCACAGTCACGAACCTGAAGACGCACTTCTTCACCGACGAGGGCGTGATCCGCGCCGTGGACGGCGTGAGCCTCACCATCGACAAGGGCGATACGCTGGGCGTGGTGGGGGAGTCGGGGTGCGGCAAGAGCGTCACCGCGCTCAGCATCATGCGGCTGATCCCGCAGCCCCCCGGGCGGATCGTCGAGGGGGAGATCCGGTACAATGGCCGGAGTCTTCTAGAGCTTCCCCCCGCCCAAATGAGGAAGGTCCGCGGCAAAGAGATCTCGATGATCTTCCAGGAGCCCATGACCTCCCTCAACCCGGTCTTCACCTGCGGCGAGCAGATCGCCGAGGCGCTGAGGCTCCACGAGGGACTGGGCCGGCGGGATGCCATGGACAAGACCGTCGAGATGCTGAAGATGGTCCGCATGGCGAACCCCGAGCGCCGGGTGAAGGAGTACCCGCACCAGCTCTCGGGCGGGATGCGCCAGCGCGTGATGATCGCCATGGCGCTCTCGTGCAACCCGAAGCTCCTCATCGCCGACGAGCCCTCGTGCAACCCGAAGCTCCTCATCGCCGACGAGCCCACCACGGCGCTCGACGTGACGATCCAGGCCCAGATCCTGGAGCTCCTGAACGAGCTCAAGTCGCGCCTCGGCATGGCGGTCATGCTGATCACCCACGACATGGGCGTCATCGCCGAGACCGCGCAGCGCGTGGTCGTCATGTACGCGGCGCTGGTGGCGGAGGAGGCGGCCGTGGGCGAGCTCTTCAAGGAGCCGCTCCACCCGTACACGCAGGGGTTGCTCAGGTCGATTCCCCGGATTGACCTGGCAGCGACCCAGAAGCGGCGCCTGGAGACGATCCAGGGAGTCGTGCCCACGATCAAGGGGGACATCGCGCCGGGATGCCGCTTCGCGCCCCGCTGCCCCTACGTGAAGGCGGTCTGCACCGAGAAGGACCCCGTGCTCAAAGAGGTCAAGCCCGGCCACAAGGTCGCCTGCTGGCTCTATTAAACTCGGAGGGGGGCCACCGACGCCTTCGGCGCGGGTACCCGCCCACCCCCGGCCCGGGTACCCGGATTCCTCCCCCCGCGAAAGGGGTTGCGCCAGCGGGGAACCCGCAGCGCAGCTACGGGTACTAGCCACACTTGACACCGGTCGAGGCCCACCGGTAATGTTGAGACGCCTGGGAACCCAACCATGACCACTAAAGAGGCTCTTTTGCGAAAACTGGAAGGGCTCTCCGCCTCCGCATTGGAGGAAGTGCTGGCCTTCGTACGTATGCTGGAACAGGAGCCTGAAGCCGTGACCCAGGAGGAGGCCGCGGAGATCGAAGGAGGCAGACGAGAGGTAACCGAAGGCCAGTGGACACGGTGGCGCGACATCAAGCGCACGGATGTTTGAGGTCCGCCTCTCACGGCGGGCCCGGCGCTACTATGAGCGAGCTTCAACGGACACGGCTGCACGCCTCGACCGGGCTCTTGGTTCCCTTGAAGTCAACCCTTTCGGCCCCGGTGATATCAAGCCCTTACGCGGAATGCCCCGAACCTACAGGCTGCGAGTGGGTGATCTCCGAATTGTCTTCGAGGTGGATCGTGAAGCGCGCGTCGTTAATGTCTTGCACATTCTTCCGCGCGGGGACGCGTACTGATGGCTGAAGCGCTGTTGAGAGTCAAGAATCTCAAGAAGTATTTCCCGATCCGGGGCGGGCTCTTGTCGCGCGAGGTGGCCCGGGTCCATGCCGTGGACGACGTGAGCTTCGACATCTACGCGGGCGAGACCCTCGGGCTCGTCGGCGAGTCCGGCTGCGGCAAGTCCACCACGGGGCGGGCGATCCTGCGCCTCATCGAGCCCACCGCCGGGGAGGTCTCCTTCGACGGGAAGAACGTCACGACGCTTGAAAAGCGAGCCCTCAGGAGCCTCAGGAAGGAGATGCAGATCATCTTCCAGGATCCCTACGCCTCGCTGAATCCGCGGATGACCGTGGGCTCCATCGTCGGCGAGGCCCTCGTGATCCACAAGCTCGCGGCCACCAAGCGCGAGCGCGAAGAGCGCGTGGTGAAGATCCTGGAGACCGTGGGGCTCAGCGCCGACCATCTGCGGCGGTACCCGCACGAATTCTCCGGCGGGCAGCGCCAGCGGATCGGGATCGCGCGATCCCTGGCCGTGAACCCGAAGTTCATCGTGGCCGACGAGCCCGTCTCCGCCCTGGACGTCTCGATCCAGGCGCAGATCATCAACCTGCTCGAAGACCTCCAGAAGCAGTTCGGCCTCACCTACCTCTTCATCGCCCACGACCTCTCGGTGGTGGAGCACATCTCGACCCGCGTGGCCGTCATGTACCTCGGGAAGATCGTGGAGCTGGCCCCGGCCAAGGAGCTCTACACCAACCCCAAGCACCCGTACACCGAGGCCCTGCTCTCCGCCGTCCCCATCCCCGACCCGACGGTCAAGCGCAAGCGGATCCTGCTGGAGGGCGACGTGCCGAGCCCCATCAAGCCGCCCTCGGGCTGCCGCTTCCATACCCGCTGCCCGATCCGCATTCCCTCCTGCTCGGAGAACGAACAGGTGTTGAAGGAGATTTCCCCGGGCCACTGGGTGGCCTGCCAGGTGAGGGCGTAGAGCCGAACCACCAGGGGGATGAGCTCCCCTATGGAACCGGTCCGAAAGCCCGCCGTCGCCGGACTCTTCTATCCCGATCGGCCGGAGCAGGTCGAGGCGGACCTCTCACGCCTCCTGGAGGACGTCCAGCCCAAGATCGCCCCGCGCGCCCTCGTCGTCCCCCACGCCGGGTGGATGTACTCGGGGAAGGTCGCCGGCGCGGTCTACGGGCGCGTCACGCTCCCGCGCCTCGTCGTCCTGTTGGGGCCGAACCATACCGGCCTCGGCCCATGGGGATCGATCATGAGCTGCGGGCGGTGGGTCCTCCCGGGGGGCGAAGTTTCCGTCGCCGCCGACCTGGGGCGGGAGATCCTGAAGGCTTCCTCGGACCTGCAGGAGGACGAGCAGGCCCACGCGCGCGAGCACGCTCTGGAGGTGCAGTTGCCCTTTCTCCGCCGCCTTCGCCCCGACGTTCAATTCGTCCCCATCACGCTCAAGCGGACGGATCTGGACTTCTGCGCGGCCGTGGGACGGGCGGTGGCGCAGGTCGTGAAGGGCTGGCCCGAGCCGGTCGTGCTCATCTCCTCCACCGATCTCAACCACTACGAATCCCAGGCGGTCTCCAACCGGAAGGACCACCTGGCCATCGAGGCGATCCTGGCCCTGGACCCCGAGCGCCTCCAGCGCACCGTGAGAGACCACCACATCTCGATGTGCGGCATCGCCCCTACGACCGCGCTCCTCTCGGCGCTGAGCGAGCTCGGCGGCCCCCGCGCGGAGCTGATCCGCTACATGACCTCGGGGGACGTCTCGGGGGACTACGATCGCGTGGTTGGCTACTGCGGCGTTATCCTCCATTAGGGGTCAGGTCTTGCAATCACACATCCTCGCCTTCCTACGGAAGTGTTGCAATGCAAGACCTGACCCCCCGAGGCGCGTGAAGCCCGGCTGGCTGACCCGCGCTTGGGCGCTCACGCTCCTGGCGCTGATGGTCGCGGGATGCCCCGTGGGGCCGCGGCGCGTGGCGCTGGGGGAGGACACCAAGGTGGGGGTGTTCACCTACCGCGTGCTGACGGTTCAGTGGCAGGACCAGATCGGGCGCGGGGACAAGGCGGTGGCGCCCGACGTGAGGTTCTACGTGGTCTACCTGACGGTCACCAACAACGGGAGCGAGCCGCTCCCGTTCCCCCGCGCGCGGCTCGTGGACGCGTCAGGCCGGGAATACGAGGAGAGCCCCAAGGCCCGCCAGCGCGGGATCGGCCTGGGGAGCCTCCAGGCCATGTCACCGGGCTTCACGCTCAACGGCTCCCTGGTCTTCGACGTGCCGCCCGGCGCCTACATCCTCATCCTCTCGGACGGCAACAAGGGCGAAGCGTCCTTCGCCCTCCCCCATCAGTAGCCTCGCCCGGGGCGGGGGCTAATCCCACAAGTAGCCGCGGGGGTTGACCGCCTGCCCCTTCACCAGGATCTCGTAGTGCAGGTGCGGGCCGGAGGTCTTGCCGGTGTTGCCGCTGAGCGCGATGACCTGGCCGCGCTGCACCTGCTGGCCCTTGGTCACCTGGATCTTCTGGAGATGGCCATAGAGGGACCGGATGTCGTTGCCGTGGTCGAGGATCACCGTGTTGCCGTAGTCCCCCTGGCTGCCGGCGAAGATGATCGTGCCCGGAGCCGGGGCCTTCACGGACGTGCCGCGCTCCGAACTGATGTCGATCCCGCTGTGGAACTCCGGCACCCCCGTCCACGGGGAGAGCCGCCGGCCGTATTCCGAGTTCACCGCCCCGCGGACGGGCCAGCGGGACGGCAGGGCGGCCAGGACGCGGCCGGCCTTGACCATGAAGCGCTCCAGGGCGCGGAGGCTCTGCCCTTCTTCGTTGACCGTGGCGGTGAGGAGGTCCAGCTCCTGGGAGAGGGCGACCCGGTTGCCGGGTAACGCGGGGCGCACCGGCACGCCGCCGCCGATCCCGGTCCCCTTCCGGGCCGGGCCCGCCTCGGGGCCGAAGGGCTCCCAGATCTTGGCGTGGAGCCCGCCCCAGGTGGAGACCTCGCTGCGGACTTCGGCGATCCGACCTTGGAAGGAATCGATGAGGGCCCGCTGCTCCACGACCTGCTGCTGGAGCCCGGCGACCTGGGAGAACTGCCGCTTCAGCGAGATGTAATCACCGTAGATGGCCCCGAGCGTCGAGACCGCCAGCGCCAGGACCGTCAACCCTCCGTAGAGAACCCACCGAGGAAGGTTCAGGCGAAGGACCCGCGTGCCGTCGCCGTGGACGATCAGGAGGTTGAACCGCTTCGGCTTCCTCATGGTCGTTCCTCACGTTGCGGACCACGCCTCCCCTGATCCCGCCGGGGAGCCGCATCCCGGGTTCACTGCACGTCATTGTAGCCGAGTTCGTGTCGAATCCCGTCAACGTTTGAGCGGCACTACCGAAAAGTCCCGCGTGGGCTCGGCCG
>JACPCF010000098.1 GCA_016179965.1 Candidatus Rokuibacteriota bacterium | reverse complement strand
AGGAGAGCCAGGAGTACGTGGACGCGATCATGCGCGACGTGCGCTGGCTCGGCTTCGACTGGGGCGCGCACCTCTACCACGCCAGCGACTACTTCGACCAGCTCTACGAATGGGCCATCCAGCTCATCAAGGCGGGCCGCGCCTACGTGGACGATCTCACGGCCGATGAAATGCGCGAGACCCGCGGGACGCTTACTCAGCCCGGCAGCGAGAGCCCGTGCCGCAACCGCTCGGTGGAGGAGAACCTCGACCTCTTCGAGCGCATGCGCCGGGGCGAGTTCCCCGACGGCACCAAGACCCTGCGCGCCAAGATCGACATGGCCGCGGGCAACGTGAACCTGCGCGACCCCGTCATGTACCGCATCCGCAAGACGGGGCACCAGCGCACGGGCGACAAGTGGTGCCTCTACCCGATGTACGACTGGGCCCACGGCCAGTCGGACTCGATCGAGCGCGTCACGCATTCCCTCTGCACGCTCGAGTACGAGGACCACCGCCCGCTCTACGACTGGTACCTCGACGCCCTCGGCATCTACCATCCGCGGCAGATCGAGTTCGCGCGGCTCAACCTCTCCCACACGGTCATGAGCAAGCGGAAGCTGCTGACGCTCGTGGAGGAGGGCGCGGTGAGCGGCTGGGACGACCCGCGGATGCCGACCCTCGCCGGCCTGCGCCGTCGCGGCTACACGCCCGAGTCCGTCCGCGACTTCTGCGAGCGCGTCGGCATCGCCAAGGCCGACAACCTCGTGGACGTGGCGCTCCTCGAGCACTGCCTGCGCGAGGACCTGAACAAGCGCGCGCTCCGGCGCATGGCCGTGCTGCGGCCCTTGAAACTCGTCGTCGAGAATTACCCGGAGGGTCAGGTCGAGGCGCTCGAGGCCGTCAACAATCCCGAGGATCCGTCGGCAGGCACGCGCCAGGTGCCCTTCTCACGCGTTCTGTATATCGAGCAGGACGACTTCCGCGAGGTCCCGCCGCCCAAGTACTTCCGCCTTTCGCCCGGCGTCGAGGTGCGCCTCCGCTGGGCCTACCTCGTCAAGTGCACGGGCGTCGCGAAGGATCCGCGCACCGGCGAGATCACCGAGGTGCGCTGCACGTACGACCCGGAGAGCCGCGGCGCCGACTCGCGCGGGCGCAAGGTGAAGGGGACCATCCACTGGGTCTCGGCCGCCCACGCCGCCGACGCCGAGGTCCGCCTCTACGAGCACCTCTTCAGCGTGCCCAAACCCGACGAGGCCGAGGACCCCAAGTCCGTCCTCAACCCGACGTCGCTCGAGGTCCTCAGGGCCTCGAAGCTCGAGCTCTCGCTGAAGGACGCCGCGCCCGAGTCCCGCTTCCAGTTCGAGCGCCAGGGCTACTTTGTCGCCGACTCCAAAAACTCCTCGCCGGGGCGCCTCGTGTTCAACCGCACGGTCGGCCTCCGCGACACGTGGGCCAAGATCGAGAAGGCGTAGCGGCGGCTCGGCCCTAAACCTCCTCCAGGATCGGGAAGACCAGGGCGGTCACGTGGGAGGAGATGCGCTTGAGGTTCGTCAGGACGTCGAGGTGGATCTCCGAGGTCTCCAGCGACTCGGCCAGGCCGGCCCGCAAGCGCGCCAGGTGGGACTCGCGCAGGTCCCGCTCCCGCTGGCGGACGACCGGCCGCTGGTCCAGCACCTCCTGAGCCAGGGTCCGGTCGTTGGCCGCGACGGCCGCGATGGCGCGCTCCAGGTTCTTCCCCACGAGGGCGTGGAACTCGATGATCTCCGCCTCGCCCGCCCCCGAAAAGCGCCGGCCCTGGTAGAGCTTCTTCCGGGCCAGCTCCATCAGGTTCTTGTCCACGATGTCGCCGATGTTTTCCAGGTTCTGGATGACCGTGAGCAGCGCGACCTCCTTCTGGGAGAGGTCCGCCGAAATGGTCTCGCGACCGAGGCGGGTCAGGAAAAGCTTGATCTGGCGCTCCAGGTAGTCCACCTGGTCGTCCCGCCGCTCGACGTCCTCCAGCAGCTCCTGGTTGTCGGTGCGGAAGACCGCCATGGCGTCGCGGTACATCGCCTGCACCACGTCGGCCATGCGGAGGGCCTCGCGCGTGGCCTGGCCGATGGCGAGCGCCGGTTGATCCAGGGAGCGCTCGTCGAGGTAGCGCGTCTTGAACGGGTTGTCGCCCTCCTCCTCCTCGGGGACGAGCGTGACGATGAGCCGCGCGGCGAGGTTCTGGAACGGCAGGAAGAGCGCGCTGATCACGACGTTGAACACGGTGTGGGCGTTGGCGATCTGGCGGCCGACGTCGCCCGCCGTGGTCCCGACCCAGGTCGTGAAGGGATCGATGAACGGGAGGATGAGCACCACGCCGAGAATCTTGAAGGCGACGTGGGCCACTGCGACGCGCTTGGCGTCGGTGCGGGCGCCGATGGACGCCATCAGCGCCGTCACGCAGGTGCCGATGTTGGCGCCAAGGACGATGGCGACGGCCCCGCCCAGCGGGAGGAGCCCCTCGCCGGCCAGCGTGATGGCGAGCCCGATGGTCGCGGCCGAGGAGTGGACGAGGGCGCTGAAGACTGCGGCGGTCAGGATCCCCGCCAGCGGCGTGCCGGCCAGCGTCAGCAGGACCTGCTGGGCGAGGTGGCTCGACTTCATCGGCCCCATGCCGTCCACCATCACCTTGATCCCCAGGAAGATCAGGCCGAAGCCCAGGAGCGCGGTGCCCAGGTCCTTCACCGCCCGCCGCTTGCCGAGGAAGATGACGCTGAACCCGAGGCCGACCATCAGGAGCGCGTAGTCGGTGATCTTGAAGGCGATGAGCTGGACGGTGAATGTGGTGCCGATGTCGGCGCCCAGGATCACCCCCATGGTTTGGGAGAAGGGGATGAGGCCCGCGGAGACGAAGCCGATCAGCATCACCGTGGTCGCCGAGGAGGACTGGATGATCGCCGTCACCGCGGCGCCCGAGAGGACCGCGGCGAAGCGATTGCGGGTCACGTGAGTGAGAAGGTAGCGGAGCCGGCCGCCCGCCGCACGCTGGAAGCCCTCGCCCACGAGCTGGATCCCGTAGAGCAGGAGGGCCATGCCGCCGAAGAGGGCGAGGATCACCACGGCCGGAGGCCCTCCAGGTGCGCCGTGTCGTTCAACGTGAGGACCCGCGGAGGGTCAACGATGCTGAGCGAGGCGTTCCCAATCGCCAGCTGCCAGAGGGCGTTCGGCGAGAGGCCGAGGAGGTGGCAGAGATAGACGCTGATGACGCCCCCGTGGGACACCACGAGCGCTTCTTGCCCATCGGCGTGGGAGGAGACGATGAGCTCCATGACCGGGAGGACGCGGCGGGCCACGTCCGCGATGTGCTCGCCCTCGGGAGGCGGGCAGTCGTACGGGCGCTCCCTCCAGTTCCGGTAGGCCTCGGCTTCCGTCGCCAGGACGTCGTCTACAGTGCGCCCTTCCCACACCCCCAGGGAGAGCTCCCTCAGCTCGTTCACGAGCGTGACCGCGAGCCCCCTTTCCTTCGCGACGATCTCGGCGGTCTCCCGGGCGCGGCGGAGCGGGCTCGAGTAGATGGCGCCCACCCGGCGCCGGGCCACCGCCCGGGCCAGGGCCTCCGCCTGCTCGCGCCCCGCTTCCGAGAGGCCCACGTCCGTCCTTCCCTGGAACCGGCGCTCGGCGTTCCAGGCCGATTCGGCGTGCCGGGCGAGAAGGAGCTTCACGCCTTGCCCTCGACCACCGCCAGGCACTTCCGGAGCCGCGCCAGCGTCTTCTCTCTCCCCAGGAGCGCCGCCACCTGGAAGATCGGCGGGCTCGCGGTCTTTCCCGTCAGCGCGATCCGCGTCAACTGGGCCAGGTCCACCAGCTTGAGCCCCAGCTCGGCGGCCAGGCCGCGGTACAGGGTCTCGAGCGCCTCCGGCTCGAAGGGCTCCTGGGTCTCCAGGCGCCTGAGCAGGAGCGTGAGCCGCGGGACGGCCTCGGGAGTGAAGAACTTCACCGTGGCCTCCCGATCGTACCCCGCAGGCTCGGCGAAGTAGAACCCGCCCATCTCGACCATCTCCACGAAGGTCTTCGCCCGCTCCTTGAGGCTCTCGGCCACCCTGCCGAGCCAGGCGCGATCGGCGGGGACCGGCAGCCCCGCGCGCTCGAGGAACAGGGCCAGGTCGTTCGCCAGCCGCTCCGCGGGCATCTGCTTCATCCAGTGGTTGGCCAGCCACTCCAGCTTCGCCCGGTCGAAGACGGCCCCGGCCTGCCCTACCGTGGCCAGGTCGAAGTGCTGGATCAGCTCCTCGCGAGAGAAAATCTCCTGATCGCCGTGGGACCAGCCGAGGCGCGCCAGGTAGTTGACCATGGCCTCCGGGAGGAACCCCTCCTCCTTGAACGCGAGGACCGACGTGGCGCCGTGACGCTTGGAGAGCCGGCTCCGGTCCGCGCCCAGGATCATCGGGATGTGGGCGATGGATAGCCGAGGGCCCGGTAGCAGAGGATCTGTTTCGGCGTGTTGGAGAGGTGATCGTTGCCGCGGATGACGTGGGTGATCTTCATCGTCACGTCGTCTACGACGACGCAGAAGTTGTACGTCGGGCCGCCGTCGGTCCGGACGATGATCCAGTCGTCGAGCTGGCTCTGCTCGAAGGTGACCGTGCCGTGGATCAGGTCCTGCACGACGGTCTGGCCCGAGAGCGGGAGCTTCAAGCGGAGCGCGTGGGGGACGTCCGCCGGCACGTTGGCCTCCCGGCACTTTCCCGAGTAGCGGAAGGTCTCCCCGCGCGCCTGGGCGGCCTTCCGCTGGGCCCCGAGCTCCGCGGGCGGGCAGACGCAGCGATAGGCGCGGCCCTCAGCCAAAAGGCGCTCGGCATGGGCCTTGTAGATCTCCAGCCGGTCCGTCTGGCGGTAGCCGGAGGCCGGCGGCCCCTCGTCCCAGTCGAGCCCGAGCCAGCGCATCGCCTCGACGATGGAGACGATGAACTCCTCCGTGGAGCGCGAGCGGTCCGTGTCCTCGATCCGGAGGATGAAGACGCCGCGGTGGCGCCGGGCAAAGAGCCAGTTGAAGAGCGCCGTGCGGGCGCCGCCCACGTGGAGGTGGCCCGTCGGGCTCGGAGCGAACCGGACTCTGACCGGCTCAGCCATCGCTCAATAGCCCTCGAAGAGGCGGCCCCAGGCGGTCTCGCCGAAGGCGCGGATGCGCGCGCGCCCGATCGTCGGGTACCAGAGGAGATCGTGGTAGCGGATCCACTCGACCTCTGTCAGCGGGATGAACGGCAGCCCGTACCGCTCGAGCATCGGCATCCAGGGGAAGTACTTCGTCCACGAAAGGTTCAGTCTGAGGAGGCAGTCCTTCGCCAGGCGCATGAGCCGGCCGTAGTCCACCAGCACCGTCTCCGGCCGCGTCCTCAGCACCGCCACCTGCGCCCGCATGAGCCCCGAAAACCTCCCGGAAAGTTAGAGAGTTATTTTAGCACGCTGGGCCACCATTATCCGAGACGAGGAGGGTCAAGAACAGCTCCGAGGGGTTGCCGTCGAGCTGACGGCGGTACAGGAGGTCTCGGGCCGAGTGAGCCGGTCGCGTTGCGGGTGTCCACCACCAGCGGGGCTTCCGCCGCCACCCGGGTGTACTCGAACTCCGGGTGATTCGTCAGAATGAGAACGAGGTCCTGCGACCGAAAATCCGCCCGCTGCCAGGGAATGCCGCTGAGCTGACGCTCGCCGAGCGTGAGCCGGGGAACGTGAGGGTCCACGTAGGCAACCTGGGCGCCCCGGGCCAGCAGGATTTCCAGAATCTCCAGCGCCGGTGACTCCCTCACATCGCCCACGCCCGCCTTGTAAGCCACGCCGAGCACCAGGATCTTCGCCCCCCGTACCGCTCGGCTCCGATCGTTGAGCGCGTCGGTCACCAGCTGGACCACGTAGGTCGGCATCTGGCGGTTGATCTCGTCGGCGAAGGCGATGAACTTGGGCTCGTAGCCCATCAGGCGCGTGCGCCAGGAGAGGTAGTGGGGGTCGCTCGGGATGCAGTGGCCTCCAATGCCGGGGCCCGGATAGAAGGGCAGGAAGCCGAAGGGCTTGGTGGACGCGGCCTCGATGACTTCCCAGACGGAGAGCCCGAGCCGGCGGCACATGATCGCCAGCTCGTTGACGAGCGCGATGTTGACGCTCCGGAAGATGTTCTCGAAGAGCTTGACCATCTCGGCCGTCTGGGGTCCCGACACGGGCACCACCCGATCGACGATCTGGCCGTAGAGGACGCGGGTCAGCTCCGAGCAAGTCGGCGTCACGCCGCCGACGAGCTTCGGGATGGCGCGGAGGTCGAAGCGTTTGTTGCCGGGGTCGATGCGCTCGGGGGAGAACGCCAGGAAGAACTCCTCGCCCACGGTGACGCCGCGGGCCCTGAAGCGCGGCAGGAGCACCTCTTCCGTCGTGCCGGGGTACGTGGTCGATTCCAGCACCACGAGCTGGCCGGGGCGCAGGATCGCCGCCACGGCGTCGGCGGCGGCGACAATGTGGGAGATGTCCGGCTCCCGAGATTTCCCCAGCGGCGTCGGCACGCAGATGATGATGGCGTCCCCCCCCGCCAGCACCGACGCGTCGGTGGTGATCGTGAGCCGCCCCGACGCGACGAGAGTGGCCAGGTCGTCGCTCCCGACGTCCTCGACGGGGCTCTCCCCGGCCTTGAGCCGCGCCACGCGCTCCCGATCCGCGTCCACCCCGAGGACCGAAAACCCGGCCTTGCCGAAGGCGACGGCCAGCGGGAGGCCCACGTAGCCGAGGCCGATGATCCCGACCCGCGCCGAGTGCTGCTCCAGGGCCTGCCTCAGTCTCTCGCTGTGCCGGCTCATAGCCCCATTCTACTCGATCTGACTCAGCGCCTGTCGCACCGCGTGCGCGACCGTCTCGATCTCGGGGTCCGTCAGTTCGGGAAAGCACGGCAGAGACAGGACCTCGCGCGAGGCCTGCCAGGCGCGTGGGCACTCCCCCTCCCTCGGGACCGCTTCCCCGCTTCTGAAAAGCGGCTGGCCGGGAATAGGCAGCGGGTAGTGCAAGGCGGTGCCGATGCCGAGCTCTGAAAGCGCCTTCGCCAGAGCATCCCGTTTCGGCGAGCGGATCGTATAGTGATGGTACACGTGAGTCGCCGGCGGCCGCTCCCGCGGCAGGACGAGCGGCAGCCCCGCGAGCAGGGTGGAATAGCGGCCCGCCAGCCGGCGCCGCGCCGCGGTCCACGCCGGCAGATGGCGGAGCTTCACCCGGAGCACCGCGGCCTGGAGCTCATCCAGACGGCTCGAGTAGCCGAGCTCGGCATGATGGTACTTTTCCCGCGAGCCGTGGTCCCTGAGCCGCTTCACTCGCTCCGCAAGCTCCTCCTTGCTCGTCACGACCATCCCGGCGTCGCCGCACGCGCCCAGGTTCTTCGTCGGGTAGAACGACAGGCAGGTCAGATCACCGAAGCTCCCGACGGGGCGGCCGGCGTAGGCGGCGCCGATGGCCTGGGCCGCGTCCTCGACCACCGCCAGCCCGCGGCGACGCGCGATCGCCAGGAGAGGATCCAGGTCGGCCGGGTGGCCGTAGAGGTGGACGACGATGATGGCTTTCGTTCTCGGCGTGATCGCCCGTTCCACGTGAGCCGGGTCCAGCGCGAACGTGTCCAGGTCGATGTCCACGAAGACAGGCCTCGCACCCGCGTGGAGCGCCGTGGACGCGGAGGCCACGAAGGAAAAGGCGGGGGTGATGACCTCGTCGCCGCGCCCGACGCCCAGGGCGCGCAGCGCCAGATGGAGGGCGTCGGTGCCCGAGGCCACGCCCACCCCGTGGCGCACCCCGCAGAGCGCCGCGACCTCGGCCTCGAGCGCCTTCCCCTCGGGACCCAGAATGAAGCGGCTCGACGCCAGCACCCGCTCCACGGCCTCGAGCAGTTCCGCCCGCAGGGCGGCGTGCTGGCGGGTGAGGTCGATCTGGGGGATCATTGCCCGCCGCCCGCGCCCGCGCGGCTCCCCACCTGCCCCAGGCCCAACAGGTTCACCGAGAAGCGGAATTCGTCCTCGTTCTTCTGCCGGCTCACGTACTCGAGCATGATGGAGGCGCACTGGCAGTGGATCTCGAGGCCGAAGCGCGACTCCACGTTGGTCCCGGTCCGGACGTCCCAGTTGGTCGCGGCGCGCACGTCCAGGTAGCGGGAGACCTTCGCCTGAACCTGGCCCTTGACGAATTCGAGGTTCGCCTTGTCGTCGAAGCGGGTGCCGGCGGTGGCCGTCACGTCCCAGAGGGTGGCCGAGATGTCGCTGTTCACGCTCTGGACGCCTCGCCCGTACACGTCGTAACGCGCATCGCCACGGAACTTGAAGTACTGGTTGGGCTGAAGGATCAGGTCGCCCGTCAGGT
>JACPCF010000070.1 GCA_016179965.1 Candidatus Rokuibacteriota bacterium | reverse complement strand
TTCGTCATCCCCCGGCAGCTCGCGCAGGAGCTCGGACAGGACCCAGTTGGACACGATCTTGGGCTTCGGGTGCTCGCGCACCGCCGTCTCGTAGTAGTCGGCCAGGGCGCGGCTCTGGGTGAGGAGGCCGGCGTCGTAGAGGGGCAGCCCGTACTGGGAGACGAAGCGCTGCTCGCGTGCCACGGGGAGCTCCGGCAGGGTCGTCCTCAGCTGATCCACCCAGCGCTGCTCCACCTTGAGCGGGACGAGGTCGGGCTCGGGGAAGTAGCGGTAGTCGTGGGCGTACTCCTTCGAGCGCATGGAGAGCGTATAGCCCTTGTCCGCCTCCCAGAGGCGTGTCTCCTGGACGATCCTCTCGCCCGCGGCGAGCGCCTTGGCCTGGCGCTTAGCTTCGAACTCCAGGGCGCGCTGGACGTTCTTGAAGGAGTTCATGTTCTTGATCTCGACCTTGACGCCGTACTCCGTCGAGCCCCGTGGCCGGAGCGAGATGTTGGCATCGCAGCGGAGCGAGCCCTCCTCCATGTTGCCGTCGCAGACGCCCAGGTAGAGCAGGATCGTGCGGAGGGCCCGGAGGTACGCCGCCGCTTCCTCGGGGGAGCGGACGTCGGGCTTCGAGACGATCTCCATCAGCGGGACGCCCGAGCGGTTGAAATCCACGAGGCTCGCCCGCGCCGTCTCCAGCGTCCCTTCGTGCACCAGCTTCCCCACGTCCTCTTCCAGGTGCAGGCGCTGGATGCCGACCCGCCGGGGCGCACCGTCGGCGGCGACCTCCAGCCGCCCCTCCACCGCCAGCGGCTCCTCGTACTGGCTGATCTGGTAGTTCTTCGGCATGTCCGGGTAGAAGTAGTGCTTGCGGGCGAAGCGGCAGCCGGCGTTGATCGTGCAGTGGAGCGCCAGCGCCGTGCGGATCGCGAACTCAATCGCTCGGCGGTTGATGACGGGCAGCACCCCGGGCATCCCCTGGCAGATCGGACAGGTCTGGGAGTTGGGCGCCCCCCCGAACGTCGTCGGGCAGCCGCAGAACATCTTGGACCGGGTCAGCAGCTGGGCGTGAACCTCCAGCCCGATGACGATCTCGTAGTCGGTCGCCGTCGTCATGTGAGCTGAGGGGCGCGCGTGTGCCAGGGCGTGGCCTGCTCGTAGGCGTAGGCCGCCCGCAGGAGCGTCGCCTCGTCGAAAGGTCGGCCGATCAGCTGGAGCCCGATCGGCAGCCCGCTTTGGGTGAAGCCGCACGGGAGCGAGAGCCCGGGGAGCCCGGCCAGGTTCACCGGGATCGTGAAGGCGTCGCAGAGGTACATCTGGAGCGGATCTTCCTTCTCCCCCAGTTTGAAGGCGACGTTGGGCGTGGTGGGGCAGGCGAGCATGTCCACGCGCTCGAAGGCCTGCTGGAAGTCGCGCCGGACCAGCGTCCTCACGCGCTGCGCCTTGCCGTAGTATGCCTCGTAATAGCCGGCGCTGAGGGCGTACGTCCCGAGCATGATCCGGCGCTTGACCTCCGGGCCAAACCCCTCCGCGCGGGTGCGCCCGTACATCTGGATCAGGTCCTTCGACCCCGGCGCGCGGTGGCCATACTTGACGCCGTCGTAGCGGGCCAGGTTGGAGGAGGCCTCGGCGGGGGCGATCAGGTAGTAGGCGGCCAGCGCGTAATCTGTCGTGGGCAGGGAAACCTTCTCGGGCTTCGCCCCCAGCCCCTTCAGGACCTCGATGGCCGCTCCGACCGCCTTCTCCACCTCCGGGTCCATGCCCTCGATGAAGTACTCGCTCGGGATCCCGACGCGGAGCCCCGCGATCCCCTGCCCCAGCGCCGCCACGTAGTCCGGCACGGGGACCTCGGTGGACGTCGAGTCGAGTGGATCGTGGCCGGCGATGACCTGGAGGAGCAGCGCCGCGTCGCGCACGTCCCGGGCGAAGGGCCCGATCTGATCCAGCGAGGAGGCGAAGGCCACGAGCCCGTACCGGGACACCCGCCCGTAAGTCGGCTTCACCCCCACCGTGCCGCAGAACGCGGCGGGCTGGCGAATCGAGCCGCCGGTGTCGCTGCCGAGGGCGCCGGCCGCCAGGTCCGCGGCGACGGCAGCGGCGGAGCCGCCCGAGGAGCCGCCCGGCACGCGCGCGAGGTCCCACGGGTTGCGGGTGGGGTAGAACGCCGAGTTCTCGGTGGAGGAGCCCATGGCGAACTCGTCCATGTTGGTCTTGCCGAGCATGATCGCCCCCGCGGCGTTGAGGCGCGCCATCACGGTCGCGTCGTAGGGCGGCACAAAACTGTCCAAGATTTTTGAGGCGCAGGTGGTCCGCACGCCCTTCGTGCAGATCACGTCCTTGATGGCCAGCGGCACGCCGTCCAGGAGGCTGAGCGGCTTGCCGGCCCGGAGGCGCTTGGTGGCCGCCTCCGCCTGGGCCAGGGCCGACTCCCGCGTGAGGGTCAGGTAGGCGCGCACCTTCGGGTCGAGCGCCTCGATCCGCCGGAAATAGGCCTCGACCACCTCGGTCGGCGTCGCCTCGCCGCTCCGGTACCGGGCCGCCAGCTCCCCGATCGTCGCCACGCCTACTCCTCGATGATCCGGGGGACGCGGACGAAGTCGCTCTCGCGCTCCGGCGCGTTGGCGAGCATCTCTCCCGTCGGAAAGCACGGCCGGACCTCGTCCTCACGCATCACGTTGACCATCGGGATCGCGTGGGAGGTGGGCTCGACGTCGTCGGTGTTGAGCCGCCGGAGCTTGTCGATGTAGGTCAGGATGGCGTCCAGCTGGGAGCGCATCCGCTCCTTCTCGGGCTCCGAAAGGTCGAGGCGCGCGAGCCGCGCCAGATGTTCGACGTGGGGGTCAGGCATGAGTAATTGACTATCCGCTTGTCAGGGCGTCAGAGGTGGTCACCTGGGCCAGGAAGCCGTTGAGGCTCGCCAGGTGGGTCCGGTGGACTTGATCGTGGGGGATCACAGCCCCGTCGGGCGCCTTCACATCCATGGCCGCCGTCGCGTCGGCCAGCAAGAGCACCTTGAACCCCCGGTGGGCCGCTTCCCGCGTCGTCGTGTCGCAGCACATCTGGGTCATGAAGCCGGAGACGATCACCTGCTCGATTCCCAGCTTCCGGAGGTGCTCCTCGAGCGGCGTGCCGGTGAACGCCCCCGGCAGGTGCTTCTGGATCACGGCCTCCCCCGGCTCCGGCGCCACGGCCGGGTGGATCTCCAGCGCGGGGCTCCCCGGGGCGAAGGTGGTCGCGTTGGGCCGCCGGCTCTCGTGGGTGATGTGGACCACGGGCACTCCCTGGCCCCGCGCCCACTCGAGAGTCTTGGCGATCTTGGTCACGGCCTTCGGCCCGTCGGGCAGCACCATCTTGCCGACGGGCGCGAAGTATTCTTGCTGGGCGTCGATGATCAGCAGCGCGGTTTTATCCACGACTAGATTTCCTCCAGGTGCGCGTACTGGAGCGACAGACGCTTGCGCCCCACGCTGGCAAAATGGACGGTCACGAGCACCTCCTCGCCCTGGCGCTCGATCCCGACGAGGAGCCCCTCGCCCCACCGCGCGTGGCGGAGCCGGGCTCCCACGCGATAGGGCAGGTCCTGGTCAGCCTCACCCTCGTCCCCCCTCACCCCGCCCTCTCCCCCGAGGGGGAGAGGGTGACTCCGAGCACCGGCCGCGTTGAGCAGCGTGAGCTGCTCCTCGGGGATCTCCAGGAGAAAGCGCGAGGGCTCGCCGAGGCCGTAGCCGTGGAGCCGTCGGTGGAGCGCGTAGGAGAGATAGAGCTGCCGCTTCGCCCGGGTGAGCCCCACGTAGCAGAGCCGGCGCTCCTCCTCCAGCTCTTCCGGGTCGTCCATGGATTTGACGTGGGGGAACACCCCTTCCTCCATCCCCGTCAGGAAGACCACGGGGAACTCGAGCCCCTTGGCGGAATGGAGCGTCATGAGAGTAACCGTCCCCCGCTCGGTATTCCACTCGTCCACGCCGGACAGGAGGGCCACGGTGTCCAGAAACTCCTCGAGCGTCGCGGACTCTCGCGTGTGCTGGAACTCCTCGGCGGCGACGACCAGCTCTTCCAGGTTCTCCAGGCGCCCCTCGGCCTCCGCCGTGCGCTCGGCGCGGAGCGCCTCCCGGTAGCCCGAGCGGGCGAGCGCCTCGTCGATCAGCGCCGGAAGCGCGAGCTTTGGCTTCAGCTCGCCGAGGTCGGCGATCAGCCGCTCAAACTCCCCCAGGAGGCGGCTGGGCTTGGCGGCGACCTCGTCGCCCAGGCGCCTGCACGCTTCGAGCAACGGCACCTTCTCCCGCCGGGCCCCCTCCTCCAGGCGGGCCAGCGTGGTCCGACCGATCCCACGGGCAGGAGCGCCGATCGCCCGCTTGAACGCCATGTCGTCAGCCGGGTTGATCACGAGGCGCAGGTAGGCGAGGGCGTCCTTGATCTCCCGCCGCTCGTAGAAGCGGACGCCCCCGACGATCACGTAGGGGACCGCGCTCCGCCGGAGCGCGTCCTCCAGGACTCGCGACTGGGCGTTGGTCCGGTAGAAGACCGCGACGTCCCGCTCGTCCACCCCGTCCGTCCGGAGCCGGCCGATCGTCGCCGCCACGAAGGCGGCCTCCTCGTTCTCGTCCCACGCGCGGTACACGCGGGCCGGCTCGCCCTCGACGTTCTCGGTCCAGAGGGTTTTCCCCTTGCGCCCCGCGTTGTTGGCGATGACCGTGGAGGCCATCACCAGGATGCGCTTGGTTGAGCGGTAGTTCTGCTCGAGGCGGATGACCCGCGTGCCGGGGAAGTCGTGCTCAAAGTCCAGGATGTTCCGGAGCGTCGCGCCCCGGAAGCGGTAGATGGCCTGATCGTCATCGCCCACCACACACAGGTTCCGATGCTCTCCGGTCAGGAGTTGGATGATCCGGTACTGGGCGCGATTCGTATCCTGGTACTCGTCCACCAGGACGTACTTCCAGAGCCCCCGGTACCAGGTCAGGACCTCCGGGACCTTCTCCCAGAGCCTCACCGTCAGCAGCAGGAGGTCGTCGAAGTCGAGCGCCCCCGCCTGGGCCAGCCGCTCCTGATAGCGGCGGTACACCGCCGCGATCCGGTCTTCGCGGGGCCCGCGGGCCAGCCGCTCCACCTCCTCCAGGGAGAGCATCTGGTTCTTGGCGTGGCTGATCCGGTAGACGACGGCGGACGGCGGCAGGGCGCGCTCGTCCACCTCCTCCTCGCGCAGGCACTCCTTCACCAGGCTCAACCGGTCGTCCTCGTCGTAGATGACGAAGTGGGGAGAGACGCCCAGGTGGCGGACGTGCTCGCGGAGGATCCGGACGCACGCCGAGTGGAAGGTGGCGATGAGTGGAGGCCGGAGGCCGGCGGGAAGGAGGAGGTCTTCCACGCGGCGTCGCATCTCCTCCGCCGCCTTGTTGGTGAACGTGACGGCGAGGACGTTCTTCGGGTGGACGCCTTTGACGCCCAGAAGGTACGCGATCCGGTGGGCGATGACCCGCGTCTTCCCGCTCCCTGCGCCGGCCAGGACGAGCAGCGACCCTTCGGTGTGGGTCACGGCCTCCCGCTGAGGCGGGTTGAGGTCTTCAAGGATCAGGTCGGCAGGCAGACGAGCAGTCTGCATGGGTCTCTACGATACCACAGCGGGACCAGCGAAACCGGCTACTTGGCCTGGAACTGCTCCGGCAGCGGCACCCACTGATAGACGCCCGGGGTGACCTCCTGCAGGCCCCAGCGTGGAGGGTAGATATACCCCGTCGTCGTCTCCGCGACGACATAGCCCGGAATCTCGATGACCTGCGCCTCGTACCCCCCCGAAAAACTCCCCGGCCCCGGGACATACACCTGGATCACCACTTGCTGGGACGGAATCTGGATGTAGCCAATCACGCTCCCTTGGATCGCCCGATTCGGATTGGTGACTCCGGTCCACGGATTCGTCGGGTGCGGAAACGTGTTCGGAAAGCCGGTCACGTTGCCCTGAGTCGGAGGCGTATTGCTGCCGGGAGCGGGAGGAACCGGAAGCGGCTGGGCCGATACCGCGACAGGGAACAGACACAAGAGGGCAATCACGGACACACGAAGCGCCTTCTTCATGACCGCCACTCCTTTTGCCGCATTCTACTCCACCGTCACGCTCTTGGCCAGGTTGCGCGGCTGGTCCACGTCGCAGCCGCGGCGGACCGCCATGTGGTAGGCCAGGAGCTGCAGCGGGATGACCATCAGGATCGGCGACAGGAGGTCCACCGCCGGCGGCACCGCGATGACGTGATCCGCCTTGGCGGCGATCTCGCGGTCGCCCGCGTGGGCCACCGCGATCACCTTGCCGTCCCGGGCGCGCACTTCCTCGATGTTGCCGAGCATCCGCTCGTAGGTGTGATCGCGCGGCGTCAGCGCCACCACCGGCATCGCCTCGTCGATCAGCGCGATGGGGCCGTGCTTCATCTCCCCCGCCGCGTACCCCTCGGCGTGGATATACGAGAGCTCCTTCAGCTTGAGCGCGCCCTCGAGGGCGATCGGGTAGTGGGTGCCGCGGCCGAGGTAGAGGAAGTTCTGGTAGTGGAACAGGGCGCGGGCCAGCTCGGCCACGGCCGCGTCCAGCTCGAGCGTGGCTTCCATGAGGCGCGGGATCTCGAGGAGCTCCTGGATGCGCTTTCGCCCCTCTTCCGCCGTGAGGGCGCCTCGCTGGCGCCCGAGATAGAGCGCCAGGAGGTAGCACGCGGTCATGGTGGCCGTGAAGGTCTTGCTCGAGGCCACGCCGATCTCGGGGCCGGCGTGGGTGTAGAGGACCCCGGTCGCCTCGCGCGAGAGCGCTGAACCCACCACGTTGGTGATGGCCAGGAGCGGCGTGCCCTTGGCCCGCGCCGCCTTGACGGCGCCGAGAGTATCCGCTGTCTCCCCGGATTGAGACAGAGCCACGACCAGCGTGTCGGGGCCGACGACGGCGTCGCGGTAGCGGAACTCGGAGCCCAGGTCCACCTCGCACGGAATCCCCGCGAGGCGCTCGAGCATGGACCGCCCCACGAGGGCCGCGTGGTAGGAGGTGCCGCAGGCGAGGAGCACGATCCGACGGATCTCGCGCACCGCCGCCGGGTCCAGGTTCACGTCGGGGAGGATGACGTTGCCGCTCTCCGGGACGACCCGGCCGCGCATCGTATCCGTCACCGCGCGCGGCTGCTCGTAGATCTCCTTGAGCATGAAGTGGCGGTAGCCGCCCTTCTCCGCCATGATCGGGTCCCAGAGGATGCGGGTCGGCTCCCGCTGGACCGGCTGGTCGTCCAGGGTGGACAGCTCGATGCCGTCGCGCCGCACCACGGCGACCTCCGCGTCCTCCAGCACGACCACGTCCCGCGTGTGGGCGAGGATCGCCGGGATGTCGGACGCGATGACCGTCTCGCCCGCGCCCAGGCCCACCACGACCGCGCCCGCGCCGTGCTTGGCCGCGACGAGGCGGTCCGGCGCTCCCGTCGAGACCACGCCGATGGCGTACGAGCCGCGGAGCTCCCGGAGGGCCTTCTTCACGGCATCTTCGAGGCGTGGACTCTCTTTCAGGTGCCGCTCGATCAGGTGCGCCAGCACTTCGGTGTCGGTCTCGGACTTGAAGGTGTGCCCCTCGGCCACGAGCCGCTCCTTGATCGGGAGGTAATTCTCCAGGATGCCGTTGTGCACCACCACGAGCGAGCCGCTGCAGTCGGTGTGGGGGTGGGCGTTCTCCTCCGAGGGGCGGCCGTGGGTGGCCCAGCGCGTGTGCCCGAGCCCCACGCTCCCCTTCACGGGCTGCTCTCGCAGGATGGCCTCGAGCTGTTTGATGCGCCCGGCGCTTCGGCGGACCTGGAGCCCTCCGGGCCCCAGCACGGCCACGCCCGCCGAGTCGTAGCCGCGGTACTCGAGCCGCTTGAGCCCTTCCAGGATGATCCCGACGGCGCTCCGCTCGCCGATGTAGCCGACGATCCCGCACATTACCGGCTCCCTGTCTTACCGGGCATGCGCCACCGGGACCCGCTCCGTGCGCTTCGGGCGGATCTCACCCGCAGCAATCGCCTGAACCCGTTTCAGGGTGCCTGCCGAGTAATAGCGATTCCCACACCTGTCACAAATGCCGATGGCGACGTTCTCCAGGATCACGAAGCCCTTTTTGTGCTTGAAGGCCTCCCGTTCGACGTGCTTTTCGCGGACCGTTCCTTCACAGTACTCGCAACGGTATTCAAACTTCTTCCTCATATCTCCCGCTCCATCACGCGGTAAGCCGTCACGATAAGATAGCGACCCGTCTCGGTAAAGCGTCCCACAGTTCCCACAGTTGTGGTTCCGTCGGCCCCGATCCCATGCGGATTGCCGCCCTGATGCGGTCGAGGATGCGCGGCGGCATCCGCCACTACTTTCCCCTGGCCTTCTGCTTGTGCCGGGCGGCCCAGCCCGCCTTGGTCACCTGCTTGCCGCGCGCCACGGCGAGAGCCCCCGGCGGGACGTCCTTGGTGATGGTGGAGCCGGCCCCCACGTAGGCCCCCGCGCCGATCGTGAGCGGCGCCACGAGGCTCGAGTTGGTCCCGATGAAGGCCCCGGGACCGATCCGGGTCTCGTGCTTGGCGACGCCGTCGTAGTTGCAGGTGATCGTGCCCGCGCCGATGTTGACGTCCTCCCCCACCGTCGCGTCCCCCACGTAGGAGAGGTGCGGGACCTTGGAGCCCCGGCCGATCCGGGACTTTTTCAGTTCGACGAAGTTGCCGATCTTCGCCCGCGCCCCCACGTGAGACAGGGGGCGGAGGTGGCAGAAGGGGCCGAGCGTGGCCTCATCCTCCACGGTGGCCTCGCTCAGCACGCAATACGGCCGCAGCGTGACGCGAGCGCCGAGCCGGCTGTCAGAGAGGTGGCAGCCGAAGCCGATCGCGCACTCGGCGCCGATGACGGTCGCCCCTTCGAGGACGACGCCCGGCGCAAGCACGGTGTCCGGCCCGACGGTGACTGTGTCGTCCACGTAGGTCGTGGTGGGATCCAGGATGGTCACGCCGTCGGCCATGAGCCGATCCAGCGTCCGTGAGCGCAGGAGCGCGGCGACCTGGGCGAGCTGCCTTCGATCGTTGATCCCGAGGCACTCCACGGGGTCATCCGTCACCACGGCCTCGACCGGCTGGCCCTGGCGCTGGAGGATGCCGACGACGTCGGTCAGGTAGTACTCCCCCTGGTCGTTGTCGGCCCGCACCTGGTCCAGGGCCCCCCAGAGCCTCCGGGCGTCGAAGCAATAGACGCTCGTCCCGATCTCGCGGATCTGCTTCTGCGGGGGGGAAGCGTCGCCGTCCTCCACGATGGCCGTGACCCGGCCTCCCTCGCGGACGATCCGGCCGTAGCCCGAGGGGTCGTCCACCACGGCCGTGAGGAGCGTCACCGCAGCGTTGCCGGCCCGGTGCGCGTCCACAAGGCGCCGCAGGGCGGCCTCGGAGAGAAGGGGGGTATCGCCCGGAAGGACCAGGATCGTGCCCGAGCCGTTGCCGCAGGCGCTCCGGGCCTGGGCGAGGGCGTGGCCGGTGCCGAGCCGCTCCTTCTGCTCCACGAAGTGGACGTCGGCCGTCTCGCCCACGGCGCGTCGGACCTCCTCGCCGTCCCGCCCCACGACCAGGACCAGCCGGCCGCCGAGGCGCCGGGCGAGGTTCACGGGGTAGGCGATCAGGGGACGGCCGCCGAGCCGGTGCAGCACCTTCGGGCGGCGGGAGCGCATGCGCTTGCCCTCTCCTGCCGCGAGCACCACGGTCGTCAGTTCGTCGCCCATTGTGCCCCCAATGATAGCACGTCGCTCCCCCTCACCTTGGTCCTCTCCCCCCGTGGGGGAGAGGGTGGGGTGAGGGGGCGGAACCGACGCGCAGGTATGCCAGGAGGCGCTCGATCCTGTTGGGCGGAGGAGACGTGAACTCGAGGCGCGCTCCCGTCACCGGATGGGTGAAGGCGAGGCTCGCGGCGTGCAGGGCCACGCCGTCCAGGCCCTCGACGAGCGCCGCCAGGGCGGAGTCGCTGATCCTGGGCGTCGAGCTCAATCGGTACGTCGTGTCGCCGACCAGGGGATGGCCGAGCGAGGCGAGGTGAACGCGGATCTGGTGGGTGCGCCCCGTCTCGAGTTGAGCCTCGAGGCAGGTGAACCCCTTGAACCGCTCCAGGACGCGGAAGCGGGTCACCGCCCGCTTGCCTTTCCTGGCGGGCAGGACCGCCATCCGCGTCCGGTGGCGCGGGTGCCGTCCGATCGGCGCGTCAATCGTCCCTTCGTTCTGCCGGAGCTCGCCGTGGACGAGGGCGAGGTAGCGCCGCGTCACCTGCCGCGCGGCCAGTTGCTCCGTGAGCCTGGCGTACGCCCGGGGGCTCTTGGCGACGACGAGCAGCCCCGACGTGCCCTTGTCGAGGCGGTGGACGATGCCGGGCCGCCGCGGCCCGCCGACGCCGGCCGTGGAGGGCGCGTGGGCGAGAAGCGCGTGGGCGAGGGTCCCGGTGCGCTGGCCGGCTCCGGGATGCACGACGAGCCGGGCCGGTTTGTCGAGGACGAGGACGTCGGCATCTTCGTAGATCACCCGGAGGGGGATCGATTCGGCGGTCAGCGTCTCGGGCGGGGTCGGCGGAATATCCACGACCACGCGCTGGCCGGCCTTCAGACGCATGGAGGCCTTCACCGCCCGGCCGTCCACGCTCACGCGGCCCTCGGTCACCAGCGCCTTGAGGCGCGTCCGCGAGAGATCGCGCAGCTTCGTCGCCAGCCACAGGTCGAGCCGCCGCCCCGCCGCGCCGGGCTCGACGGAGAAGCGTTCCTGCATCAGGCCGGGCGCGGCGCGCTCCCGGTGAGGAGGCGCAGGGCCAGAAGCGCGACCCCGACGCTGATCGCCGAGTCGGCCACGTTGAAGGCCGGCCAGTGATAGACCCTCCAGTACACGTCGATGAAATCCACCACGGCGCCGAAGCGCCAGCGGTCGATGAGGTTCCCCACCGCCCCGCCGAAGACGAGACCGAGGGCGAGGGCCGCCGGCCAGCCCCCGCCCGGCAGGAGGCGGACCGCGAGCAGCGCGAGGGCGCAGAGGGCGGCCAGCGACAGGAGGGCCACGACCCAGCGCCAGCCGGGCGGCACGGCGCCCAGGAGGCCGAAGGCGAGGCCGGGATTCATCACGAGGGTGAGGGCGACGACGTCATCCACCACCGACACCGGAACGCCCGGAGACAGCCGGGAGAGGGCCAGGAGCTTCGTCACCTGGTCCAGCGCCAGGATTGCCGCCCCGACCGGCAGGGCGAGTCTCATCCGAGAGCGCGGACGACCGGCACGCAGCGCTCGCAGAGCGCGGGGTGGTCCGGGTCCTCCCCTACCCGCTCGCTCCAGACCCAGCAACGCTCGCACTTGGTCCCGCGGGCGCGCTCCACCTCGACCAGGAGGCCGGGGATCTCCTGGCCCTCGTAGGTCACCAGGGGGCGGGCCGCGGGAGCCTTGGACAGCGAGACCTGGGAGACGATGAAGAGGGTCCGCAGGAGGGCTTCCTTCCGTCGGAGCAGCGGCCCCAGGTCCTCCGGGGCGCGGTGGATCAAGACCCGCGCCTCGAGGCCGCTGCCGATGGCGCCCTGCTGCCGCGCCGCCTCGAGCGCCTTGGCCACCTCGCGCCGCACCTCGAGGAGCCGGCCCCACTCGCGCTCGAGAGCCTCGTCAAGCCATTGGCGGGGGACCTCGGGGAAGCGCTCGAGATGGACGCTGTCGCCCTTGGAACCCCGCAGGTATCCCCACGCCTCCTCGGCCGTGAACGTCAGGATCGGCGCCATCAGGCGCAGGAGCGCGTTCAGGATCTCGTCGCACGCCGTCTGGGCCTGCCGCCGGGTGGGCGCGTTTGCGGCGGAGGTATACAGGCGATCCTTCAGGATGTCGAGATAAAGGGCGGAGAGGTCCACCGCGCAGAAGTTGTGGAGCGAGTGGAAGACGGTGTGGAACTGGTAGTCCTCGTACGCCTTCCGGACGCGCGTGATCAGGGCGCCCAGGCGCCCGAGAGCCCAGCGATCCACCTCCTCGAGCCGGGCGTACGGGACGCGGTCCCGCTCCGGCTCGAAGTCGCCGAGGTTGCCCAGGAGAAACCGGCAGGTGTTCCGGATGCGCCGGTAGGCGTCGGCCAGGCGGTTCAGGATCTCGTTGGACAGCCGGATGTCCTCGGTGTAGTCCTCGGCCGCCACCCAGAGCCGCAGGACCTCCGCGCCGTACTTGGGGATCAGCTCCTCGGGGCTGACGTAGTTGCCGAGCGACTTGGACATCTTCCGCCCCTCACCGTCCACCACGAACCCATGGGTGAGGACGGACTTATAGGGCGGCTTGTCCCGCGTCCCGACGGCTTCGAGGAGCGAGGAATGAAACCAGCCGCGGTGCTGGTCCGAGCCCTCCAGGTACATCTCGGCCGGCCAGCGGAGGTCCGGACGCGTCTCGAGCACCGCCGCGTGGCTGCAGCCGGAGTCGAACCAGACGTCGAGGATGTCCGTCTCCTTGCGAAAGGAGGTCCCCCCGCACATGGGGCACCTCGTGCCGGCGGGGAGGAGGTCCTTGGCCTCCCGGGCGTGCCATTCGTCGGCGCCCCGGCCCTGGCGCATGATGGCGGCGACGTGCTCGACCAACCGCTCCTCCAGCATCAGCGCGTCGCAGGCGGTGCAGTAGAACGCCACGATGGGCACGCCCCAGATCCGCTGGCGCGAGATCACCCACTCGGGGCGGTGCGCCACCATGTTGTAGATCCGCTCCTCGCCCCAGGCTGGGATCCAGGCGACCTCGTTCTTGATTGCCTCGAGGGCCTTCTGGCGGAGGCCGGTCTTGTCGAGCGCGGTGAACCACTGCTCGGTCGCCCGGAAGAGGGTCGGGTTCTTGCAGCGCCAGCAGTGGGGGTAGGTGTGCTGGAGCGGCACCGACACGATCAGCATCCCCGTCTTGCGGAGGTGCTCGATGATCTTCGGGTTGGCGTCCCAGACAGTCAGCCCCGCGAAATGCGTGATCTCAGGGATGAAGCGGCCGTCGTCGTCCACGGGATTGTAGATCTTGAGCCCGACCTTGCGCCCCAGCTCGTAGTCCTCCTCGCCGTGGCCGGGAGCGATGTGGACGAGGCCCGTGCCTGTGTCCATGGCGACGAAGTCCGCGGTGACGGCGACGGAGTCGCGCTCGATCCACGGGTGGCGGCACACGGTGCCGTTGAGGTCGGCGCCGGAGACAGCCAGCGGCGTCGTCTTCGCCCGGCCGCGAACCCCATCGAGTTGCATGAAGGCGGGCGCCAGCGACAGCGCCACGATGAGCGCCTCGTCGTCCACCTCCACCGCCATGTAGGTCTCGCCGGGGTGGACGGCAATCGCCAGGTTGGCGGGGAGCGTCCAGGGCGTCGTCGTCCAGATGACGAAGGACGCGGGTTTCCCGCCGAGCGCCCTCGCGAGCGCGGGGGCCGCCGTCTTGACGGGGAACTTCACGTACACCGACGGCGTCGTCTGATCCTCGTACTCCACCTCCGCCTGGGCCAGCGCCGTCTTGCAGTGCATGCACCAGTGGACGGGCTTGAGCCCCTTGTACACGAGGCCGCGCCCCACGAAGCGGCCGAACTCGCGCGCGATCGTCGCCTGGTAGGCGGGCTCCATCGTGATGTAGGGGTTCTTCCAGTCCCCGAAGACGCCCAGCCGCTTGAACTCCTCGCGCTGGATGCCGATGAACTTGGCCGCGTAGTCGCGGCAGCGGCGGATCTTCTCCACGGGATCCATGGCTCGCCGCACATCCACTTGGGCCGTGTCGAGCCCGAGCTCCTTGTCCACCTGGTGCTCGATCGGGAGCCCGTGGCAGTCCCAGCCCGGCACGTACACGGCGTTGTAGCCGAGCATGGTGCGCGACTTCACCACGACGTCCTTCAGGATCTTGTTGAGCGCCGTGCCCATGTGGATGTGGCCGTTGGCGTACGGCGGGCCGTCGTGGAGGATCCAGAGCGGCCGGTCCTTCCCCGCCTTCCGGAGCTGAGCGTAGATGTCCATCGCCTCCCAGCGGCGGAGCATCTCCGGCTCCAACCGCGCGAGGGAGGCCTTCATGGGGAAGTCGGTCTTGGGCAGGTTCAGCGTAGCCTTGTAGTCCATAAAGTGAGCCTTGATGCTAACATCCGCCGACGTGGAGCGTCAAGGAACGGGACAGGAAGGACGAGGGAAGCGACTCAGCGAGGCGCCAGCGTGACGACGCCGGCGGCCGAGTCGATGCTCACGTTGAAATGGTTCAGGAAGTCGCGTCCGAGCAGGCCGTCGGCGTCTTTGAACTCGATGTCGTGGGCGATGATGACCATCGGCCCGGCCTTGGCGTCGCCGACCTCGATGGACTGCACGCGCACGACGTCCACGCTCGTGGTGCCGGTGGCGCCGCGAATCTCGGCGCGCGGGGCGAACCAGGTGGAGATACCCAGGCGCCAGAGGGCGAGGGGATTGACCACGGTGGTGTCGGCGCCGGTGTCGAGCATCAGGGTCACCGGCCCACCGCCGTTGATCTTGGCGTTGACCATGATGGGGGAGCCCGGCTTGAACGGGATCTTCGTCACGCCGGAGGGCGCACCGCCCTTGCGCGCCTCGGGGGCCGACGGCGTGGTCGGCAGGAGCAGCGGCTTGGCCGTCGTGCGATAGCGCTCGGGGACGCTGTCGAGCCCCTCGGAGTAGTGGACCCGCCCCTGGTCGTCGGTCCACCGGACCATCTGGGCCTGGGCGCCGACCGGAGCCGCCAGTAGGGCGAGGAAGATCAGCAAGGGCCCGAGTCGTCTCATCGGCCTAGCCCGAGGTCTCCTTCTTCTCCGGCTCACCGGGGGTGGCGGGCTGGCCGCCCGGCGGCGGCTGAGAGGGTTCGCCGGGTTTCTTCTCGCCTTCGGTCTTCTCAGGCGGCGGCGGTGGAGGCGGTGGGGCCTTGGGGAACTCGATGGGCTTGGCCGTCGACCGGTACTTGCTGGGAACGCTATCCAGCCCCTCGGAGTAATGGACCTTCCCCTGCTCGTCTACCCAGCGATAGGCCTGAGCGAGCGCCACGGATGGAGCGAGAGCCACCGCCAGGAGGCTCAGGGCCAGCAGGCTGAACCCGATGCGTCGCATAACCCCATTCTAGCCCAGAGCCTCAGATTTTGGGACATGGTGCAGGCGGCGTGGTACGGCCAGCGGGAGAGCAGCGTGAGCAGCGAGAGGGAGGACGACGCTTAGGCTTTCTTCTCTTCTTCCTTCTTGGCTTGCGAGGTCCCCTCGTCCTTCACCTCGGAGACGCCCTTCTTGAACTCCTTGACGCTGGAGCCGAGCGAGCGCGCCAGGTCGGGCAGGCGCTGAGCCCCGAAGAGGATCAGGACGATCAGGAGGATCAGGAGCAGCTCTTGGTACCCCAGGCCGAACATAGCCTCAACCCCTTTCCGTTCCGCGACGCCCCTTTACGTTACGCCCCCCCTCCCCCGCTGTCAACAGGTTCGCAGGGAGGACGCGTTTGTCGCCGACCCGTTGGGTGACCCGCTGGCCGTCGAAGTACTCCATGAGGGGGATGGCGTACTTCCGGGAGATGCCGAACAGGTCCTTCATGTAGAGTCGCTCTCTTCCGACCCCGCGACCCCGGCCTTGCCAGAAGCCGACCACCCATCCCTTCTTCCAGCGCTTGACACCGATCCAGCTCTGGAGTAATTACTTAGTAATTACGTATTGACTTGGAGGTCATGGTAACCATGAGAGCAAGCGTGGTTCGCATCGGCAATTCCCGAGGCATCCGGATCCCAAAGACCGTGTTGAGGCAATGCCGACTCGGGAGCACCGTGGAGCTCGAGATGCGAAGGGATCATCTGGTGGTCCGGCCCGTCGACGAGCCGCGAGTTGGTTGGGAGGAAGCCTTCCGTCAGATGGCCCAGCAGAGGGACGATGTCCTCCTTGATCAGGAGTCTTTGCCACAGACCCAGTGGGATGCAACTGAGTGGGAATGGTAGTCGCGCGCTTCGAGGTACACTTGGTGCGGCTCGACCCCACCGAAGGCCGTGAAATCCGGAAAACCCGCCCGTGCCTCGTTATCTCCCCGGACGAGATGAACCGTCACATCGGGACCGTGATCGTGGCGCCAATGACCACTGCCGGACGGGCTTATCCAACGCGGGTCCCCGTGAAGTTCCACCGTAAGCAAGGACAGGTCGTCTTGGATCAAATCCGCACCGTGGACAAGAACCGCCTGGTAAAGCGTCTGGGCAGGATCGACGATCCCACCGCTCAGAAGGTGCATGCCGTCCTCAGCGAGATGTTCGCGCCATAGATGACCTCTCAGGGCGCCCCTGACGAGGGCCGGCCCGGGCCGCTTCCTTTCTTGGAAATTCGACTTGACAAAATCGATAGCCTCGTCGAGTAAGAGACTACCCGCCTCAAAGTCCGCGGTCCACCATCAGCACCTGCGAGCGTCGAGGCCACCCTCGGCGCTCGTGGTGTCTGATCTAATTTAGCCGGCGCCGCGGAGGACGCGTTTGTCGCCCACCCGGGTGGTGATCCGCTGGCCGTCGAAGTACTCCATGAGGGGGATGGCGTACTTGCGGGAGACCCCGAGGAGGTCTTTCATGTCGGCCGGGGTGATCTCCTTTTTCTCCTTGAGGAACCCCACCAGCTTCTCCTCGATGGTTTTCAGGATGTCGGCGTGGAAGTAGAGGGACTCCTTGATGCGCACCAGGCGCCGCTCTTCCAGGAGCAGTTGAAACAGTTGGTTCTCCTCTGACCCGCCGAGGCCAGCCTTGGCCAGCGCCTCCTCGGGGCTCGGGGGCGCCGCCCCCGCGTTCCTGAAATCCGCCTCGACCTTGTCCACCGCCTGGCGCTGGGAGGGCGAGAGGCGGATTTCGTGGGTGGCGAGCCTCACCCTGTCCTTCTCGGCCTTGACGAGCCCCTCGGCCTCGAGCGCCCCGAGCATGTGGGAAAAGAGGCGCTCCTCGGCCCCGCCTGCCCGGGTTCGGAGCTCTTCGCGGGAGATCCCCGAGCGGAGCGGGTTCTGGCGATGGAAGGCGTCGAGGACGCGGAGGACCTGGTCCCTGAGCCGACCCCGGGCGTCGCCGTGGACGAACCACTCCCGGTCCACCGCCACAACCTTGCCCGATTTCGTGAGAACCTCCAGAAGCTCCTTGAGTCGGCTCGGGGCGAAGGGGGTACGCGGTCTCAAGTCTCCCAGCTTGAGCCCGGGGGGGCCAGCCTGGCGCAGATGCTCTCCCAGCACCTCCTCCGGCGTGCCACGCTCGAGGATCTGCAGATGGGCCAGGAGCGCGGGCGCCTTCCGCTTGAAGCGGGGCGGAGCAACGTCTAGGAGTGTCCCACCCCCGATGGTGATGATGGGCGAGTAGGAACGGATGACGTAGCGGTCGCTCGGGAGCGCGACGATCGAGCCCTCAAGCCTGAAGCGGCAGTAGGTCGTCCCGCCCGGCTCGAGGGCGGGCCGGTCCAGGAGCAGCACGCGCGCCATGACCTCGCTCGTCCCCACATGGAAGCGGATGCGGTCCCGCGCCTTGAGGGGGCGCGGGGCGTCCTTCAGGAGCTCGAGCGTGGCGTCCACGAGGGTGGCGGGGAGGAGCGCCCCGGGCAGCCCCAGCACGTCGCCACGCTCAATGGCCGTCCGCTCCACGCCCTGGAGATTCACCGCGGTCCGCTGGCCGGCCACCGCCTGCTCCCCGGGATGACCGTGACACTGGAGCCCACGCACCTTGGCCTGGGCGCCCTTGGGATAGATCTCCATCCGATCGTCGAGAGCCAGGCGCCCGGCGGTCAGCGTCCCCGTGACGACGGTGCCGAAGCCCTTCACGGTGAAGACGCGGTCGATGGGCAGGCGTGGCGACTGGTCGGCGGCCTTTGGCGGCACCTTTCCCCCGAGTGCCCTGAGCGCGGCGCGGAGTTCCTCCAGCCCCTCGCCCGTCTTCGACGAGACCGGGAGGATCGGGCATCCCTCGAGGAACGTCCCCCTCAGGAGCCGTCCCACGTCGTCCTTCACCAACTCCAGCCACTCCTCCTCCACGAGGTCGCGCTTGGTCAGCGCCACAAGGCCCGACTTGATGTGGAGCAGATTGCAGATCGCCAGGTGCTCCCGCGTCTGGGGCATCACGCCCTCGTCGGCGGCGATGACCAGCAGCGCGAGATCGATCCCGCCCACCCCGGCCAGCATGTTCTTGACGAAGCGCTCGTGGCCGGGGACGTCCACGATCTCAATGGTGAGGCCCTCGGGCTCTTCGAGGTAGGCGAACCCAAGGTCGATCGTGATCCCCCGGGCCTTCTCTTCGGGGAGGCGGTCCGTGTCGATGCCGGTGAGGGCTTTCACGAGGGCGGTCTTGCCGTGATCAATGTGCCCCGCCGTCCCGACGACGACGTGCTTCATTTTCCTACACGAGACGGGAGAGGGCGTCGGCGAGGAGGGGGATGTCGGAGTTCAGGACGGTGCGGCCGTCGAGGAGAAGGCGGTCGTCGGCGATCCGGCCGATCACCGGCGGCTCGCCATTCCGCAAGGCCTCGTCGAGTTGCTGCGCCCGCCGCTCGGCAGTCCCGATGGCGAGGGCGACGGTCGGAAGTTCCACGAGCGGGAGCGAGCCGCCGCCGACCTGGGCCTGCCCCTCCACCAGTGTCGCACCCAGCGCCGCCACGACCGACGGCGAGAGCCGCCTCAGCAGGCGGCGGGCGCGGCGGCGGACGGCCGCGAGCCGCTCGGTGAGCATCTTGAGGGTCGGAATGGTTTCCAGCGCGTTCCCCGCCTCGTAGGCATAGAGCGTCGCCTCGAGCGCGGCCAGGGTGAGCTTGTCGATCCTGAGGGCCCGGTTGAGCGGGTTCTTCTTGAGCCGCTCCACCAGCTCGGCCTTCCCCACCACGATGCCCGCCTGGGGGCCACCCAGGAGCTTGTCGCCCGAGAACGAGATGAGGTCGAGGCCGGCCGCGACCGCCTCCTGGACCGTCGGCTCGTAGGGGAAGCCGTAGGGGCGGAGGTCCACGAAGCAGCCGGACCCCAGATCTTCCATCACGGGGATGCCGCGCGAGCGCCCAAGCTCCGCGAGTTCGCGCGTCGGCACCTGGGCCGTGAAGCCCAGCACCCGGTAGTTGGACGTGTGCACCTTCAGGAGGAGCGCGGTCTCCGGGCCGATGGCGTCGGCGTAGTCCCTGAGGTGGGTCCGATTGGTCGTCCCGACTTCCCGGAGAATGGCCCCCGAGCGCCGCATGATGTCGGGGATCCTGAACTCACCGCCGATCTCGATCAGCTCGCCGCGGGAGACGATCACTTCCTTGCCGCGGGCCAGGCTCTCGAGCGCCAGGAGCACCGCGGCGGCGTTGTTGTTGACCACCAGGGAGGCTTCGGCCCCTGTTAGACGCTTGAGCAAGCCGTCAACGTGATCGTAGCGCGAGCCACGCTCCTTCGTCTTGAGGTCGATCTCGAGGTTCGAGTAGCCCGAGCCGACGCGGCGCAGACGCTCGAGGGCCAGGGGCGAAAGGAGCGCCCGGCCGAGGTTCGTGTGGAGCACCACGCCGGTGGCGTTAATGATCGGCGCCAGTGAGAAGGCGCCCGCGCGGGAGAGTTCTCCCGCCACCCGCCGGGTCAGGGACTCGGCGTCGAGGGGCGTCACGGCGCCAACGCGCTTCACCCCCTCCAGGAGGCGGCCGCGCTCTGCCGCCAGCACCTTGCGGACGGTTTGAACGACCCGCACCCGCGGGATTCCTTTGAGCGCCGAGTCCCCCTGGACCCGCTGGAGCAAGGCGTCCACCGAGGGAAGCCCGCGGAGCGCCGACTGCCGCGCCTCAGACTTGCTGGCCATAGAGCTCTCGGGTCACGCGCTCCCGCACGCGGGCGATCACCGCGACGGCCTCCTGTCTCACGGCCTCGGGGGACCAGCGCCCGTCAGACGAGCGCCGCAGCCGGCGCACGGCCTCCTCGATCAGCCCGGCCCACAGCTCCTCCAGATCCTCGGCGGAGAGCCTCTGGCCACGGAGCGCCTCCGCCCATTCCCGGGCCAGCGACTCCACGAGGCGGTCGCGCTCTCCCGACAGGCGGCGCGCGCGGCGAATGAGCGAGGCGAGGCGCGAAGGCATGCTATGGGCGGACCGCCTGGCGGACGGCGTCGACGAGGTTTGACTCCCAGCGCCCGGTGGAGACGCACGGATAGACCGGCTCGGGCCGGAGCTTGCCGGACGATCCTTTGCGGTAGGCTTGGGTGCGCATCTTGGCGTTGATCTGAACCTCGGTCCCGTTGCTGCCCGCCGACCGGACGAACACGGTGAAGGTGACGAGCGCCTCCCCCTCCAGGGTGGTGTCGCCGATGCGACCGCAGTCGGCGTAGGCGCCGATCGGCGTTGTGAAGTTATCGGAGGCGATGACGCCGGAGTCCTTGGCCACGACGCGCAGCGGGACATTCTCCCTGGCCAGCGCGCTGATCAGCGCCCGCCACGTCGTCTCGTAGGAGGCGGCCACCTGCTCGCGGAGCGGGGGTGGTTGGAGCGGCGCGACGTACGGCCGGCCGCACCCGGCCCCGAGCCCGAGAATCAGGGCGCCCGCCAGAAGGCCCAGCCTAGCGTTCGTGATGGTCCTTCCCCCGATAGGCCTCGATGAACCGGACGACCCGCGCCTCGTCGAACCCGTCGAAGCTGTCAAGGCGCGTCCACGCCGTCAGGGCAATCTTACTCTTCATCCCCGGGTACGGCGCAAGGATCACGTGGTCCTTGTAGCGCTTGACCACGGCCGCGAGCTTCTCCACCAGGTCGGGGCACTCGCAGCTGTACTGGATGATCACCCCGCCGTCCTCCAGGTTATGAACCTGGAGCTCTTTCGGAATGGGCTTGGTGTGGATCCCCCACGGCGCCAGGTACGGTAGATGCGGGCCCGAGGTGGGCGGGTCCGAGTTGTAGGGCGGGTGCGGGTCGCTGGCCAGCTGAACGTGGGCGTTGCCCTGGGACGGAACAAAGGCGCCGGGGAGGTCGGCCACCGCCCGATAGGCGAAGTAGGCCACGACCGCGAGCGCCACCACGCCCACTGCGATGCCCACGCCCCAGCGGAGGCGGCGGTGGGCTTTCCGCGGGGGCTCCTGCTTGCGGGACCGGTTCTTCTTTCCCATCTCCCTCCCTCGGGCCATCTGGCGGAAGCGTGTGGGAGTTGTGGGAGTCGAACCCACCTCCAGCTTGTCTAGAGCCGGACGCCGGATTTGAAGTCCGGGAGGCCCACCGGGATCCTAGACGCTTCCTGTAACTCCGCTTCGATCAAGGGACTTTGAGTGTAGCATCCACGAGGGCGGCCGACAACTTTCGGCCGGCCCCTCCGGCCCCGGTTGAGGTATGATGGCTAGGCTTGACCCCATGCTTGATCTCCACACCTTCTCGATCGTGGCGCGGGACCCACGTACGGGGGAGTTCGGTGTGGCCGTCTCTACTGCGCGGCCCAACTGGGGGACGGCATCCGCGACGCCCTCGACCCGCGCCTGAAACTCTGATCCCCTCACCCTGCCCTGATGATGCCCCTCACCTCTTCTCCTCTCCCCAGTGGGGAGAGGTAGGGTGAGGGGGGGAGAGGATGAAGGTGAGGGGAGTATGG
The DNA here is from genome assembly GCA_016179965.1 of Candidatus Rokuibacteriota bacterium. Classification (GTDB taxonomy): domain Bacteria; phylum Methylomirabilota; class Methylomirabilia; order Rokubacteriales; family CSP1-6; genus CSP1-6. Next base: position 7,889 of record JACPCF010000070.1, on the reverse strand, counting down.
GTGGGTGAGGGGGCTACCGGCCGCCGGCGAGGGGCGGGAAGAGGGACAGGACGTCGCCGTCGGCGAGGGGCTGGTTCAGGACGGCGTCGCGGCCGTTGATCATCGTGATGAACGGCACGTCGTCGGGAATCCCGAGGGACCGGACTACCTGCGCGACCGTGCTCCCCTCGGGAACCTCGCGGGTGGCGCTCCGGCCGTCGCTTTCTTCGGGGAGGTAGACGGCGAGGGTGGCGAAGAGCCGCACCTCGATCTTCACGGCTCCCGCTCGGAAGGCCAAATCGACGCCGTCACTCGGATCTTGTCGCCCGGGTAAATCGGCGCCTCGGGATCCAGGCCGTTCAGGCGGACCAGCTCCGACACGCTGACGCCGTACCGCTTGGCGATGTCGGACAGCGTGTCGTTCGGCTTGACCACATGCACGCGCGCCCCCGGAGGGGACGCCGACGCCTTGGCCACCCGCTTGGCTGCGCGCCGGGCCGCCTCGCCCCGCTCAGCGCTCAGCCGGTCGAGCGCCTCCGCCACCCCGGACGCCGTCCCGGAAGGAACCTTCAGCGCATACAGGCCGCCGGGAGGAGTCACCCCCCGCCGGAGCTCCGGGTTCAGCTCGCTCAGGGCTTCGGGAGTTACGCCCGCCAGTTCGGCAAGTCTTCTCAGCTCGACCGAGAACGGCACGCTCACGACCTCGTACGCCAGCGGCTCGTCCGGAGTGACCTGAAAGCCATAGCGCTCCGGCTCCCGTCCGATCAGCGCGGCGGCCTGGATCTGCGGCACGAACTGCTTGGTCTCCTCCCGGAGCCAGCGCCCGCGCGCGATGGTCCAGAAGTCGTTGCTCCGGGCGCGCTCCACGGCGCGCGCCACCTTCACCTCTCCGGCGTTGTAGGCGGCCTGGGCGAGGAACCAGTGGCCGAACTGGCCGAAGAGATCCTTCAGGTAGTCGGCCGCGGCCTCGGTGGACTTCTCCGGGTCCAGCCGCTCGTCCACCCAGCGATCTACCCGGAGCCCGTACCGGCGCGCGGTCCGCTCCATGAACTGCCAGAGCCCCTTGGCGCCGGCCCGCGAGACGGCGAGCGGATTGAAGCCGCTCTCGATCATGGCGGTGAAGGCCAACTCCTCCGGCAGGCCCTTTCTCTCGAACACCTGGCGGATCATGTCCCAATAGCGGCTCGACCGGTCCAACCAGCGGCTGACCACTTCCCGCCGAGGGCTCGTCTGAAAGCGCTCCAGGAAGCGCTCCACCGCGCTGTTGACCTCCACGGGGTAGGGCGGCGGCGCCAGCGCCTCGCCCGGCCGGGAGACGGCGAAAGCCTCCGCCCACGGATCGCGGCTCAGGTCGGTCTGCTCCTCGTCCAGCGGCAACAGGCTTCCAGATCCGGCGCCAGACGGCTCCAGAGGGCGGAGGATCTCAGCGTCCGGGACGGGAAGGGCCGCGGCGGCCTGGACCGAGGGACCGAGAGGCTCGTCCGAAGGGAGGAAAAACGGCTCCCCTACACCGGCCTCGGGGATTCCCAGGAGGCTGATGAGGGTGATCCAGAGGGCGACTGATCGAATGCCACGTCGGGCCAGCATAAGGACGGGTAAATTACCGCTTTTGTACCATACAAGGTTTGGCCTGGTCAACCAGGGAGAACCACTTGACAATTTCCTTGAAACCCCCCACCCTAGGAATTAGGCTGATTTGACAAATACTTAAGAAAGGAGGTGAGCACTCGATGAGGGCTAAGAAACTGTTCGTCCTGTTCCTCGGCCTCGCGTTCCTGGTCGGGACCGTGGGCTTGGCCGTCGCCCAGGAGAAGAAGATGGACAAGCCGGCCGCCAACCCCTGCGCAGCCAAGCCGGCGGCGAAGGCCAAGACCGCCGAGGGCACCGTCAAGTCCATCTCGGACACGAGCCTCGTGGTCGAGGGGAAGGACAAGAAGGAGTGGACGTTCGCCATCAGCGGCAAGGTAGCCGAGTCGGCCAAGAAGCTGAAGGCGGGGGACACCGTCAAGATCTCCTACACCGAGGACGGCGGCAAGATGATGGCCAGCAAGGTGACCATGGCCAAGATGGAGAAGAAGGCGGCCAACCCGTGCGCGGCCAAGGGAGCCTCAACAGCGCCGGCAGGCGCTAACCCCTGCGCCGCAAGGAAGTAAACTTCGCTCGGACCCGGAAGGTTCCTCAGGGCGTCGCCAAACGGCGCCCTGAGTTTCTTTTGGGGGAGCCCATGACAGCCAAAAAGCTCTTCGTCTTGGTCCTGAGCGCGTTCTTCCTCTTCGGCTCAGCCGGACTGGTCGCCGCCCAGGAGAAGAAGATGGAGGAGAAGAAGGCCGCTGACACCACCTCGGCCCCGGGCAAGGCAGTCGGCAAGTCCAAGAACGCCAACGGGACCGTGAAGGCCGCCACGGCCGAGAGCCTCACCGTGGTCGGCAAGGACAAGAAGGAGTGGACCTTCGCGGTGGACACCAAGACCTCCATCAAGAAGGCCGGCAAGGCGGTCGTCGCCACCGACCTCAGGGAAGGCGACCCGGTTCACGTCCAGTTCACCGAAGCGGATGGCAAGCTGATCGCCAAGGCCGTCACGGTGAAGGCGGGCGGCACCGCGAAGAAGGAAGAGAAGATGGAGGAGAAGAAGGCCGAGAAGAAGTAACGCGGGATTTCCACTCAGGGTGTCGGCGTGACGCCCTGAGTTTTTTCTTCCGCCACGCCCGTCAGCCAGGGGTTCCGGTCGTGGAGCTCCACGCGGACCTCCCCGCCCGCCGCCACCCTGACCGGCATCAGCCAGAAGGTCACGGTTCGGTAGCCGCTGGGCTGCGGCTCCAGAAGAAACTGGCGCGAGACTCGCTCCTGATGGGGAATCTTCTTCGGGGGCTTCGCGTGGAGGATCTCGTGCCGCGCGAGGAGCACCCACTCGCCAGCCGGGACGCCCTTCAGCTCGAAGCGCCCCGCCTCGTCGGTCACGGCGGTGAACACCAGGTCCGAGGCGCCGGCCTGTCGGATGGCCCGCTCGTACGCCTCCTGGATCCGCTTCACCTCGCCGGCCGCTCCGAGGTAGCGCGCGGCCGAATCCCGGGCGTGGGCCTTGACCGCCTCGAGGTCGCCGAGGAAGCCCGGCGCCGTCGGCAGCAGCACGATGCCGGCGCCGGCCAAGGGGGTGGGCGCTCCCCGGGGCGAGCGCGGCTCCATGAAGGCCGCGCCGCTGAGCGCGGCGACCTCCCCCCGCCCCGCGGCCGCCCGGTAGGAGGCCAGGGACGCCGTCAGCTCCTGGGCAAGGGCGGATCCTCCCCACAGGAGCAACGCGAGCGCAACCGCCGCGACCGCCGGGCGGGTTCGCCAGCGCCGATGCATCCAGAACCACTGCTCCGGCGAGTGGCGGATCCTGCTTTCCACGATCTGTGAGAACGCCGTGGTGAAGGCCAGGACGTCCTGCTCGCGGTCCCCCGTCGCCGGCGGCGGCACCGCCGGCTCGATCGTCACGCGATGGCGCCCCTCCTTCTCACGCTGGATGAACACGGGAACCACCGGGGCGCCGGACCAGAGGGCGAGCAGAGCGAGGCTCTTCGACGTGGAGGCGGGCTCGCCAAAGAACGGCACGAACACCCCCTCGCGGCGGGAGGCGTTCTGATCGAGCAGGATCCCCACCATCCACCCGCGGCGAAGCGCCTCCCGCACGCCCCGAAGGGCGCGGCGCTTCGGGATCACCTCGACGCCCCCCCGCTCCCGGAAGCGGGTGACCAGCCGATCCAGGACGGCGGAATCCAGCGGGCGAACGACCACGCTCAGCGGGTACCCAGTGTGGACGTGGGCCGCGGCGAGGAGCTCCCAGTTCCCCAGGTGGGCGGTGAGCAGCAGGATCCCCCGCCCGTGGGCCGCGGCGGCCTTGAGGTGATCCACGCCCTCCACGTCCACGCGGGAGAGCAGGGTGGAGCGCGAGCCGAAACATAGCGCGCAACACTCGACGACAGTCATTCCCAGGTGGCGGAAGCTCTCGCGGCAGAGCCGGCCCAGCTCGCTCCGGCTCCGCCCCCCCCCGAAGGCGCGCTCCAGGTTCGCGCGCGCCACCGCACGGCGCCCCGGCAGAACCCAGTAGCCGAGGTCGCCGAGCCGCCGTCCCACCCAGAGGCCCCACCGCCACGGCAGGTACGCCAGCGCCACGCCGAGCACGGCCAGCGGCCTCAGGAGGAGCCACGCGAGGGCTCGGCTGACGGGCGACGCTCGCTCGGCGTTCCGCCCCATCAGCGCGGGAGGATCAGCCAGGTCGCCCCTGCCAGGAGGGCTGAGAGCGGGATCGTCAGAACCCACGCCCAGATGATCCGCCCGGCCAGCCCCCAGCGCACCGCCGAGAGGCGCTGGGTCGCCCCGACCCCCACGATGGAGCCGGTGATCGTGTGGGTGGTGCTCACCGGGATGCCGCCGACGGCGGTCCCGATCAGCATCAGGGCGCCTGCCGTCTCGGCGCAGAAGCCTCCGACCGGCCGCAGCTTCGTCAGCCGCATCCCCATGGTCTTCACGATACGCCAGCCGCCGGCCAGCGTGCCGAAGGCGATGGCGGCGTGGGCCGCGAGGATCACCCAGAAGGGGACGTAGAACTCGGGCCCGAGGTAGCCCGCGGTGAAAAGCAGGATGGCGATGATCCCCATGGTCTTCTGGGCGTCGTTGGTGCCGTGGCCGAGGCTGTAGGCCGCGGCGGAAATCAGCTGCAGGCGGCGGAACAGGCCATCCACCCGACCGGGGTGCGCCCGGCGGAAGATCCAGAAGACAGCCACCATGAGGGTGAAGCTGACGGCCAGGCCCAGGAGGGGGGCCAGGATGATGAACGCCATGATCTTGCCGAGACCTGAGAGGATGAGGGATCCAAAGCCGGCCTTGACCACGGCCGCCCCCGCGAAGCCGCCGATGAGGGCGTGCGACGAGCTGGTGGGGAGCCCGTAGTACCAGGTGATGAGATCCCAGAGGATCGCCCCGGTGAGCCCCGCCAGGATCACCCAGTGGTCCACTATCGCCGCCTCCACGACGCCCTTCCCCACGGTCTTCGCGACGTTCACCCCGAAGCCGAAGGCGGCCACGAAGTTGAAGAAGGCGGCCCAGACCACCGCCTGCATCGGGGAGAGCACGCGCGTGGAGACGACGGTGGCGATGGAGTTGGCGGCGTCGTGAAAGCCGTTGATGTAGTCGAAGACGAGGGCCACCAGGATAATGAAGGCGACGAGGAGGAGCGAGCTGGACATGCCCCTACGCCATCTTCAGCATGATGCCTTCGATGACATTCACGACGTCCTCGCACCGGTCGGTCACCGACTCCAGCGTCTCGTAGAGCTCCTTCCACTTGATGACCTCGATAGGGTCCACCCCCTCGAACAGCCCGGCCAGGAGGTCCCGGAGCAGGCGGTCGGCCTCGTTCTCGAGCCGGTTCACCTCGACGCCGTGCTTGTGGTAGTAGGGCGAGAGCGTCCGGAGGCAGCGCACCGCCCGGTCGGTCGCCTCCGCGGTCTTGACGATGACCTTGGCGAAGTCCAGGCAACCCTCGGTGGGCGTGACGATCTTGTAGATGAGGAGGCGATCCGCCACGGCGTCGATCAGGTCCAGCACGTCGTCCAGCCGGCAGGCGAGCGCGTAGATGTCCTCCCGGTCGATGGGGGTGATGAAGGTCGTGTTGAGCTTCTTCACGAGCTCGTGGGTCAGGGTGTCGCCGGCGTGCTCCAGGTCCTTGACCTGCTCGGCTTTGGCCTTGGCGTTCGAATAGTCGTGGACCAGCTCCTCCAGGACGCGGGCCGCCGCCACGATGTTCGCCCCCTGCTGCTCGAAGAGGTCGAAGAATTTCTCCTCGCGTGGAATCAATCTGAATGCCACTAGGAGTTCCTCCTCATGGGGGCGACGTGGAGGTGATCCGCTTCTTCCTGCGCGCCTTGATGATCTCGGTGACGATGGGAAGTACGGAGAGCGCAATGACGATGGCGACGATCACGTGGACGTGCTGGTCGATATTGGGAACCGTCTGGCCGAGCAGGTACCCGGCCCACGTGAGGCTGACGACCCAGCCGATCCGAGCACGATGGTCTTGCCGCCGTAGCGCTCGTAGAACTCCCGAGTCCGGATCAGGTGGCGGCGGTGGAAGAAGACCGAATCCTCCCGGGCGAAGATGCGAGGGCCGGCCCTGAAGCCGATCGCGTACCCCACGCTGTCGCCAGCGATCGCGGCCGCCATCAGGAGCGCGTTGAGCCACCAGATGTTCAGGCCCCCCGTCCCGGCCACCAGGCCCGCGGTGATGAGCAGCGAGTCGCCCGGGAGGAAGAAGCCGACCAGGAGCCCGGTCTCGGCGAAGACGATGGCCACCAGGACCGCGTACCCGCCCCAGCGGATGAGGTCGTCGAGCGCGTACCGGCCGCTCGCCAGCTCGAGGAGAAACTCCACGGCGCGGTTACTTCCCACGCACCGCGGCGCTCACCCGCCCGCCGGCGCCCGTCGAGGCCATCGCGGGCGCCCCGCCCCGGATCCGCATGCTGTAGAACGACCGCCAGACGAACACCACGGAGATCCCGAAGAACACCGCGGCCAGGACGCCGCTCAGCGCCGCCCCGCCCTCGGCCGTGAGCGTGACGGCCAGCTCCACCGCCAGCAGGCCGAAGAGCGTGGTGAATTTGATGATGGGGTTCAAGGCGACCGATGAGGTGTCCTTGAAGGGGTCGCCGACGGTGTCTCCGACGACGGTCGCGGCGTGGAGGGCCGTGCCCTTCTCCTTCAGCTCCACCTCCACGATCTTCTTGGCGTTGTCCCAGGCGGCCCCCGCGTTCGCCATGAAGACGGCCTGGAAGAGACCGAAGAGCGCGATCGAGATGAGGTAGCCGATGAAGAAGTACGGCTCCAGGAACGCGAACGCCAGCGTGGCGAAGAAGACGGTCAGGAAGATGTTGAACATCCCCTTCTGGGCGTATTGGGTGCAGATCTCCACCACCTTCTTGCTGTCCGCGACGGAGGCCTTCGTCACTCCCTCGAGCCGGATGTTCGCCTTGATGAACTCCACCGCCCGGTAGGCGCCCGTCGTCACCGCCTGGGTGGACGCGCCCGTGAACCAGTAGATCATGGCGCCTCCCGTGATGAGTCCCAGGAGGAACGGCGGGTGGAGGAGCGAGAGCTTGTCCAGGTTCTCCACCAGGCCCCGCGTCAGCAGGACGATGATGGAGAAAATCATCGTGGTGGCGCCGACCACCGCCGTGCCGATCAGCACGGGCTTGGCCGTCGCCTTGAAGGTGTTGCCAACGCCGTCGTTCTCCTCCAGCAGGTGCTTGGCCTGCTCGAAGTTCACGTCGAAGCCGTGCTGCGCCTTGATCTCCCCCTTGGCGTTGGGAATCTGCTCGATGACCGACAGCTCGAAGATCGACTGGGCGTTGTCGGTGACCGGACCGTAGGAGTCCACGGCGATCGTCACCGGCCCCATGCCCAGGAAGCCGAACGCCACGAGCCCGAAGGCGAACACGGCCGGGGCGACCATCAGGGCGCCCAGCCCCGTCGTGCTGACCCCGTACGCGATCCCCATGAGCAGGATGACCACCATCCCCAGCCAGTACGCGCTGTAGTTGCCGGCCACGAGGCCCGAGAGGATGTCCAGCGAGGCCCCGCCCTCGCGCGCCGAGGCCACCACCTCGCGCACGTGACGCGAGTCGGTGGAGGTGAAGACCTTGACGAGCTCCGGGATGATTGCGCCGGCCAGCGTCCCGCACGTGATGACCGTGGAGAGCTTCCACCAGAGGCTCCCGTCGCCCAGATCGCGAATCAGCATGTAGGAGGCGAAGTAGGTGAGCACGACCGAAACGAATGAGGTCAGCCACACCAGGGACGTCAGCGGCGCCTCGAAGTTCATCCGGCTCACCGCCCCGTACCGCGCCTTAGCGATCGTCTCGTTGATCAGGTAGGAT
>JACPCF010000069.1 GCA_016179965.1 Candidatus Rokuibacteriota bacterium | reverse complement strand
CGCGTGCTCGGCCACCGCCTTGGCGTTGACGCCGGGCGTGTTGCAGACGGTCACGCCGTTCCAGCCGGCGGCGTGGAGATCCACGTTGTCCACGCCGGTTCCCCAGACGGAGACGAGCTTGAGGGTCGGGCAGGCGCGGAAGACGGGCTCGGTGAACCTGGCGTGGGCGCGGATGTTAATGGCGACGCGGGCTCGGCCGAGCCGGCGGGTCAGCTCCTCCTCCTGATCCGCGACTGCGGCGCCTGCCTCTGACTTATAACCCAGATCGCGTAAGGCCAGCTCGATGGCCGACAGCGTCGGCAGGACGTAGAGCGGGCTGGCGGTGATCCCCATGTGGCCGACCCGCAAGGTGGAGTGGCGGAAGCGGTCCAGCCCCGTGCCGATCAGGATGCCGTAGCGGTCGCGCATGTGCGTGACGACCGCGTTGGCCTCGAGGCCGTTGGGGACCTTGAAGCACGAGACCGTGTTGGAGGCGATGGAAGAATCGGGGAAGAGCTCAAGCCGCAGCGCGTCCAGCCCGGCCCGGAACGCGCGCCCCGCCACGGCGTGACGCAGGAGGCGGTTGGCCAGGCCCTCGTCGAGGATCAGCTGGACCGCCGCCTGCATGGCCAGGGTGAGGTGGGTGGGGATGGAGACGGGCTGGCGGCGCGGGGCGCCGTCGGGGATCTTGCCGCCGCGGGAGACCGGAACCCAGAATTCCCGCCAGCGGAGGAGGTCGTACACCCACGTCCCCGCCTTCCGCGTGCGCTGCGCCATGGCCTGCCAGGCCCGGGGGCTCACCGAGACGAGCGCCATCCCGAGGGGGGCCGCCAGGCACTTCTGGGAGCCGGTCATGTTGCAGTCCACCCCCCACGCGTCGGTTTGCACGTCGAGCCCCGCGAGCGACGAGACGCTGTCGAGGAGAAAGAGGGCGCCATGCCTGCGGGCGATTGCGCCGACCAGATCGGCCGGGTAGGTCGAGCCCGTCGAGGTCTCGTTGTGCACCAGCGTGAGGATCTTGGGCTTGACCCGCTCGACCTCGCGCTCGAGACGCCCAAGGTCCAGGGGCTGCCCCCACTCCACCGAGAACTCCGTCACCTGAGCGCCGACGCGGGCCATGATCTCCCGCATCAGCACGCCGAACTGCCCCGCCACGATCACGACGACGCGGTCGCCGGGCTCGACGAGGGAGATGGCCGAGCTCTCGAGCGCCGTCCGCCCCGAGCCCGGCATCATGATGACCTCGCCGTTCCGGGTCTGGAAGACCTCGCGGAGGGCCAGCGTGGTGGGCTCGAGGATGTTCAGGTCGAAGTTCAGGTCGTACTGGATGATGGGGGGCTGGTTCATGGCCTGGATGACCGGCCACGGCAGCTCCGTGGGGCCGGGGATCATGAGGATCGGCCGGTTGTTTCCGCTCGCCCACCGGATGGATGGCTCCACGATGCTCCTCCTCGTCACGCTGGCCTCGATCACGCCCCCTGCGTGGCAGCCAGCTCCCGCTTGCGCCAGATCAGGAAGAGGTTCCGACAATAGACGAACAGGCCCGCGGCCTGCCCGACGATGAACACGGGATCCAGGCGGAGAATGGCGTAGATCAGGAGCGTGAGCCCGCCCCCGACGGAGAAGTACCAGAAGTAGATGGGGATCACGCTCTCCTTCTTCCGCTCCGACGCGATCCACTGAACCAGAAAGCGCGCGGAGAACAAGGCCTGCCCGAGAAGCCCGAACACCACCAGGATCCAGCCGATCGGCTGCCCGCACGGATCGTTCATCTGCGTAGCCCTCGCAAGAGTGGTATGTTAGAATTCGTGCCGCCGAACGTTCACGATACTTCAGAACTCCGACTCCCCGCAAGCAGAATCGTCCGATCCGGAGGCGACGTGCGAGCGATTGACCAGTCCCTGGTGGATGAGGTCTGGCGCGAGATCACCTCGTATCCCCCCGGCCGAAAGGAGGAGGAGGCGCACCAGTTCCTCGGGCGGCAGCCCCACGTCGCGGCCTTCTGCCAGGTCGTCACAAAGGAGTTCGATGCCACCGTTCAAAAGGCTGCTCTGGGTCTGGCCTTCCTGCTCTTCAAGATCCTGGAGGCGAGCCTGGGGGCGCCGTTCCCGCCCGTCGCTCAGCATCGCATCCAGGAGGCCTACGAGGCGACGACGGAGTGGCTGGAGCAGTGGGAGGGCGCCGACCCGCGGATCTTTCTCAGGAGCGTCCAGGGCGGAGGGGAGTTCCCGCACCCGAACCTGGTCCAGTACCTCCTGACGTTTTTCTACGGCGGCGACCCGGAGTCGGTGGACTACGACCAGGAGGTGAAGGCCAGCCTCTTTCTCCTGTTGAAGACGCTTTCGGACGCTCTCGACATCGGCGAGCCGGAGCAGGCCTAAACCGGCTCGGTCGGGCCGGTGGTGATGGCGAGAACGAGGGCTCCCGTGCGGCTTACCACCGCGTGCACGCATCCGGGCGGGCGCCGCGCGTAGTTGCCCGCGGTGCAGGTGCCGGTGTCGTCGGAGACGCTTCCCTCCAGGACGAAGATCTGCTCGTCCCCCACGTGGCGGTGCCGCGGGATTGTGGCGCCGGGCTCATAGCGCATGAGGAGGGCGCGCGTCTTGCGGGCCGGGTCTTCCCAGAGAACCTTCCAGTGCACGCCGGGATAGCGCTCCTGCCACGGCACGGCGCTGACGTCCACGTACTGACTCGTCGGGGACTCGCTCACCGGGCCTCCGGTCAGCGCTTCTGGCCCTCGGGCAGCATCATGTCCACCACTTGCCTGAACACCTCGATCGAGGCCGCTCCTTCCAACCGCATGCTGTTGATGAAGAAGGTCGGCGTCCCCGCGACGCCGAGCTGCCGCCCCTGCTCCACGTCCGCCTCGACCAGGGGTCGGAACCGGCCGCCGTCCAAGCACTGAGCGAACCTCTCAGCCGGTATCCCGAGGTCCCTCGCATAGCGGAGAAGATCCGCTCGCTCGAAGTTGGGCTGAGCCTGGAACAATCGGTCGTGGTACTCCCAGTACTTGCCCGCGGCTCCCGCACAGCGGGCCGCCTCGTGCGCCGGCCGCGCGAGGGCGTGCCCCTCCAGCGGGAAGTCCTTGAACGCCAGGCGCGCGTCAATCCGGACATCTTGCCTCCCGTAGATGTAGTAGACTCGGGCGGAGCAGCGTCAGCATAGCCCAACCACACACGAGGAGGCAACCGCGCCATGGAGCTCTTCGGCACCTTCCCATCCTGGTCCCTCCTGATTGTGCGGCTCGTCCTGGGCGTCATCTTCTTCGCCCACGGCGCGCAGAAGCTCTTCGGCTGGTTCGGCGGCCCCGGCCTCAAGGGCACGATTGGCTTCTTCCAGTCGGCCCTGAAGATTCCCGCGCCGCTGACCGTGCTGGCCGGGCTGACCGAGTGCTTCGGCGGGCTCGCCGTCCTGGTGGGCTTCCTGTCGCGCCCGGCAGCGCTGGGGCTGGCGATCGTCATGCTCGTCGCCATCTCCAAGGTCCACTGGTCCAACGGCTTCTTCATCAACTGGTCGCTCCAGCAGGGGAAGGGCCACGGCTTTGAGATGAACCTGGCCCTCCTGGCCATGGCGGCCGCGGTCATGGTCGGGGGTGGCGGGGCCTTCTCGCTGGACCGACTGATCAACCCCTGGTAGCGGCGGGGCGGGTGACGCCCGCGTCCCACAGCGCCTTGATGCGCCGGCCCGAGTAACCCAGGAGCCCCCGCAGGATCTTCTCCGTGTCCTGGCCGAGGGATGGCGGCGCCGTGACGCGCGGGCGCGGGACATCGGAAAATTTCATCGGGCTGCCGAGGAGCGAGAGCTCCCCGCCGCGGGGGTGTTTAACGCGGACGAGCATCTGCCGTGAGCGCGTGAGCGGGTGGGCGAGGACCTCGTCCACCCGCTGGACGGGCCCCGCCGGAACCTCCTCCCGGTCGAGCCGAGCCAGCACCTCCGCCTGAGTGAACTTTCCGAACGCGTCCTCGCAGAGGGCGTAGAGCGTGTCGGCGTGGACGAGGCGCGCTCGGGCCGTGGCGAATCGCGGATCGGCGCTCCACTCGGGATGCCCTAGGGCGCGACAGAGCCCGTGCCAGAACTTCTCCGCGGTGACCGTGATCATCACCCACTTGCCGTCAGAAGTGCGGTAGGCCCCGACGGGCGGGACGAGCGGGTTGCGGTTCCCCCTCGGGCCGGGGACCTCGCCGGACTGAAGGTAGTTCTGGGCGAGCATCGTCAGGTAGGCCACCTGGCAGTCGAGGAGCGAGACCTCCAGGCGCTGGCCGCGGCCCGTCCGCTCGCGCCCGATCAGCGCCGCCAGGATCGCCGTCGCGAGGTAGAGCCCGGCGGTTTGGTCCCCCACGTGATAGCCCACCCGCGCCGGCGGGCCGCCCGCCTCGCCCGTCAGGCTCATCACGCCGCCCATGGCCTGGACGACGGAATCGAAGCCGGGCTTGTCGCGCCACGGCTCCTTGTTGTCGAAGGCGATCAGGTTGGCCACGATCAGGCGCGGGTTCACTCGGCGGAGGCGAGGATAGTCGATCTTGAGCCGGCGCGTCGCCTCCGGCGAGAAGGCGGAGATGAGGACGGAGCACCCTGAGGCCGTCGCGACGCTTCAGGTCCAGGACCAGGCTCAGCTTGTTGCGGTTGATCGAGACGTAGAAGAGGGAGTCGCCGTGGAGGAAGTGCGGCGGAACCGTCCGCGCGTAGTCGCCCTCGGGAGGCTCGATCTTGATGACCTCGGCCCCGAGGTCGCCGAGCTGCATGGCGGCGAAGGGGCCGCCCAGCACCCAGGTGAGGTCCAGGACGCGGCCGCCCGCCAGCGGGCGCGGATCCTTCATCAGCGGGCGGGGGAGTAACTGATCCGGTAGATGACGCCGCCCTGCTGGTCGGAGAGGTAGAGGCTTCCGTCCGAGCCGACGACGACATCCACGAGGCTCCCGTACGTGCGGCCGCCCTGGAGCCAGCCCGTCGCGAAATCCTCGATCCCCTGGGGCCGGCCGTCCTTCATCCGGACGCGGACCAGCTTGTAGCCGGTGGGCACCGACCGGTTCCAGGAGCCCTGGTAGGCGACGAAGAGATCGCCGTGGTACTCTTGCGGGAATTGCCGGCCGGTGTAGAAGGCGAGGCCGATCGGGGCCGAGTGGGCCTGGATCTCGAGCGTCGGGAGCGTCGTGCGGGCGCAGGCCTGGGGATTCGTGTACTCGGAGTCGGGATGGACCTTCCCTCCCTGGACGTAGCAGTAGGGCCAGCCGTAAAAGCCGCCCGCGACGACCTCGGTGATGTAGTCGGGAGGCACGTCGTCCCCGCGCCAGTCGCGCTCGTTGATCGTGGCCCAGAGCTTCCCCGTGACGGGGTGGAAGGCGATCCCGACGGCGTTCCGCACGCCGGTGGCGACAAGCGTTTCTCCTGAACCGTCGGCGTTATACCTCAGGATGGCAGCGCGCCGCGGGTCGCGCTCCTCGCAGACGTTGCAGGAGGAGCCTATGGAGACGTAGAGCCGGCGGTCGGGCCCGACGATCACCGTCTTGAACGGATGGTTGCCGCCGCGGGGGAGGCCTTCGACCACGACCTCCGGGCGGCTCGCCCGCATGCTGACCGGGTCGTAGGCGAAGCGGAGGACGCGGTCGGAATCCCCGACGAGGAGCTTACCGTCCTGGAACGCAAGGCCGTGGGGTCGGCTCAGCCCGCCGACGACCTCGACGACCCGATCGGCCTTGCCGTCGTGATCGGCGTCGGGGAGCGCGAAGACCTTCCCCGCGCCCGGGTCCGAGAGCAGCAGCGTCCCGCGCGGGTCCACGGCCATGAAACGGGCGCGGTCGAAGCCGGAGGCGAAGACGGAGATGGTGAATCCCGGCGGTAGGGCGAAGCGGGCCTCCTGGGACCGAGCCTGGGCGGGAACAAGCAGAAGGGCCAGAACCGCCGGCCAGAGCCGGGAGACCAGCATGAGCGGGGCTCAGGCGGCGCGGCCTTCCTCGGCGATGGAGGTGATGATGTACGTCCCGCTCTTGGCGTCCCGCTCCAGCGTGAGGACCTTCTGCTTGGCGGCTTCCTCCAGGAGCTTGGAGAAGGTCGAGTAGCCGTAGTAGCTCTCGTTGAAGGCGGGGTTCTTGCGGATCATGGTCTGCTTGACCATGGACCCCCAGAGGACCTCCTTGTTCTCGCGCTGGAGCGCCTGGACCGCGTCAATCAGCTGAGCGAAGGCCTCGGCCTTCTTCTCCGGGAGCCCGCGCAGCAGGGTCGTCTTCTTCGCCTCCCGGATCAGGTCCTCGTAGAAGATGAACTCGTCGCAGTTCGAGACGAGCAGCTCCGACGACGAGGACTTCACGCCGAGGCCGATGACATAGCGGTCGTTCTCCCGGAGCTTGGAGACCAGCGGGGAGAAGTCCGAGTCCCCCGAGATCAGGGCGAACGTGTCCACGTGGGCCTTGGAGTAGGCCAGGTCCATGGCATCCACCACCATCCGGATGTCCGCCGAGTTCTTCCCGCTGTAGCGGCTCTGGGGCACGTCGATCAGCTCGATGGCGTGCTCGTGGAACGGGCGCTTGTACTCGGCGTAGCGGCTCCAGTCGGCGTAGGCGCGGCGGACCATGATCTTGCCCTTCTCGACCAGCCGCTCGAGCACCAGCTTGATCTCGAAGCCCTTGTACTGGGCCTCCTTGACGCCTCGGGCGATGTTCTCGAAGTCGATGAACAGGGCCAGTTTACGTTCTTCGTTACGTTCTTCGTTCATTCGGGATGTTCCTTCCTTGAGTTTGTGGCGGGGTCAACGGGCCTCCACGGGCGGGCACGTCCGAAGCACACCTTCATTATAGGCCCTCAAGCGGAGATTCGAAACGTGTTTTGTTGGGGGGCGCGGCGGGGGCGCTACTGCGAGGCGGGCCGGACTTCCTGCCACTCGACGCAGGTGGCGTACACCTGGACGCCGCCATCCCCGTTGGGGAAGACCACTACCTTGACTTCCAGGCAGCCCTGGCGGAACAACTCGACGGCCGCCTCCTGCACCCGGAAGTAGAGTGAGTCGAGCCTCAAGGCCGGGGGCGTCTCGAAGGTGCGGTCGGGCGCAACCCCGGCCTCGGCGCCGAAGACGCTGATGAGCCCCACCAAGAGGATGCCCAGCGTCAGGAGGATCGTGAGGATGATCGAGCGCCTCATGACCCCTGGTTGTGCATGCGATATGCCAGGGGCCTGGGGGCCGGAAGTATTCGCCGAATAAGGGGCAGGACCTCAGGCGGCTCAAGCTCGGCGGAGCCGTCCCCGTGCACATTTGGCAGGCCGGTGCCACCATGGGCTACCGGAAGACCTTGCTGGGGTCCCGGCGTGGCATGAACTTCATGCCGCGCCGGATCGTCACTACTTTGCCGGAGCCTCGACGACCGTTAGCTCGTGCTTCTTGACCTGCTGGATCTTCGGCCCCATGACGGTAAGGAACTCCAGGTTGATCTCGGCTTTCTCGCCCGGGTCAAGCGTGGCCTGCTTCGTGGAAAAGGTCGCCGTCCCGTCGAGCTTGCCGTCGGCGTCAAACGCCTTGCCAGCCACCTTGATCTGCCCCGGCTAGACCGGCCAGGAGAGCCAGCGCGGTCGCGCAGCCGAGGAGCCTCACGCGCTGCTATCCCTTGAGGCGGAGGACGTTATGGGTGGTGACAGGGCGGGAGAAGCCCTTGAGCGTGAGCTCGCCCACGGGCTGGACCTCCACCAGCTCCTCCACCGTTCCCATCAGGCGCTGGGAGATCAGGATCTGGCCGGGCCTGGCTTCGCCGCAGAGGCGGGCGGCGAGGTTGGTCACCGTCCCGATGGCTCCGTAATCCCATCGCCCCTCGAAGCCGATCGCGCCGATGGTGGCGTAGCCCTGGGCGATGCCCACCCCGAAGTCGAGGTCGTACCCGCGCTTGCGCCATTTGACGATCAGCTCGTCGACCCGGTCCCGCATGGCCACGGCCATCCGAAGGGCCCGCTCGGCGGGGTTCGGCACCGGTGTCGGATCGTTGAAGAAGATCATCATCCCGTCGCCCGTGAAGCGCTCCAGCGTCCCGTCATGCTCGAGGATCAGCTTCCCCATCTCGGCGTGGTACTCGCGGAGGACGCCCATGACCTCCTCGGGCTCGGAGGTTTCGGCGAAGGCGGTGAAGCCCCGGAGATCCAGAAAAACGACCGTGACCTCGCGACGGTGGGTCCTGAGCGGGTCCTCGGCGCCGCCGGCCACAATCAGCTCGGCGAGGTGGGGGGAGAAGAAGCGCTTGAGCCGCCCCAGGCGCTCGAGCTGGGTGACCTGCTCCTGGACGCGCTCCTCGAGGGTCTTGTTCCACTCGGAAAGCTGGGCAGCCTGGGCCTGAATGGTGTCGTACATCTCCTTGATCCTGAGCAGCGAGCGGACGCGCGCTAGGAGCTCGGGCTGGTTGATGGGCTTGGTGAGGAAGTCGTCGGCGCCGGCTTCGATCCCCTTGACGCGCTCCTGGGCGGGATCGAGCGACGTCGCCATCACCACCGGGAGGATGGCGGTCGCGCGGTTCTCGCGGATCTTCCGGCACACCTCGTAGCCGCTCATCCCCGGCATCATGACGTCGAGGAGCACCAGGTCCGGCTGCTCCTTTTCCACCTTCTCCAGCGCCTCCGGCCCGGAGGCCGCCGTGACCACGGCGAAGCCCTTGACTGTCAGCAGATCGGCCAGGAGTTTGACGTTCTGGGGGGTGTCGTCCACCACGAGGATCTTGGCCGGGGCGCTCACGACACACCTCCTGCCGTCTGATGGCGGTCGAGCATCTGACGGACGGCCTCGAGGAATTCCTTCACGTTGATCGGCTTGGTCTGGTAGCCATCGAACCCCGCGGCCATGATCTTCTGCCGATCGTGGGTCATGGCGGACGCCGTGACCGCCATCACCGGGATTTTCTTCGTCCTGGCATCGGCTCGGAGGCGGCCGAGCGCCTCGATGCCGTTCATCCCCGGGAGCTGGATATCCATGAGGATCAGGGCAGGGGGGGACTCCTGGGCGAGCCGGATCCCTTCCTCGGCGCTCTCGGCCTCGGCGGTCCGGTACCCCTTGAACTGGAGCACGTCGCGCACGAGCTTCCGGTTCTTCTCGTTGTCCTCGACGATCAGGATCAGCTCGTTGGCCATAGATCGCTAGCTCCCTGGCTCACCTGCTATAATGGCGACTGTGCGCGCGCGGGCTTTCTGGAGGATCGTGGTGGAGGACAGGGTCGATTTTCTCGACCGACTGATCGCCCTGTTGACCGACCACGGCATCCGATATTGCCTGGTCGGTGGCCAGGCCGTCAACGCATATGCCGAGCCGGTGGTGAGCCTGGACCTCGATGTCGTCATTGCCCTGGACCAGCTTTCCCGAGCGGAGACTCTACTGCGCGAAGCGTTCACCGTCGAGCGATTCCCCCACAGCCTGAACGTCTCTCTGTCGGGATCGGATCTCCGGGTGCAGATACAGATGGATCCACGGTATGCCCCATTCGTGGACCGGGCAGCGATGCGAGAGGTGCTGGGTCTTCGACTGCCGGTGGCCCGCCTGGAGGATGTCGTCCAGGGGAAGCTGTGGGCGGTGACGGACGAGACGCGCCGGCCCAGCAAGCGCCAGAAGGACCTTGCCGACATCGCGCGGCTTCTGGAAGCGTACCCCGCCCTGCGAGCGCAGATCCCGGCCGAGGTCCTGACCAAACTGCTCTGAGGCGGTCCCACCTCACTTCTCCCGCACCGGGAGGGTGAAGGTGAAGGTGGAGCCTTTGCCCACCTCGCTCTTCACCCAGATCTTGCCGCCGTGCATCTCCACGAACTTCCTCGTCAGCGTGAGCCCAAGCCCCGTCCCTTCGCGCTTGCGCGCGTAGTCCGACCCCACCTGGCGGAACTCCTCGAAGATCGCCTCCTGGTCTTCGGGGGCGATGCCGACGCCCGTGTCGGTGACGGAGATCTCCACCGAGCCGTCAGCGGGTAGAGCGCGGACGCTGATCCGGCCGCCCTCGGGGGTGAACTTGACGGCATTGGAGAGTAGGTTCAGGAGGATCTGTTTCAGCTTCCGCTCGTCGCCCACGAACGTCCCGAGGCGGTCGTCCACGGCGAGGCCGAGGGCAATCCCGTGCCGGTCGGCCCGCTCCCGGACGAGCGTCATCGCGTTCTGCAGCGCGAGCGGCAGATCGAAGCTGGCCAGCTCCAGTTCCATCCGCCCCGCCTCGATCTTAGAGAGGTCCAGGATGTCGTTAATCAGGGAGAGGAGGTGGCGGCCGGAAGAGAAGATGTCCTGGAGGTACTCAGCCTGTTTCTCGTTGACCTCGCCGAACATCCGCTCTAGGAGAACCTCGGAGAAGCCAATGATGGCGTTGAGCGGCGTGCGGAGCTCGTGGGACATGTTGGCGAGGAACTCCGACTTGTGGCGGCTGGCGACTTCGAGCTGCCGGCTCTTGTCTTCGATCTCCAGGAACAGCCGGGCGTTCTGGATGGCCAGGGTCGACTGCGCGGCGAAGGTCTGGAGCAGGTTCACGGCCTCGGGGGCAAAGCTGCCGGCCTCCCGTCGCCAGACGGTCAGGGCGCCAAGGATCCGCTGCTCGAGAAGGAGCGGAACGGCGAGGACAGACCGGTAACCCAGCCGGGCAAAGATGGACCGTATCCGCGTGACCGTATATTGCCGCTCGTCCGCGAGGTCCGCGACCTGAACCGGTGCCCGGGTCGCGCCCGCCTGCCCGGTGGTACCCTCACCGAGGCGGATTGGTGCGGCCCGGAGCACCTCAACCAGCTCCTCTTCCATCCGGTGGGTGGCCCGGAGGTGAAACTCTTGTGTCGCGTCGTCGTACTCGTAGACGGCCCCGCCATCCGTCCCCGAAAGCTGGACGGCGTGGGCAACGACCGTAGTGAGCACGCGTTCGAGGTCCAGGGTGGAGGTGACCGCCTGGCTAACCTCGCCGAGGGCTTTCAGCTCCTCCACCGAGCGGGCCAGGTCGCGCGTGCGCGCCTGCAGTTCCTGGAAGAGGCGGACGTTCTCGATGGCGATCACGGCCTGGTCCGCGAAGGTTTTGACCAGCTCGATCTGCTTTTCCGAGAATGGACGAACCTCTGTCCGGCGGATCGCGATGGCCCCGATGGGCACTCCTTCACGCAAGAGTGGAGTCACGAGCTCGGTTCGGTGTCCCGTGATCTGCATGCGGGTCTTGAGGTGCGGGAACTCGGTATCGACCACGGCGGCGAAATCGGGGTAGTGGAGCGTTTGCCGGTCAACGATTGCTCGACAATAGTGTGTCTCGTCTCGGGTCAGGGGAATCCGATCGCCCAAGGTCCGGGTCGTCGGGATCGAACCAAACCGAGCCGCGAGTACGACGGAATCTCCTTGGACGCGGAATATTAGGGCATCAGCCGCGTCGCAGACGCGTGCAGCGTTCTCGGCGACGGCGTTCATGACCGGCTGGAGGTCCGACGGCGAGCTGCTGATGACCCGCAGGATCTCGGCGGTGGCCGTCTGCTGTTCGAGCGCCTCGCGCAGTTCCTTCGTCCGGTCCTCGACCTTCTGCTCCAGGTTGGCGTAAGACTCCTGAAGCTGGCCGGCCGTGCTGTTGAACTGGTCGGCCAGCGCCTCCAGCTCGTCCCCGGTGCGCACCTCGATGCGGTGGCCGAGATCCCCCGCGCCGATGCGGGCAGCGCCGGCCTGGAGCGCCCGGATCGGGGTCACCATCTTCCGTCCCAGGAACAGGCTTGCCAGGACCGACAGGGCGATGCCGAGGAGGAGGAGCAGGACCGTGCGGAGGGCTGAGGCGTAGATCGGGGCAAAGGCCTCTTCCAGGGGGAGATCGACGAAAACCAGCCATCCCAGGGGAGTAATGGAAGCGAAGGCGGTCAGGACCTGCCGGCCCTGGAAGTCCTTGGCGATCGTCGGTTCGTCCGGGTCGCCGGCCGGTCTCGGGGTGGCCGAGCGGATGGCCTGGACATGGGGGAGTCCCGACAGGTCGGTCTTCTGGAGGACCAGGCTGATGTCCGGGTGGGCAATCAGGCGTCTCCGCGAGTCCACCACATACGCCTGCCCGGCCTTGCCGACCTTGATCTGGGAAAGCACATCCAAGATAAACTTCAGATTCACCTCGGCCACGGTCACCCCCGGATCCTCTCCGCTCCGCGGCATGGAGACGGTCATGTACGGCTCGGATTCTTTCCGGAAATACACCGGGCTGAAGTAGATCTTTCCCGCGTTGGCCTCGACGAACTTTGGCTCCTGGGAGAAGTCCGTCTGGCTTCCGACCACGTCCATGGCCAGGCGGGAAACGCGGAGCTGTTCCTTGCCGGCCGTATCGAGCTGGCTGATCTCGGTCACAGCGGGGCTTTGCTTCAGAAGCCTGAGATAGTCGAAGCGCCGCTGGTCCAGGGCCATGGACCGGGCTCCCCACTGGGCCTGGGTGGTCCAGCCGATCTGGCGCTCGATCTCCTTGATGAACTGCTCGATCTTGGAGGCGGCCGCTTGGGCCTTCTCCCGCTGGATGCGACCGAGGGCCGTCTTGTTCTCCTGGTAGGAGAAATAGATCTCCACGAGGCCGCTGGTGACCAGGGCTCCGCTGACCAGGGTCACGAAGAGCACCACGTACTTCCGGAAGAGGCGGCCCCGAGGCTTACTGAGCGCCATGTTGGGCCATTATATAACTTTTGGTGTAGAATTGAGGCCGTGTCATTCTGGAGGCGTTTCGTGCAAGAGCCTGATCCCGAAATCCAAAAACGCCTGCCCCCGGGCCAGGTGCTGACCCAGAAGTGGCCGGTGCTGACTTACGGCCTGACCCCGTACCCCAGCATGCGGAGGTGGACGTTCCGCTGCTTCGGCCTGGTGGAGGCGGAGGTCTCCTGGGCCTGGGAGGAGTTCCTCAAGCTGCCCTGCGTGGAGATCACCTCGGACGTCCACTGCGTCACGCGCTGGAGCAAGCTGGACAACCGGTGGGAGGGCGTCCCGATCCGCGAGATCATGAAGCATGTCCGGGTCAAGCCGCAGGCGGCTGCGGTCATGGTCCACTCCGAGGCGGGGTACACGACCAACATCGCCCTCGAGGACCTGATCGACGACGACGTGCTCCTGGCCATCAAGCACAACGGCCGCGACCTCGAGCCCGACCACGGCGGGCCGTGCCGCCTGGTGGTGCCCAAGCTCTACTTCTGGAAGAGCGCCAAGTGGGTGCGGGCCTTCGAGTTCCTGGACGTGAACGCCCCGGGCTTCTGGGAGGTCAACGGCTATCACATGCATGCCGACCCCTGGAAGGAGGAGCGCTACTCCGCCCAGGAGACGCGCGCCATGCAGCAGATGCGGGCGGAGGCCCTGCGCAAGCTCCGCGATCGGTAAGCGCTTGCTCCCTCTCCCTCCCAGGGAGAGGGTGGGGTGAGGGTCCTACGGGACGAGCAGGACTTTCCCCCGGGTCTGCCGCTGGGAGAGGTGGTCGTGGGCCTTGGCCACCTCGTCGAGCTGGAACGTCGCGCTGATGATCGGACGGATCCTGCCCGCGGCCGGCCGTCTTGGCCGTGACGATCTCGGTGAAGTCCTGCGTCGTGTAATTGATGGTCTCGTCGGCTCCCAGCTCCCGGGCGAGCGCGAGCTTGTCATCGGCGGACGCCGTGGCGAAGACGCGGGCCCCGAAGAGCCTGGCGAGCTGGATCGCCGGACTCCCGACGCGGCGGCGTGGATCAGGACGGATTCCCCGGGCGCCAGCCGGCCGAACTCCCTCAGCGAAGAGCGTCGCTGCCGGGGCCGCCGCGCGCTCAGCGTAGCCTCCGGCGTTCAGCATGGCGCCGACGCGGTCGTCCGCCTTGAACTCGGGGACCGCGTCGCCGACCTTCACGATCCGCCCCGCCACCTCGAAGCCCGGGGTGATCGGGAGACCCCTGATGGGGTACATCCCGAACTCGTGGATGCGGACGGCTTTTATGGGACTAGCGCCCCGGCCGCGCCCAGATGCCGCGGTCGTGCATCAGGCGGATCTGCTTCTTGATGACCTTCTCCAGGTACTCGGCGTGCTTCATGGGCGCCCGCTTCAGGTAGAGGTTCTTCGGGTAGATCGGCTTCTCGTACACGATCTGGTAGAGCTCGGTGCGCAGGTCCTTCATCCAGTTGTCCCACTGGGCCCGGGCGCGATGGTCGCGCATCGCCTCGATGTCGATGACGCCCCCGACGTAGGTCGAGCCGGCGCCGTAGTCCTGGCGGCCGACGATCTGCCCCTTGTAGTTGATGATGAAGGAGCGGCCGCCGAAGGTGTCGATCGGCGTCGTCTCCTCGGGGAAGAGGTAGTACGTTCCCATGTTGGGCGCGACGATGTACAGGTTGTTGTCCAGCGCCCGGGCCCGGCTCTGGATCTCGAAGATCTCGTTGCCGGTGGCCGGGTGGGGGTACGAGGCGCGATAGACGACCTCGGCGCCGTTCATGGCGAGGGCGCGGGCGTTCTCGGGATACGACCCCTCGTTGGCCATCATGATCCCCAGGCGGCCGATCTCGGTGTCCACCACAGGCCAGAAGGTGTTCAAGTTCCGGCCGTACTTCTCCACCCACCAGTCGTAGACGTCGTGGGGGCAGACCGAGTGCTCCACGGGGAAGAGCGGGGAGACCTTGTAGTGCTTGAGGATCACCTTGCCCTGCGGGTTGATGATGAAGCCCACGTTGAAGAAGCGGTCTTTCAGGTCGGGGTGCCGGGCCTTGGCCTGGGCCACGATGAAGGCGTTGTACTCCTTGGCGATCTTGCCCAGAAAGTCGGTCTCCTCGCCGGGGATGTCGATGGCGCCTTCGCGGGCGAACTTGACGTGATCGAGGTCGAGGACCTCGTCGTTGAACCCCTGGAGCGCCCCCTCGGGGAAGGCGATGAGCCTGACCGGCAGGTCCAGGCTCGAGAGCCACGAGGCCGCCTTCACCAGGTGGGAGAGGTGCTCGAGGTTGAGCATGATGTCCTTGCGCTTCCGGATCCCCCGGACCGTGGGGATCAGCCCGACAGCCGTGTAGGGTTTGATCATAGGCTCGCTCCTCCCTGCTGGCGCTCGACTTCTTCCATGATCATCGCGTTGAGATCGTCGATCAGCTTGGCGCGCTCGACGCGACCGTCGTTCCTGATCGCCTCCCGGATGCGGGCCGGCCGGGCCGAGAGCATGATGAGGTGGGTCCCGATCGCCACCGCCTCCTCGATCGAGTGGGTGACGAAGAGGATCGTCCGCCCCGTTTCCCGCCAGATGCGGCGCACCTCGTTCTGCATGATCCGCCGGTTCTGGGCGTCGAGGGAGGCGAAGGGCTCGTCCATCAGGAGCACGTCGGGCTCGATGGCCAGGGCGCGGGCGATGGCGGCGCGCTGCCGCATCCCGCCGCTGACCCGCCCCGGGTAGTAGTCCTCGAAACCGCGCAGGCCGACGACGCCCAGGTAGCGGTTGGCGATGGCGCGCCGCTCGGCGAGGGGCCGGCCCAGCGGTTTGAGAACCAAGGCGACGTTGTCGCGCAGGGACATCCAGGGGAGCAGGCGGTCCTCCTGGAAGACCATGCCCACCGGGCGGTCGTGCCGCTGGTCCGCCACCACGAGCTTGCCGTCCAGCAGGACCGTGCCGCGCGTGGCGGGCTCGATGCCACCGATGATCCGCAGCAGCGTGGTCTTGCCGCACCCGTTAGGACCGAGGAGGCAAACGAACTCCCCGGCCTCCACGCTGAAGGAAACCGTATCGATGACCGGGATGAGGAAGTCCTTCCCGATTCCGGAGAGGACGAGCTTCACCGCCATCGCGCGAGCCGCCGCGACAGGGTGTCGAAGACGAGCTTGTCGGTGACCATCATGACGAGGATCATCACGAGGGCCCAGACGAAGACCATCTGTGTTTCCAGGATCTCTCGGCTGTAGTTCATGATGTAGCCGATCCCCGACGTCACGCCGAAGATCTCCGCGACGACGGAGACCTTCAGCGCCAGCCCGAAGCCGACCTTCATCCCCGCCACAAGGTAGGAGAGGGTGAACGGGATCACGATCGCGACGAACTTCTGGCGCCCGTTGAGGCGGTAGACGTCGCCCATCTCCAGGAGCCGCCGGTCCACGTTCTGCACCCCCTCGACGATGTTGGAGCCGACCACGGGGAGCGTGATCATGAAGGTGGTGAAGATGGGCGCCCAGTTGCTGAGGCCGAACCAGATGATCGAGATCACGATCCAGACGAAGACCGAGGTGGAGTTGAGGACTGCGAGGAAATCGTGGACCACGCCCCGCGCAGCGCGGGAGACGAATGCCGCGAGACCCATCAGGATCGCCACTCCCACCGCGCAGCCGAAGCCGACCACGATCCGGTAGAGGGAGGCGCCCGTGTGCCCCCAGATCTCGCCGCTCTTGAGGATCCCGGCGAACCCGCGCAGCACGGCGCCGGGGGAAGGCAGGACGTAGGCGCCGTAGCGCCAGGAGAGGAGCGACCAGACGACGAGGATGACCAGGACGGCCCCGAGCGTCGGAAGGTGAAGCCGGGTCGCCCAGTCCCGTCGCGTCATGAAGGGCCTCCGTTCGAGCGCGGGCTTTGCCCGCGCAACCCTCGGGGGGAGGTTCGGAAGGGGGGCAAAGCCCCCCTCCGAGTAATCATGCGCGGTGGAAGAACTCGCGGCGGATCCGGTCCGGGCTGTCCCAGATGTCGGACTTGAGGAAGCCGAACTCCTTGTTGATCTTGAGTTGCGCGATCAGCGTCTCGACCTGCTCGTCCGGCAGGCCGTGGAGCATGCGCACGGTTTCCTTGTGCGCGACCTGGATCACGTCCTTCGGCAGCTTGGTCACCTCGGCGACGATCTCCATGGCGCGCGCCGGCTTGTTGTACCAGATGTCCACGGCGTCCTTCTGGGCCTCGTTCAGGTCCCGGGCGATCTGGGGGTTTTTCTGGAGGAAGTCGTTGTGGACGAGGTAGCAGACGTGGACGGGGAAGCCCGCAGCCCGCCCCGTCGCCTTGCGCCAGAGGTCGATCTGCTTGATGAGATAGACGCCCTCGCCGCGGAACACCACGGAGTCGGTGATCGGCTGCCAGGCGATGATCGCGTCCACCTCCTTTTTGCCGAGGAGCGTGACCATGTCGGGCGGGGAGGTGGCCGTGACGATCTGGGTGTCCTTCTGGAGATCGAACCCGTAGCCCTTGAGGGTGAGGGCGCGGATGTCGAAGAAGGTGGAGGTGCCGACGATCGCGGCGATCTTGCGGCCCTTGAGGTCCTCGACCTTCGCGAGGCCGGCGTCCTTGCGCGCCACGATCGCGCCGAGCACCGCGGTCGCCACGCCCGTGACCTTCAGGGGCACGCCGTCCTCGAACGCCTTGGCGGCCAGCGCGAAGCTCATGTCGATCGCGTCCACGTTCTTCGACGCGAGCTGGTTCAGCAGCGGCCCGGGCGCCCCCGGGATGATCGAGTACTCGGCGGACCAGCCGTATTTCCCCAGGAGGTCTTCCTTGTGGATGATCTCGGTCGCCGCCCAGCCGAGCTGGAGGTAGGCCAGTCGGACCTTGCCTTTGCCCTGGGCGCGAAGCAGGGCCGGGCCGCCTGTCCACGCGGCAGCCGCAGCGGCGGCGCCCGTCTTGAGAAACTCGCGACGTCCGATCGTCATGGCGAACCCCCTAGCCTTTGACCTGCGGCAGGTGCGTCAAGGCCTCGGCGATTTTCTCGGCGGGATACTCATAGTCCTGGAGCTTGCCCGTCAGGTAGGCCTCGTAGGCGCTCAGGTCGAAGTGGCCGTGCCCGGACAGGTTGAAGACGATCGTCTTTCGCTTTCCTTCCTTCTTGCAGCGGAGCGCCTCGTCGATCACGACGCGCACGGCGTGGGCCGCCTCCGGGGCCGGCGGGATGCCCTCGGTCCGCGCGAACTGGATCGCGGCCTGGAAGGTGGTGACCTGGGGCACCGCGACCGCCTCGATGACGCCCTCCTCGTAGAGCTTGCAGACCAGCGGCGCCATGCCGTGGTACCGGAGCCCGCCGGCGTGGAGCGGTGGCGGGACGAACGTGTGGCCGAGCGTGTGCATCTTCACCAGCGGCGTGAGGCCGACCGTGTCGCCGAAGTCGTAGGCGTACTTCCCCCTGGTCAGGCTGGGGCAGGCCGAGGGCTCGACGGCGATGATGCGGAGCTTTTTCTTCTTGCCGGCGAGCTTGTCGGCGGCGAAGGGGAAGGAGAAACCCGAAAAGTTCGACCCGCCGCCGATGCAGCCGACCAAGATGTCCGCCTCGTCGTCGGCTTTCTCGAGCTGCTTCTTCGTCTCGAGGCCGACGACCGTCTGGTGCATGAGGACGTGGTTCAGCACGCTGCCGAGGGAGTACTTCGTGTCGTCGCGGGTGGCCGCATCCTCCACGGCCTCGCTGATCGCGATGCCGAGGCTCCCGGGGGAATTGGGATCCTGCTCGAGGACCTTCTTGCCGGCCTGGGTGTCGGGGCTCGGGCTCGGGACGACTTGGGCGCCCCACGTCTCCATCAGGACGCGCCGGTAGGGCTTCTGCTGGTAGGACACCTTCACCATGTACACCTTGCACTGGAGGCCGAAGAAGGCGCACGCCATGGCGAGGGCGGAGCCCCACTGGCCGGCGCCGGTCTCGGTGGTCAGGCGCGTCACGCCCTGCTTCTTGTTGTAGTAGGCCTGGGCCACCGCCGTGTTCGGCTTGTGGCTGCCGGCCGGGCTCACGCCCTCGTACTTGTAGTAGATGCGCGCGGGAGTGCCGAGCGCCTTCTCGAGGCGCCGCGCCCGGATGAGCGGCGTGGGGCGCCAGAGCCGCAGCACGTTCCGGACCTCCTCGGGGATCTCGATCCACCGCTCCCGGCTGACCTCCTGCTTGATCAGCTCCATGGGGAAGAGGGGGGCGAGATCCTGGGGCCCGATGGGCTGGCCGGTGCCGGGGTGGAGGACCGGCGGCAGGGGGGTCTTCAGATCGGCCTGGATGTTGTACCACTTCGTCGGGATGTCCTTCTCGTCGAGCAGGTACTTGGTGCGGTTCTTGTCAGCCATGGCGGCCTCCTTCGGGCGCGGCAGCCCGGGGGGAAAGTGCGCTAATGGTAAGAAACTCGCCGGAGCCTGTCAACGGCGAAAGGGGAATCGCCGCACGGGCCCGACCGCCCCGGCTACTTGGGGACGTATCCGTAGAGGACCTTCGGAAGCCACAGGGCGAGCTCCGGGAAGAACAAGAGGACGATCAGGCCCAATAGCTGCCAGACTTGGAACTGGAGCATCCCGACGTAGATGTCCGAGAGCTCCCACTCCGGCGCCACGGCCTTGAGGTAGTACGCCGCCAGGGCAACCGGCGGGGTCAGGAAAGCCGTCTGGAGGTTCACGGCCACCAGGGTGCCGAACCACACCATATCGATGCCGAGCTTGAGAACCGTCGGCAGAAAGAGGGGCAGGAAGATCAGGATGATGGCCGGCCACTCCAGCGGCCAGCCGAGCAGGTTGATCACGATCATCAGCATGACGAGCATCGCGAAGGGCGAAAGTTGCAGGCCCACGAGCCACTCCGTGATCAGGGTTGCCGATCCCAGGTGAGAGAAGACGGCTCCGTAGAAGAGTGCCGCGAACGCGAGGAACAGGATCAGGCTCGTGGTACGGAGCGACCGGTAGACCGCTGCCCTGAGCCGCCCCCAGGTGAGCTGGCGGTAAATGATGGCGAGCACCACGGACCCCAGCGCCGCGAGGCCCGCCGCTTCCGTCGGCGCCGCGAGGCCGGCGAGGATGCTTCCCAGCGCGGCGAAGATGAGCACGATGACCGGCAGCATGCCGAGCAGGGACTCCCGGACGATCATGCCGATTGAGCCGACTCGCTCCTCGAGCGGGAGGGGAGGGCCCACATGGGGCTGCACGAAACTCCGGACCATGGCGTACACGATGTAGATCGCTGAGAGCGCCAGCCCCGGGACGAGGGCGGCCGCGAATAGGTGGATGATGGACACGCCGAGCACGGGACCCATGACGATGAGCATCACGCTCGGCGGGATGAGCTGCCCCAGGCACCCCGCCCCGGTGATGACGCCCGCGGCCATCCGCACGTCGTAGCGGCTCCGGGTCATGGCCGGCACCGCCATCATCCCCAGCACCGTGACCGAGGCGCCGATGATGCCGGTGGCCGCCGCGAAGAGGGTGCCGGTGAGGAGCACGGCCAGGTAGAGGCTTCCCCGGACCGGGGCCATGATTGTTTGAAAGGCGCGGAAGAGCCGCTCCATGATCCCCGACTGCTCGAGCACGTAGCCCATGAAGATGAAGAGGGGAACGGCCGCGAGGCTCACCTCCTTCATGAGCCCGTAGCCGTGGAGCACCATCAGGTCGAAGACCAGCGGGCCGAAGCCTAGGTAGCCGAAGACGAAGCCGAGGATGATCAGGGTGAAGGCCAGGGGGAAGCCCAGGAAGATGGCGACGATGAGGACCCCCACCATCACGAGGCCCAGCACCTCAGGACTCATAGCGCCTCCCCGTGATCGCGGCGTAGAGGCTCTTGATGAACTCCGAGATGCCCTGGAGGAAGAGGAGGGCCGCGGTGAGGGGGATCGCCATCTTCAGCGGATACACCGGTGGCCGCCAGGGACTGAATTCCGAGAGCTCGCCGATCACCCAGGAGCGGTAGGCGAAGTCCCAGCCAGCCCAGAGGAAGAAGGCGATCCCCGGAAAGTAAAACAGGAGATAGAGGGTGGCGTCGACGATTCCCTGCCACCGGACGGACCAGCGCTGGTAGAAGATGTCGGTGCGGATGTGCTCCCCGTAGAGCAGGGTGTAGGCCGCCCCGAGCATGACGGTGCTCGCGTAGAGCATGAACTGGAGCTCGAAGGCCCAGATCGTGGGGGCGTTGAAGGCGTACCGGACGAAAATCTCGTAGGCGATGACAAGAATCAGCGGGACGATCAGCCAGGCCGTGAACCGACCCGTCCATTCCGACACGGCGTCGATGCATCGGACCGCGACGCGCAGGGGGCCGGGCAGGCGGTCTCCTGTCCGTTCCGCATCCAGGGGTGGCAGGGACATCCCTGCTCCTCTCAGGAAAAGACGAAGCCGACCGCCTGGGAACGGCCGGCCTCGTCCGGAGTTCGCCGCGCCGGGGATCGCCCCGTCGGCTTACTTCGCGTAGATCTTGTCCTTCCAGTAGTAGCGCGCCGAGAAGGTCCAGGTGGGCCAGTGGGACTCGCGGTGCGGCACCACGAGCGCCGCGTAGTCCCGCATGGAGTCCAGCACCTTCTTGAAGAACGGGTCCTTCGCCGCGAACTCCGCGGCAACCCTGTCCCAGGTCTTGAGGAAGACCTCGTTGATGTCGTCGGGCGTCCTCTGCGTGTTGATCCCGAGCTTCAGGATCTCCTGGTAGGCCTTGGCGTTCTCCTGGTTGAACTGCCACCAAAAGGTCAGGAACGCGTCCTTCGTCGCCGACTTGATGATCTCCTGGAGGTCTGGCGGGAGCCTGTCCCACACCTTCTTGTTGATGAAGAGGTTGCCGTGGGTGTTGGGCTCGTGCTGGCCCTGGAGGTAGTGGTACTTCCAGCCGAC
>JACPCF010000068.1 GCA_016179965.1 Candidatus Rokuibacteriota bacterium | reverse complement strand
TAGACGTACTTGTTCAGGTAGGTGGTCCACTCATTAATCCTCACCGTGGTGCGGATGCCGGCCTTGGTGAGCTGACCGGCGACGGCCTCGGACACCTCTTTGTCCTTCAGGTAGCGGCCGTCGGGGGAGTTCAGCACGAGGTCGATCCCATTGGGGTATCCCGCCTCGGCCAGGAGCTTCTTGGCCCGGGCCACATCCTGCTTGAACGGCTCCAGCTTGGCGTCGAAGCCGAAGTGCTTCGGGGTGAGCGGCGTCGCAACCCGAATGGCCTGTCCCTCCAGCACGTTCTGGATGATGTCGCCCACGTTCACTGCGTAGTTTATGGCCTGGCGGACGCGCTTGTCCTTCGTCGGGTAGTCCACCGGCCCCACGAGCTTGTTCGCGGTGTCGAACTTGTGGGTGTAGATAGGAATGAAGAGGGTCCGGACGCTTGGCGCCTTGGAGACGTAGAGCCTGGGGTGCTTTTCGATGATCGGCACCAGGTGTGGCGGGATATTCACCGCGATGTCCACCTCGCCGGCTTGGAGGGCGGCCACCCTAACGGCATGCTCAGGGATGGGGCGAAAGATGAGGGTCTTGACCTTCGGCGCGCCGCCCCACCACTGCTCGTTGGCCTCCATGACGATCTGCTCGTCCTTGGCCCAGCGGACGAACTTGTAGGGACCCGACCCAACCGGGTTCCTCGCCAGGTGGGCCATGTCGTTGGACTTGAAGTACTTGGGAGGGACGATGTTGCCCAGCAGAGCCAGGTTGTTCTCCAGGACCGGGAACGGCTTCTTGGTGATCACCCGCGCGGTGTACTTATCCACCACGTCCACCCGCTCCACTAGGTTGAAGAAGGTAATCTGCCGCTGGGGCTTCGTGTTGGGATCGATGATCCGCTCGAGGCTATACTTGACCGCCTCGGCGTCCACGTCCTCGCCGTTGTGAAACTTGGCCCCCTTGCGGAGCTTGAACTCCCAGGTCGTGGGATTGACGATACGCCATGACTCCGCGAGCCACGGGATCAGCTTCAGGTTGGCGTCGCGAAAGAGCAGCGTATCGTAGATCTGGACGAGGACGTTGAGGGCAGGGGTTTCCAGATGCAGGTGGGGATCAAGCGTCGTCGGATCCACTCCCTGGGCGATGACCACCTGCCCTTGGGGAGCCGCTGAGAGCCCTCCCGCCCAACCGATCAGGAACAGGGCGAACAACAGGGCGACCGCGCGTTTCATAATGATCTCCTTTCCTCCAGCCGGTTGACGATCGTTCTGCCGTTGGCGATGACGAGGCGGACGTCCGCCAGCGCCTGAATCCGCTCGGCGGGGTTCCCGCTCACCGCAATGAGGTCGGCGACGAAGCTGGCAGCCACCTGGCCGACCTGGCTTCCGAGCCCGAGCACGGTGGCCGCCACCGCCGTCGCCGAGCGGATCGCGTCCAGCGGGGTCATGCCGTGCTTCACCATCAGCTCCAGCTCCGGGACGAGGCTCCCGTGGGGATTCAGGGGCGTTCCGGCGTCGGTGCCCGCGGCGATCGGGACGCCGGCCTTCACCGCCATCTGGAAGCTGGCCACGTGCGCCGCGCTCACCGCCTGGGACTTTTTCACCATGAACTCGGGAATTCCCGCTTCCACGCCCTGGACGGCGATCTGCTGCGCCGCGATGAGCGTCGGCACCAGGGCCACCCCGTCCCGCTTCATCCGGGCCACCAGCTCCTCGGTGAGGAAGATCCCGTGCTCGATGGAGGTGATCCCGGCCTCGACGCAGTTGCTGATCCCCTGGGAGCCCTGGGCGTGGGCCGCCACCCGGCGGCCGGCCTTCCCCGCCTCCTCGATGGCCGCCCGGATCTCGTCCAGCGTGAGCTGGGCCGACCCGGGCTCCACCCCGGGGGTCATCACGCCGCCCGTGGCGAAGATCTTGATAACGTCGGCGCCGGCCTTGAGCTGTTCCCTCACGGCCTTCCTCACCTCGTCGGGGCCGTCGGCCTCGCGGCCGAACCACCAGCCGTGGCCGCCCGTCATGCAGATCCCGCGCCCGGCGGCGAGAATCCTCGGCCCGGGGATCAGGCCCTCGTTCACGGCCCGCCGCACCGCAAATTCGGCGTACTCGCGCCCCCCGAGGTCACGCACCGTCGTGACTCCCGCCTCAACGGTCTGCTGTGCGCGGATCGCGGCTTTTACAGCCGTGAGCGCGAGCGGCTCCTCCCTGAGCCGGCTCACCGGGTCGGGCTCCGCCCCCAGGCAGAGATGGACGTGGGCGTTGATGAGCCCGGGGAGCAGCGTGAGGCCGTCCAGGCGGAGGACCGGCCCGGGCGGGGCCGCCCGCTCCTCCACGACGGCGGCGATGAGCGCGCCCTCCACCACCACGGCCTTGCCGCTGACGGGCTGCGTGCCGCTGCCATCGATCAGCGTGGCACCCGTCAGGATCAGTCGCTCGCCGGCTTCCTTCATAGCTTCAGGCGGGGATCCAGCGTGTCCCGCAACCCGTCGCCGAACAAGTTGATCCCCAGGACGGTGATGAGAATCGCCAGCCCCGGAAACGTGGCCAGCCACCACGCCGTGGACAGGTACACCCGCCCGTCCGCCAGCATCCCTCCCCAGGTGGGAGTGGGAGGCTGGACGCCGAGGCCGAGGAACGACAGGGCCGATTCCACCACGATTACCCGCGCCATGTCCAGCGTGGCCACGACGAGCCAGGGCGTGAAGGCGTTGGGCAGCACGTGCCGGACCAGCACCCGGCCGTCGCCGCTCCCGAGCGCGATGGCGGCCTGGACAAATTCCCGCTCGCGCAACGACAGCACTTCCCCCCGGACGACCCTCGCATAGACGACCCAGCTCGACACGCCGATCACGATGATGATGTTCTGGAGGCTCGGGCCGAGGACGCCGATCACCGCGATCGCCAGCAGGATGAACGGGAACGCCAGCTGGATGTCGGCCAGGCGCATGAACACATCGTCGATCCGCCCCCCGAAGTAGCCCGAGACGAGCCCGATCGCCATCCCCAGGGCCCCCGAGATGGCCACCGCCGCGCACCCAACCAGGAGCGCGATGCGGGAGCCGTAGATGACCCGCGCCAGGATATCGCGCCCGAGGTGATCGGTCCCGAGCGGGTGCACCCCCCCCGCCGCGTCCTGCCACCCCGGCGGCCGGAGCCGCTGGCTGAGGTGCTGCTCCAGGGGATCGAACGGCGAGACCAGCGGCGCCACGAGCGCTCCCGCGATCACGACGAGGACCACGGCCAGGCCGAACACCGCCGTGCGCCGGCGGACCAGCCGCGCCAGGAGGGCGAGCCATTCCCGCTCCCCCGATGGGCGGGGGCGGACGAGGACGAGGGACTGCGTCGCCTCCCCGTGGTTCATTGGAACCTGATGCGGGGGTCGAGGTAGGTGTAGATCACGTCCACGAAGAGGTTGACGAGGACAAAGGTCGTGGCCAGCAGGAAGACCGCCGCCTGCACCAGCGGGAAGTCCCGGTTGTAGATCGCCTGGACCGAGAGCCGGCCGACCCCCGGCCAGGCGAAGATCGTCTCCGTGATGACGGCCCCGCCGAGGAGCGTGCCGAGCTCGATGCCGACGATGGTGACGATCGGGATGGAGGCGTTCTTGAGCGCGTGCTTCCAGACGACGGGAGGCTCGCTGACCCCCTTGGCCCGGGCCGTCCGGATGTAGTCCTGGCCCAGGACCTCGAGCATCCCCGAGCGCGTGAGGCGCGTGATGCGCGCGGTGGTGAAGAGGCCCAGGGTGATCGCGGGCAGGATCAGGTGCGCCAGATCGCCGCGCCCGGAGGACGGGAGGAGCTGGAACTGGACCGAGAACACCAGGATCAGCATGATCCCGAGCCAGAACGTCGGCATGGACTGGCCCAGCAGCGCGATCACCGTGGAGACGTAGTCGAGGAGAGTATTGCGCTTGACGGCGGACAAGATCCCCGAGGGAATCGCCAGACAGAGCGCGATCCCGAGCGCGGCGGCCGTGAGCTCGAACGTCGCGGGCATCCGCTCGAGGACCAGCTCGAGAGCCGGCTGCCCGTGGCGGAGGGAGTCGCCGAAGTTGCCCTGCACCGCGCCCTTGAGGAAGCGAAGGTACTGGACCAGCACGGGGTCGTTGAACCCCATGACCTGGCGGAAGCGCGCGATCTCCTCCGCCGTGACGTCCGGCGGCAGAAGGAGCAGCGTGGGGTCCCCCGTGAGGTGGAGGATGAAGAAGACCACCGCGGAGACGCCCAGCAGCACCAGGAGCGACTGGAGGAGGCGCCGGATGAGAAACGTCTTCATCGTCCTGGTCTCAGAGCGGGCTCGATTGTATACTCTGCACTCAAAGGAGTAAAGCCATGGCCACCGAGGAAAAGGTCGG
This sequence comes from Candidatus Rokuibacteriota bacterium, assembly GCA_016179965.1. Taxonomy (GTDB): domain Bacteria; phylum Methylomirabilota; class Methylomirabilia; order Rokubacteriales; family CSP1-6; genus CSP1-6. The sequence goes on along the minus strand of JACPCF010000068.1, from coordinate 17,060 downwards.
AATCGTGGACGGCTACTACGCCAAGATCGGGGTGGCGGCCGTTCGCCTCACCGACGGCGCGCTCCAGGTCGGCGACCAGATCCGGATCCACGGCCACACCACCGATTTCACCCAGACGGTGGAGTCCATGCAGATCGAGCACAAGCCGATCCAGCGCGCCGAGCGGGGCAGCGACATCGCGCTGAAGGTCCGCGACCGGGTCCGCCCCCACGACCACATCCTGAAGGTCGTCGCGCCCTAGCCCCCTCACCCTGCCCCCTCACCTTTCTCCTCTCCCCCACTGGGGGAGAGGATTGGGGTGAGGGAGATCCTCTTTAGGGTGAAGGGGTGCTCAGGTCTTCGCCAGGCGGGCCACCGCCTCGATGTGGGGCGTGTGGGGGAACATGTCCAGCGGCTGGACCCACTCGATCCGGTAGCCGCCCCGCGCCAGCTCCCCGAGGTCCCGGGCCAGCGTGGCGGGGTTGCAGGAGACGTAGACGATCCGCCCGGGGCCGAGGGTCAGGAGCGCCCGGAGCGCCTTGGGATGGAAGCCCGCGCGCGGCGGGTCGGCCACCACGACCTCCGCGCGGACCCCGCGGCCGATGAGCTGAGGCAGCACCGCCCGCACTTCTCCCGCCAGGAACGCGCAGTTCTCGATCCCGTTGGCCTTGGCGTTGCGCTGGGCGTCGTCCACCGCCGCCTGCGCCACCTCGATCCCGTACACCCACCGGCAGCGCCGCGCCAGCAGGAGGGTGATGGCGCCGGTGCCCGAGTAGAGATCGATCAGCGTCTCGCCGCCCCTCAGCTCGGTCGATTCCTCCACGAGGGCGAAGAGGCGCTCGGCCTGGAGCGTGTTGGTCTGGAAGAACGAGTTGGCGGAGATCTGGAAGACGAGCCCGCCGAGCGCCTCGCGGATGTGGTCGCGCCCGGCCAGCAGGTGCTCCTCTACCCCCACCGCCACGCTCGCCTTCTTCGGGTTGACGTTCAGGATCACGCTGGCGGTCTGGCTCACCCGGCTGCGCAGGCGGATCGCCAGCGGCTCCAATTCGGTCAGCTGTGGCGCCGCCGTCACGATGTTGACCATCGCCTCGCCCGTGCGCTTGCCCTCGCGGAGCATGAGGAAGCGCAGCAGCCCCTCGCCGCTTTCCTGGTCGTACACGGGGAGCTTCCGCTCGGCGAAGAAGGCGCGCGCCTCCGCGAGCAGGCCATTCATGACGTCCGACTGGATCAGGCACCGCTCGATGTCGAGCACGCGATCGTAGCGGTCCGCCTCGTGCAGCCCGACGATCGGCCCCTCAGCGGCCGGCGCCGCGGCGACGGTGAACTCCATCTTGTTCCGGTAGCCGAAGAGCTCGGGCGCGCCGATAATCGGCCTGATCGGAACCGCGTCCATCCCGCCGATCCGGGCCATGCAATCGGCGACCTGCTTGGCCTTGAACCGGAGCTGGGCGGGATAGGCCAGGTGCTGGAGGCGGCAGCCGCCGCAGCGGCCGAAGTAGGGGCAGGGCGCCTCGACGCGATCCGGCGAGGGTCCCTCCACGCTCTCGATGACGCCCCTGCCGAAGCGCGAGCGCGCCTCGGTGAGACGAACGCGCAGCCGATCGCCGGGCAGCCCGCCGCGGACGAACACCACGTAGCCGTCGGCGCGCCCGACGCCCTCGCCACCGAAGGCCAGGTCGTCCACAGTCAAGGACAGAATATCGCCGCGTCGCGGGCGCGCCATGGCACGAAGCATACGGGGTCAGGTCTTGCAATGCAACATCCGACCGGCACGGTCCTACGAGTATGTGTTATTGCAAGACCTGACCCCGTGCGTCAGATCGAAGTCAATTTGCCCGCAGCGTCGGGGCGCGCTATGATAAGGGCAAGCCATGGCCCGTCCGCGCACTTCGACCCCGACACCGGTCGGCGCGCTCCTCACGGCCGCGCTCCCCTCGCTCGCCGAGCCCCTTCTGGCGCTCGCCGTCAAACGCGACTGGCCGAGCCTCGTGGGCCCCCAGATCTCGCGGCGGGCTCAGCCCAGTGACCTCCGCGGCGGCACCCTCACGGTGGTCGTGGACAACTCCCCGTGGCTCCAGGAGCTGACGCTCCGGGAGGGCGAGCTCCTCTCCCGCCTCCAGGCGCGCTACGGCGCCGACGCCGTCAAGGGGCTCCACTTCACCCTCGGGACGCCATGATCCGACTCCTCCTCCTGGTACTCTTCGCCCTCGAGGGCTGCGCCGGCGTGGTGTCGGCTCCGGTCGTCGAGGCCGAGAGGCCGCACCCGCCGGTGATGCGGGCCGTCCAGCGCGATCCCGCCGCAGAGGCGTACTACCGCTACTCCCTAGCCCAGCTCCACGCCCAGTCCGGTCGGATGAAGGAAGCCATCGCGGAGCTCAGGGAGGCGATCAAGCAAGACCCAACCACGCCCTCCCTGTGGACCCAGCTCGCCCTCTGGCTCTCCAAGAGCGACGCGCCCCAGGAGGCGATCGAGGCCGGCCTCAAGGCGGCGACGCTGGCGCCGAACGACGTCGGCGTCCATCTCACGCTGGCCGAGCTCTACCGCGGCCAGAAGCGCTGGAGCGAGGCGGAGGCCGAGCTGGAGAAAGTCATCGCGCTCAACCCGCAGTCTCCCGAGGGCTACCTCACCCTGGCGCGCCACTTCGTGGAGCAGCGGGCCCACGACAAGGCCCGGGGAGTGCTCCTGCGGCTCACCAAGATCACCCCGAACCTGGCGCAGGCCCACTTCCTCCTGGGGCGGCTCGCCATCGAGTCGGAGGCGTGGGACGAGGCGATCCGGGAGCTCCAGAGGGCCCTGGATCTGGATCCCGACCACGACGCCGCCTGGACCGCCCTCGGCTACGCCTACGAGACCCGCCATCAGCCCGACGAGGCCATCAAGGTGTACCGGCGCGCGATCCTGGCGAACCCCGACAACCCCGGCTTCGTGGAGCGGCTGGGCGACCTCCTGATCCGCCTCGGCAAGTACCAGGAGGCCCAGCAGGAGATCGAATCCCTCGCGAACCTGGCGCCCCACGACCCGCGAATCTGGATGAAGCTCGGCGCGGTCCACTACGAGCAGAAGGCGTGGGACAAGGCCGCCGACGCCTTCCGCCGGGTGCTGACCCTCGAGCCGGGCAACCTCCGCGCCCGGTACTTCCTGGCCACGACCCTGATGGACGCTGGCAAGGACGCCGACGCCCGCGTGGAGCTAGAGCGCATCCTCCGGGCCGACCCCCGCTCCATCGACGCGCGGGTTCAGCTGGGCTTCCTCCACGGGCGCGCCAAGCGCTACCCCGAGGCGATCGCCATCCTCCAGGAAGCGGTGAACCTGGAGCCCCGGCGTCCCGAGCTCTTCCTCTACCTCGGCACCGCGTACTTCCGCGCCGAGCAGCATGACAAGGCCGTCCAGACGCTCCAGGAAGGGCTCTCCATCGACTCCAAGAACAAGGATCTCGAGTTCCAGCTCGGCGTCGTGTACGAGAAGCAGAAGCGCTTCGACGACGCGATCTCCTCCTTTCGGCGGGTGATCGCCCTCGACCCGAAGCACGCCGAGGCGTACAACTACGTGGGCTACATGTACGCCGAGAAAGGCATCAACCTGGACGAGGCCGTCGTCCTCATCAAGAAGGCGCTGGAGATCGAGCCGGAGAACGGCTACTTCATCGACAGCCTCGGCTGGGCCTACTACCAGCAGGGGCGCTACCCCGAGGCGCTCCGGGAGCTCAAGCGCGCGGTGGAGCGCGCCAAGGAAGACCCGGTGATCTTCGACCACCTGGGCGACGCCTACATGAAGAACGGCTTCGTGGACGACGCGGTGGCCGCCTGGGAGAAATCGCTCTCGCTGGATCCCAAGAACGAAGAGGTCAAGCAGAAGCTCCAGGAGACCCGCGACAAGCAGCGTAGCGTCAAGGGTGAGCGGTCCAAGGCCCAGCCTTAGGCGCTGCGCAGCGCTCCTCTGGGCCGCAGCGCTCCTGTCCACCGGGTGCGCCTCCCTGCCGCCCCCCCGCGAGCCCCTTTCGCCCGAAGCCCACCGCCTGATCGCCGTCCTCCAGCATCGCTGGCTGGAGTTCGCCGACCTCCGCACCCTGGCCGAAATCACCATCCGCCGCGACGACCGCGTCCAGCGGCTGACGGGCGTCCTCCTCTTGAAAGCGCCGGTCTCGCTCCGCTTCGAGGCGCTGACGCCGTGGGGGCAGCCGTTCCTTCTCCTAGTGGGCAACGCGGAGACCGTGACCCTTTATCAGGTGGCGGACAACCGCGCCCTGGTGGGCCCGGCGTCGGCCAAGGCCACCGAGCGCTGGCTGGGGGTGGCCCTCGAGCCTGAGGAGCTGGTCGGGATCCTGGCCGGCTACGTGCTGCCGCTCAAGGACCCGCACTCGGCCGAGATCATTCCCGCCGACGGGGTCGGCCCTTCCCTCAAGTTGACGGGCGCGACCAGGACCCAGAGGATCTGGGCGGACCCCGAGACCGGCGTCGTGAGACAGGTGGAACTGGCCGGCTCGAAGACCCCCGCCCGCATCACGTACGCCGGCGGGGGGCCCGGCGAGCCGCCGGCTGCGCTGACCCTGACCGCCCTCGACCAACCCCTGACGGTTTCAATCCGGTACCGTGACCCGAGGCTCGACACCGGCCCCTCCCCCGACCTCTTCACGCTGACCCTTCCGGAGAGCGTAAAAATCCAACGGTTCCGTTGACTCCCTCGACGGGGCGTGATACATTTTTGTGCCTTGTCGAGACGGTCGGGGCGGGCCCGTTCCATCACTTTTCGGACCTCGGCCAAAGTGAACCTGGTGCTCGAGGTCCTGGGGAAGCGGGGAGACGGCTACCACGAGCTCTCCACCGTGCTCCAGGCGGTTGATCTCTTCGACCGGCTGGTCCTGGAAGAGGACGAGGCCCTCACCCTCAGGACCAGCGACCCCGCCCTCCCCACGGATGAGGCGAACCTCGCGGTCAAGGCCGCGCGGCTCCTCATGGAGGCCGCGGGGATCAGCCGGGGAGCCCGGATCACGCTGGAAAAGCGGATTCCCGTGGCCGCCGGGCTGGGGGGAGGCTCGAGCGACGCGGCCGCCACCCTCTGGGGGTTGAACCGGCTCTGGGGCCTCCGCTGGGGCGGCGCGCGCCTGGCCGAGCTCGCGATCGCCCTCGGGATGGACGTCTCGTTCTTTCTGAGCGGCGGCCGCGCCCTGGCGACGGGACGGGGCGAGCGGCTCAAGCCGCTCCATGCCTCCCCGGCCCTCTCGCTGGTACTGGTGAAGCCGGACTTCCCCCTCTCGACCCGGGAGGTGTACGGCCGCGTCCCGACCGGGCTGAGGGACGACGGCCGGCGGACGCAGCGGCTGCTGCAGGCGCTGGCTTCGCGGGATTCGTCGCGGGTGGCGGCGAGCCTGTACAATGCTCTCGAGGCGGTGGTGGAGCCGGCGCATCCCGAGATCGGCCGGATCAAGCGGGCGCTCATGAGCGCGGGCGCGCTGGGGAGCGTGATGGCGGGGAGCGGCCCGACGGTGCTCGGCGTCGCTCGGTCGCCGGATCACGCGCGCCAGCTCCGGGACCGGGTCGCGACCACGTCGCGGTCGGCGTGGGCCGTCCGGACCCTCGCGGCGCCGGCGATTCGGGTGGTACGATAGCAGAAGATGATGGCCGCCTGCGGCGGCCGCGTTTAGTTGGGGCGTGGCCAAGCGGTAAGGCGCGGGACTTTGGATCCCGTATTCGGGGGTTCGAATCCTCCCGCCCCAACCAACTTTTGAAGGAGGGGCCATGGCGTACGAGCTGAAGCTCATCACCGGCAACGCCAACCGCCCGCTGGCCGAAGAGATCGCCCGGGACCTCCGCGTGCCCCTGGCGGACGCCGAGGTCTCGCGCTTCTCCGACGGCGAGGTCTTCGTTCACATCAACGAGAACGTACGAGGCGCCGACGTCTTCGTGATCCAACCGACCTGCCCGCCGGTGAACGACAACCTGATGGAGCTCCTCGTGATGATCGACGCTCTCAAGCGAGCGTCCGCGCAACGGATCACCGCCGTGCTCCCCTACTACGGCTACGCCCGCCAGGACCGGAAGGTGCAGCCCCGCGTGCCGATCTCGGCCAAGCTGGTGGCCGACCTCCTGACCGCCGCCGGCACCCAGCGGGTGCTGGCGCTCGACCTCCACGCCGGCCAGATCCAGGGCTTCTTCGACATCCCTGTGGACCACCTCTTCGCGGCCCCGGTGATGATCGACTACCTCGGCAAGAAGGACCTCGTCGAGCCCGTCGTGGTCGCCCCCGACGCGGGGGGCGTGGAGCGCGCCCGCGCCATGGCCAAGCGGATCCGGGCGGGGCTCGCCATCATCGACAAGCGGCGGGAGGGGACCAACATCTCCGTCTTTATGCACCTGATCGGTGACGTCAAGGGCAAGGACGTGGTCGTCATCGACGACATGATCGACACCGGCGGGACGCTTCTCCAGGCCGTGGAGGCCCTACAGCGCGAGGGCGCCCGGCGGATCCTGGCCTGCGGCGTCCACCCCGTCCTCTCCGGCCCGGCCATCGCGCGGATCGAGAACTCGCCGCTGGAGGAGGTCATCGTCACCAACTCGATCCCGCTCGGCCCCGAGAAGCGGAACAAGAAGATCACCGTGCTCACGGTGGCGCCGCTCCTCGCCGAGGCCATCCGCCGCATCCACGCCGAGGAGTCGGTGTCCGGGCTCTTCGTGTAATCCTTCGAGGGAGGCACTCACGTCATGGAGTTTCGCGAGCTGACGATCAAGAAGCGGGAGGGCACCGGCAAGGAGGTCGCCAAGCGCCTCCGCCGTCAGGGCCTGGTCCCCGCCGTGCTGTACGGAGCGGGCGCCCCCCAGGCGCTCATCGTCGATTACCGGGACGTCGTCCGGGTGATCCAGGGGCGCGAGAGCAGCACCACGCTCCTCAACCTGAAGTTCGAGGACGGCGGCGGGAGCGCGCGGACCGCCATCATCCGCCAGATGCAGTACGACCCGGTCAGCGAGAAGGTCATCCACGTGGACCTCCAGGAGGTCCGGATGGACCGGGCCATCACGGTGGGCGTGCCGGTCTTCTCCACGGGCGAGGCCGAGGGCGTTAAGGAGCAGGCCGGGATCCTCGAGATGATCCTCCGCGAGGTGCAGGTCTCCTGCCTGCCGCGGCTGATCCCCGAGCGGATCACCGTGGACGTCTCGGCCCTCATGATCGGCGACGTGCTGACGGTCGCCAGCCTGACGGCGCCCGAGGGCGTCCGGATCCTGAACGACCCCGGCCAGGCCGTGGTCACCGTGTCGCCGCCGATGGCCGAAGAGGTGGCGGCGCCCGCGGCGGCCGCTGCGGAGGCTGTGCCGGCCGAGCCCGAAGTGCTCACCGAGCGCAAGCCGAAGCCCGAAGAGGTCGAGGCCGCGGAGGCGAAGCCGGAGTCGAAGAAGGAAGCCAAGAAGTAGTCGAGGTCACGCCGCGTGGCCCAGGCGGTGGTGGGGCTCGGCAATCCCGGCCCGGAGTACAAGGGGACCCGCCACAACGTGGGCCAGCGCGTGGTGGACCACCTGATCCGGACCCTCCGGAAGCGCTGGTCGCGGGAGGGCGCGAGCCAGGTGGCGAAGGCCGAGTGGCGGGGTGAGTCGCTCTATCTCATCAAGCCCGGCTCATTCATGAACGTGACCGGCCCCGCCGTTGAGCGCCTCGGCCGGCGCCTCGGCCTCGACCCCGCCGACCTCATCCTCGTGTACGACGACATCGACCTGCCGCTCGGCAAGGTCCGCGTCCGCATGAAGGGGAGCCACGGCGGCCACAAGGGCGTGCGCTCGATCATCGAGACCCTCGGCACCGCGGAGCTCCGCCGCGTCAAGGTGGGGATCGGCCGCCCCGGCGGGACGGACGAGGTGGTGGACCACGTCCTCTCCCCCTTTCTCCCTGACGAGCTGCCGCTGATCGAGGCGGCCTGCGCCGAGGCCGCCCAGCACGCGCTCACGCTGATCGAACGTCGAACCCCGTAGACCTCGGAGGAGAGCGACCATGCCCTGGATTCCCCTCGCGCCCGCCCTCGGCATCCTGGGGCTCCTGATGGCGTTCGGTATCTACCGCTACGTCGTCGCCCAGCCGACGGGCAGCGGCCTGATGGTCGAGATTTCCGACTCCATCCAGACCGGCGCCATGGCCTTCTTGAGGAAGGAGTACTCGATCCTCGTCTGGTTCATCGTCGTCGTGGCCATCCTCTTGACGCTCGGGATCGGAAAGTTCACGGCTCTCGCGTTCGTGTCGGGCGCCGTCTGCTCCATGCTCGCTGGCTTCATCGGGATGAAGGCCGCCACCAAGGCCAACGTGCGCACGGCCCAGGCCGCCAAGACCGTCGGGCGCGACAAGGCGCTCTCGGTGGCGTTCTACGGCGGGTCGGTCATGGGGCTCACCATCGCGAGCCTGGGGATCGTGGGGCTCGGGATCTTCTACTGGGTCTTCGGGAATCCCCTCGTGATCAACGGCTTCGCCATGGGCGCCTCCTCGATTGCCTTGTTCGCCCGCGTCGGGGGCGGCATCTACACCAAGTCGGCCGACGTCGGCGCCGACCTCGTGGGCAAGGTCGAGGCCGGGATTCCCGAGGACGACCCGCGGAACCCTGCCGTGATCGCGGATAACGTCGGCGATAACGTTGGAGATGTGGCGGGAATGGGGGCCGACCTCTTCGAGTCCTACGTGGGCTCGGTCGTGGCGGCCATCGCCATCGGCTCGACCCTCCCCGACCCCGGAAAGTGGATGCTCCTCCCCATCGTCGTGGTCATGGCCGGGCTCTGCTCCTCGGCCATCGGCGTCCTCTCCATGAGCTTTCTCCAGCGGATGGACCCCCAGGCAGCCCTCAGGAACGCGACGCTCATCGCCGGCGCCATCCTGATCGTCCTGACCTATGTTGTGGTTCAGGCGCTGGGCGCGGGGATGGCCCCGTTCTGGGCGGTCGTCGCCGGGCTGATCGCCGGGGCGATCATCGGCTACCTGACCGAGCTCTACACCTCGGGCAAGCGCGTGGTCGAAATCGCGGACGCCTGCCAGACGGGAGCCGCCACCAACATCATCTCGGGCTTCGCCGTCGGCCTCGAGTCCACCGCCCTCCCCGTCGTCGCCATCTGCGCCGCCATCTTCGTCTCCTTCCAGGCCCAGGGCCTCTACGGCATCGCCCTGGCCGGAGTGGGGATGCTCGCCACCATCGGCATCACGATGAGCGTGGACGCTTACGGCCCCATCGCCGACAACGCGGGGGGGATCGCCGAGATGGCCCACCTCGGGCCCGAGACGCGGAAGATCACCGACCGCCTCGACGCCCTCGGCAACACCACCGCCGCCATCGGCAAGGGCTTCGCCATCGGCTCGGCCGCTCTGACAGCGCTGGCGCTCTATGCGGCCTACACCCAGAGCGTGGGGCTCAAGACCATCGACCTCACCGAGGCGCGCGCGGTGATCGGCCTCTTCCTGGGCGGCGTCATGCCGATGATGATCGCCGCGCTCACGATGAAGGCCGTGGGGCGCGCCGCCTTCGGCATGGTCCAGGAGGTGCGGCGCCAGTTCCGCGAGATCCCGGGGCTCATGGAGGGGAAGGCCAAGGCCGACACCGCGCGCTGCGTGGAGATCGCCACCGGCGCCGCGCTCAAGGAGATGATCATCCCAGGACTCTCGGCCGTTATGCTGCCGCCCGTGATCGGGTTCATTCTCGGGAAAGAGGCCCTGGGCGGGTTCCTCGCCGGGGCGACACTGATGGGAGTCTTCCTGGCGCTCCTCATGGCCAACAGCGGCGGCGCCTGGGACAACGCCAAGAAGTACATCGAGCAGGGCCACCTGGGCGGCAAGGGCTCCAACGCCCACAAGGCTGCGGTGGTCGGCGACACCGTGGGGGACCCGTTCAAGGACACCTCGGGCCCGTCCATGAACATTCTGATCAAGCTCATGTCCGTCGTGGCCCTGGTCCTGGCGCCCCTGTTCCGGTAGGCGGCACGGAGCCTGAGCACCGTTGGGCTTCACCTGCGGCCTCGTCGGCCTTCCCAACGCGGGGAAGTCCACGCTCTTCACCGCTCTGACGGGGGCGGACACGCTCATCGCGCCCTACCCGTTCTCGACGCTCAAGCCGCGCAAGGGGGTCGTGGCCGTCCCCGATGACCGGCTCGATCGCCTGGCGGCCGCCCTCAAGCCCGCCAAGGTCACGCCGGCCCACCTCGAGGTGATGGACATCGCCGGCCTCGTCGAGGGTGCCTCCCGTGGCGAGGGCCTCGGCAACCAGTTCCTCTCCCACATCCGCGCCGTGGACGCCCTGGCCCACGTGGCGCGCTGCTTCAGGGCGGGCGACGTCCCCCATGTCGGCGGCGAGCCCGACCCGCGCCGCGACACCGGCATCGTCAACACCGAGCTCCTCCTGGCCGACCTCGAGGTCGTGGAGCGCCGGCTCGACAAGGTCAAGCGCGTCGCCAAGGCCGACCCCAAAGCCGCCGGCGCCGAGCTTGCTTTCCTCGAGCGCTGCCGCGACGCCCTCGGGCGCGGCACCCCCGTGCGCGCGCTGGAGCTGGCCGCCGCCGACCAGGCGATCACGCGCGAGCTGGGCCTCCTCACGGCCAAGCCGATGTGCTACGTCGCCAACGTTGACCGCGGAGATCCGGCGAGCATCACGCTGGCAGAACAGCTCGGCGCCATCGGCGGCGCCCCCGTGGTGACGGTGGACGGAAAGCTCGAGAGCGAGCTGACTCAACTCTCCCCTGAGGAGCAGCGCCTGTTCCTGGCCGAGTGGGGCCTCGCCGAATCGGCGCTCGTCAGGCTGATCAAGGTGGGCTACCGGCTCCTGGGGTTGATCACGTTCTACACGGTGGTGGGCGAGGAGCTCCGGGCGTGGAGCCTCAAGGACGGCGCCACGGCCGTCGAGGCCGCGGGCCAGATCCACAGCGACATGGCCCGGGGGTTCGTCCGTGCGGAAGTGACGCGCGTGGCGGACTTCCTGGCCACCCCCGTCTGGGCCACGCTCCGGGAGCGGGGGCTCGTGAAGCTCGAGGGGCGCGACTACCGCGTCCGCAACGGCGACATCCTCACCATCCGCTTCGCCCCCTGATCCCCTACCCAATGCCCCTCACCTCTTCTCCTCTCCCCACCGGGGAGAGGCAGGGTGAGGGGATAACTCGATCACGTTGGGTCTGGGGAAGAACCGGTAAGCCAACAGGTATTGCTGAACGCTGACCTTGAACTTCCCTCGAGGATCCGTTCGATGAACGCCATGGGCGGATCCGGGTTGTCCTTCGCCACCAAACCCAACCGCGACACTCGGCCGGATTTGTCAACGCGTGTTCCGGGGTCTGCCTCGACCCCCCTCACCCGGCTCTCTCCCCCTGGCAGGGGGAGAGGAGAAAAATGGACGGGGTGAGGGGCGGGAAGGCTAGTGTTTGACGGGGTGAAGGTCGCGTGGTATATAGTTTACGTTTATCCACTGGCGACGATCCGGTAGCGCGGGAAGGGGGGACGTGCGTGACCACGGTCATCGTCGAGCCCGGCGAGCCTTTTGAACTCGCCCTCAAGCGGTTCAAGAAGCAGTGCGAGAAGGCCGGACTCCTCTCCGAATTGAGAAAGCGCCAACACTACGAAAAGCCGAGCGTCAAGCGGAAGCGCAAGGCGTTGGCGGCCCAGAAGAAAGCGAAGCGGCGCGAGCGGTTCTTCGATTAAGACGCACTCCCCGGCGGCCAGAGCCGAGAGGGGCGAGGGCATGCACGTGGGCCGTCTCTGGGGCAGGGGCGTGGAGTGGGATGAAGTCCGCGCGCTCCTGGCCCATGAGGCCGACACGCCGATGGGGCAGGAGCAGGCCCTCACCCTCGAGCCCGCGACCGAATCCGGCGCCATCCGACAGGCCCTGACCGAGACCCGCGAGGGCCGTCAAGCCCTGGCCGAAGCCGGCCCGCCCCCCTGGGGCGCCCTCCCCGATGTGAGACCGAGCCTCGAGCGCGCGCGCGTCCCCGAGGCCCTCCTGGAAGGCCCCGAGCTAGCCGCCCTGGTCCCCCTGATCGAGGCGGGCAGCCGCCTCAGGGCCTACGGCCGCGGCGCGGCACCGGTGGCCCCCCGACTCGCCGTCAGGTTCTCGAGCCTGCCGAGCCTCACGCCGCTCCACGAGCTCTTGAGCCGGTCCCTCACTCCCGAGGGGACGCTCACCGACGAGGCGAGCCCCCGGCTCCGCACGATCAGGAGGAAAATCCGTGAGCAGCGGGCCGAGATCGTCAAGGTCCTCGAAGCCCTCTTCCACTCCCGGGGCGCGGAGACGACCTTCCAGGATCGCTACGTGACGCTCCGCCACGGCCGCTACGTCGTGCCCGTTCGTGCGGAGGCATTGCCGCGGCTCAAGGGCATCGTCCATGACCGCTCCCAGAGCGGCGCCACGCTCTTCGTCGAGCCCGAGCGCGTCGTCGAAATGAACAACGACCTCGTCCAGACCGTGCGGGAGGAGGAAACCGAGTGCCTCAGGATCCTCCAGGCGCTGACCGACGAGGTGCGCGCCGCCCTCCCCGAGCTCGACACGCTGGTGGAGGGGATCGGCGACCTAGACCTCATCTTCGCGCGCGCCGAGATGGCCGAGCACATGGAGGCCACCGAGCCCGAGATTGATGCTGGCCGTACGATCGCGCTCACCCAGGCGCGGCACCCGCTCCTCCTGGCCCAGAGTTGGAAGGAGCCCGGCCGCCCCGTCGTCCCCGTGGACCTGCACCTGGACGCCGACCGGCCGCTTCTCCTCGTGACGGGGCCCAACGCCGGCGGCAAGACCGTGGCCCTCAAGACTCTCGGCCTGCTGTCGCTCATGGCCCAGGCCGGCTGCCACCTGCCCGTGAACGAGGGAAGCCGGCTTCCCGTCCTCTCGCGGCTCTTCGCCGTCATCGGCGACGATCAGAGCGTGGCGGAAAACCTCTCGACGTTCTCGGCGTTCGTGAAGCAGGTGAGGGAGATCCTGGAGCAGGTGGACGACCGCTCGCTGGTGCTCCTGGACGAGCTGGGCGCCGGCACCGACCCCGACGAGGGGGCGGCGCTCGCCCAGGCGATCCTGGAGGACCTCCAATCGCGCGGCGCCCTCGTCATGGCTACCACTCACCTGGAGCCGTTGAAAGCCTTTGCGAGCACCCACCGTGGAGCGCGGAACGCCTCGGTGGAGTTCGACGGAGCGCGCCTGGCTCCCACCTTCCGCCTCCTCTACGATCGCCCCGGCCAGAGCTACGCGCTCACCATCGCCGCCCGCCTGGGGCTCCATGACCGCCTGATCGATCGGGCCCATTCCCACCGCTCGACCCAGGCGCGAAACCTTCAGGAGCTGCTCCAGCGCCTGGACGCCGAGGCGCGGCAGAGCGCAGACAGGGCGGCGGAGGCGCAGCGACGGGAGAGCCAGGCCGCTGCGCTCCTCGCGCGCGCTCAGAAGGAAATCGAAACCGCCCAGGCCAAGGCCAAAGAAATCGTCGCCAGGGCGAAGGCCGAGGCCCAGGCGCTGCTGGCAGACATCAAGCGGAAAATCGCCGAAGAGTGGGAGAGGCTCAAGTCAGAGGAGCGGTCGAAGCGCGCCCTGGAAGCGACGCGGAAGCGGCTCGCCGAAGCGGCCCCGCCGGCGCCGCCCGCGCCCGCTCGCACCGTGGTGCTGACCCCCTCGTGGCGAGATAAACTGCGCGAGAGCGTCAGGATGCCCGAGAAGACCGACGTCCCCGACGAGCTGATGCTGATCGGCAAGACCACCGACGAGGGGCGTGACCTCGTGGAAAAGTATCTGGACGACGCCTTCCTCGCTGGCCGACGCATCGTCCGCCTAGTGCATGGCAAGGGAACGGGTGCGCTGCGCAAGGCGGTCCACGAGCTGCTCGCCGTCCACCCGCTGGTGGAGAGCTTCAGGCCCGGCACGCCGAACGAGGGCGGCGGTGGCGCGACCGTGGTGGAGCTAAAGGTCGACTGATGCGGCGCAATGAATCCCTCTCCCCTCGGGGGGAGAGGGCAAGGGTGAGGGAGGCCCGCTAGATGGCCGGCGGCTTCTCGCCCCAGCTGCTCGAGGAGATCCGCTCCCGGGTGGACCTCGTGGACCTGGTCGGCCAGTTCGTGAATTTGAAGCGCGCCGGCCTAAACTGGAAGGGCCTCTGCCCCTTCCACGCCGAGAAGACCCCGTCCTTCATGGTCCACCCGAAGAAGGGGATCTTCCACTGCTTCGGCTGCGGCGTCGGCGGCGACGCCTTCGGCTTCCTGATGCGCCAGGATCGCCTGGCGTTCCCCGAGGCGGTGCGGGTCCTGGCCGAGCGCGTGGGCGTGGCGCTTCCCACAGAGCGGAAGACGGAGGTCGATGGCCAGAGGGAAGCGCTCTTCAAGACCATGGCCCTCGCCGCGGAGTTCTATCAGGACGCCCTCTGGAACCGCCCCGAGGGCGAAGGGGCCCGCCGCTACCTCGACTCGCGCCGGATCTCCTCCGAGATGGCGCGAAAGTTCGGCCTCGGCTACGCCCCCGAAGGCTGGGACCACCTCCTCGGCTTCATGAAGGGGCGCAGCGTCACCGAAGAGCAGCTGGTCCAGGTGGGCCTCGTCCTCCCGCGCCAGACCGGGACGGGCTTCTACGACCGCTTTCGCGGCCGGCTCCTCTTTCCGATCAAGGACGTCCAGGGCCGCGTCGTCGCCTTCGGCGGCAGGGCCATGGGGACCGAGGACCCGAAGTATCTCAACTCGCCTGAGACGCCGCTCTATGTCAAGGGCCAGACGCTCTACGCCCTGGACCTCGCCAAGCCCCAGATCCGAGAGAGGAACCGGGCCCTGGTCGTCGAGGGGTACGTGGACTGCCTGATGGCCCACCAGCACGGCTTCACCGAGACAGTTGCAGCGCTCGGCACGGCATTTACCTCTCCCCAACTGGCACTGCTCCGCCGCTACTGCGACGAGGTCATCACCTTCTTCGACGCCGACGCCGCGGGCAAGAAGGCCACCCAGCGCGTGGAGGAACTGCTCGAGCCCGCCGGCGACGGGCTCGCCTGGGCTGTGAACCGGACCGGCGCGTTCGCAGACCGCGGGAGCCTCCGCCTGAAAGTGGCGCTCCTGCCCTCGGGCCACGACCCGGACAGTTTCCTCAGGAAGGAAGGCGCCCAGGCCTTCGCCCAGAGGATCGCAGAGACGCGGAGCCTCCTGGCCTACGCCGTGGAGACGGCGATCGGCGAGGAGAACACCGCCACCCAGCGCGGCAAGGCCACGGCCTTCGCCCGCGTGGCGCTGATCCTCGCCAAGGTCAGCGATTCGCAGGAGGCCACCGAGCTGGCCCGCGATGCCGCCCTGAAGCTCGGGGTGGACCCGACCCAGCTCTGGATCGAGTGCCAGCGGCTCCAGGGCGCGCTGAGGAAGCCTACCCGGGCGCCCGCCGCGCCGGGCCCCGCGCCCGTCAACCTCCCCGCAGCCGAGCGCGATCTCGTGTCGCTGCTGGTCCAGAACGCGGAGGCGCGAGCGGCGCTCCTCACCGTCCTGGAGGAAGAGGATCTCTCTCATCCAGCGCTGCGGAGCGTCCTGGCGGCCATGAAGACCGTGCCCGCGGAGTCGCCGGAGGCGCTGATGCCTCATCTGCCCGGCGACACCGAGCGCGGGCTCCTGGCGGCGCTCCTGGTTGAGGAGCGCACCTGGCCCGAGCTGGCCCCACTCATCGCCGAGTACCAGAAGCGCGCCGAGATGCGGCGCCGCGCGCGGCAGATCCACCAGGTCACCCGGGAAATCGCCCAGGCCCAGGCAACGGGCGATCCGGCCCTGCCCCAGCTGGAGGCCCAGTTGAGAGAGCTCCAGCGCCAGGCCGAGGAGCTCAGGGAACTGGTCGCTCGACCCAACTGAAGGAGGTAGAGAAACGGATGGCTGACGAGCCGAAGATGGACGAGCTGGACAAACTGATCTCGATGGGCAAGCGGAAGGGCTTCCTCACCTACGACGAGGTGAACGACGCCCTGCCGTCGGACATCGTCTCGCTCGACCAGCTGGACGACATCATGATGATGTTCGGCGCCATGGACATCGAGGTCGTGGACTCGGCCAAGGGCGGCGGCCGCCTGCCCTCCGAGATCGCCCGGGAGCGGGCCGAGGAGGCCGAGGAGCCCGAGCACGGGGAAATCGACCTCACGCCCGGCCCCGTCGGGCGCACCGAGGACCCCGTGCGCCTCTACCTCAGGGAGATGGGGCGCGTGTCCCTCCTGACGCGGGAGGGCGAGATCGCCCTCGCCAAGCGGATCGAGGACGGCAAGGAGGAGGTCGTGAAGGCCATCCTCGGCACCAACCTCGCCATCGAGAAAATCCACCTCCTCCGCGACGAATTGAGGAAGGGCCTGGTCACGATCAAGGAGGTCGTGGATCTCCCCGACGAGGAGTTCCCCGAGGACCAGGAAGAGGACCTCATCAAGGACGTGGTCGCCTCCCTCGGGAGCGTGGACCGCCTCCTCCGCGAGCGGGACAAGCTCGTTCAGCAGGCCAAGAGAATGCGCGCCCGCTCGTCCGGCAAGAAGAAGAAAGCCGACCCTCCCTGGAAGAAAATCGAGACCCAGGCCCAGGCCAAGCAGGACAAGGTCCTGGCCACGCTCAGGCACCTCCACCTCCACTCCTCGAGGATCGAGCTCTGGGTCCTGGACCTGAAGCGCCTGGTCGAGAAAATCGTCCGCGCCGAGCGGGAGATCGCCCTCTGGAGCGACGGCAAGCGGCCGGAGCCAACGGCGGTGGATGCGTTCCTCGACTCACTCTCGGACGACGACGGCGAGGAGGGCGACCGCGACCTCTACCAGAAGGCCGCCGCGCGCTTCCCGACCATCAAGGACCGCCTCGTCTGGATGGCGCGCCAGAAGATCAAGCGCGCCGAGGAGCTGGCCCAGGCCGACTCCCACGAGCTCAAGCAGATCGTCCACCTTATCAAGGCCGGCGAGCAGAAGGCCGCGCGGGCCAAGAAGGAGATGGTGGAGGCCAACCTCCGCCTCGTCATCTCCATCGCCAAGAAGTACACCAACCGCGGCCTCCAGTTCCTCGACCTGATCCAGGAGGGGAACATCGGCCTCATGAAGGCCGTGGACAAGTTCGAGTACCGGCGCGGCTACAAGTTCTCCACCTACGCCACCTGGTGGATCCGCCAGGCCATCACCCGCGCCATCGC
>JACPCF010000067.1 GCA_016179965.1 Candidatus Rokuibacteriota bacterium | reverse complement strand
GTACTCCAAGAACCTCGGGGTCAACACCGACGAGCTGCTGATCTCCCAGCCCGACACCGGCGAGCAGGCGCTGGAGATCACCGAGACCCTCGTCCGCTCGAACGCCGTGGACGTGATCGTCGTGGATTCGGTCGCGGCGCTGGTGCCGCGCGCCGAACTCGATGGCGACATGGGCGACTCGCTGCCGGGCCTCCAGGCCCGGCTCATGTCCCAGGCCCTCCGGAAGCTGACGGCCGCCATCTCGCGCTCCGGGACCTCGGTGATCTTCATCAACCAGATCCGCGAGAAGATAGGGATCATGTTCGGCTGCTTCCACTACAACACCCGGGTAACGCTGGCGGCCGGCTGGCGCGAGAAGATCGGGAAGATCGTTAATCAGCGGATGGCTGTGGAGGTACTCTCCTACGACCCCGCCACCGGGAAGATCGAGCCACGAAAGGTGGTCAATTGGTTTGACAACGGGCGCGCCGACCATTTCCTTCAGTTCGAGGTCGAAGGCGGCCCTTCTGGCCGTCGGTGCTTCGCGGCGACGGAGAACCACATCATCTTCACGCCTCGGGGCCCGGTCCGGGCGGAGGACCTGCGGCCACGTAGCGAGGTGCTCGTCGCCGTCAAAGATTTCACTCTGACGGACGACCAATGGCAGGTAGTTCTCGGCGGCAGCTTTGGGGACGGGTCACTTCGGAAGGTGGGGACCCACGCCGCCTCGTTCCGAGTCGGACACGGTGAGGCGCAGAAGGACTACCTCCAGTGGAAGCACTCCATGCTGGAACCGTTCTCAAGCCCGATCAGACGGACCGGTAACGGGTTCGGCTTCGATACGCTCGCCATGCCGGCCCTGGCTGACCTGTGCGCAGACTACTACGGAGACAACCGGGCGCGGATCGCGGGCCGTTCTGTGCTGGATCGCCTGGATGCGCGGGCGCTCGCGGTCTGGTATGGCGACGACGGCACCTTCGCGGGCTCTTACGACCGATGGGGCAAGGGCAAGGCGGCCATTTGCAATATGGCCCTCCGGGGTGAGTCCCGTGAGCGCGTGATGGCGGCATTTGAGCGGCTGGGAATCGGGCGTCCGCGGGATGACGGTCGCGGCTTCTGGTTCAACTCGGAGCAGACTGCCCGGTTTCATGCTCTGATCGCGCCGTATCTGCATCCCTCCATGGATTACAAGCTGCATCCTGGCCAGCGCGGACGTTTTGCCTGGCATCCCCACATGAGTGGAGCGGGCGGCGACCTGGCGAGCCGTGAGTTTCGCCGCGCGGTTCCGGCCCGGCTGCTTCGGCGTTACGTCAAGCCCCCGACCCGGTCGACCCACCGATTCGACCTCGAAATTGAGGGCAACCACACCTATCTGGTGGATGGAGTCGTGGTACATAATTCGCCGGAAACAACCCCCGGCGGCAGGGCGCTGAAGTTCTACGCCTCGATCCGCCTGGACATCCGACGCCAGGAGGCCATAAAGTCCGGCACGGATTCGGTCGGAGCGCGGACCAAGGTGAAGGTCGTGAAGAACAAGCTCTCCCCGCCGTTCCGGGAGGCCGAGTTCGACATGATCTACGGCGAGGGGATCTCCAAGGAAGGCAGCGTGCTCGACCTGGCGGTGGAGCAGGGGCTGGTGGAGAAGTCGGGCACCTGGTTCACCTTCAAGAACGAGCGGATCGGCCAGGGCCGCGAGAATGCCAAGAAGTTCCTCAAGGAAAACCCCAAGGTGCTGGCTGACCTTGAAGCCAAGGTGCGCTCCGCCGTCGGCCTGAAGGCGGTGGCGGCGCCCCATTAACGAGCTGGGAGGAAGACGATGGATTTTGAGGAGATCCTGAGTCAGGGTGTGGCGCGCGGCGCTTCCGACGTCCACCTGAAGCCCCGCGCCCACCCGATCCTCCGGATCCACGGGGCCCTGGAGCTGCAGCAGGACTGGGACGTGATCACCCAGGACTACACGCTGGAGTTGGCCAAGCGGCTCCTCAAGCCCCAGCGCCTCACCGCGCTCCTGGACGAAGGCAAGGAGCAGGACCTGGCCTACCAGGTCAAGACCGCAGGCCGGTTCAGGATCAACCTGTTCCTCGCCAAGGGGGAGGTCCACGGATCGTTCCGGGCGATTCCTAACAAAATCCCCGCCTTCGAGGAGCTGCACCTGCCCAAGGTGCTCGAGAAGCTGGCGATGGACCGGCGGGGGCTGATGCTCGTGACCGGCGTGACCGGCTCCGGCAAGTCCACCACCCTCGCAGCCATGGTGGACTATATGAACCGCTACCGGAACGACCACATCATCACCATCGAGGATCCCATCGAGTTCCTCCACGAGGACAAGACCTGCGTGGTCCGACAGCGGGAAGTGGGGCAGGACTCTGGCGGCTTCGCCCAGGCGCTGCGCGCCGCCCTCCGCCAGGACCCGGACGTGATCCTCGTGGGCGAGATGCGCGACCCCGAGACCATGACCACGGCCCTGCACGCCGCCGAAACCGGTCACCTCGTGCTGTCCACCCTCCACACCCTGAACGCGGCTGAGACGATCAACCGGCTCATCTCCAGCTTCCCGCCCCACCAGGAGGACCAGATCCGCGGGCAGCTCGCGGGCGTGATGCAGGGCATCGTCTCCCAGCGGCTCGTGATCAAGGCCGGCGGCAAGGGCCGCGTGCCCGCCGTGGAGGTGATGGTGGCGACGGGCCTCATCCGCGACTCCATCCGGGACCGGGAGAAGACGCCGCAGATTCCCGCGATCATCGCCGCCGGCCAGGCGCAGTACGGGATGCAGACGTTCGACCAGTCGCTCCTCGCCCTCTACCGGGATGACATGATCAGCCTCGAAACCGCGATGGAGGCGGCGACCAACCCGGACGACTTCGCGCTCAAGATCCGCGGCATCTTCTCCGCGGCCGAGATGACCTGGGAAGTCGGCTCGGGCGATCCGGGCAAGCCGGGGGCGCCCGCCGCGCCGGGCGCTCCCAAGGCCGGCGGGTCCGCCTTCTTCAAAAAGGACAAGTAGCCGGCCCTTCCGTGCCGTCCCGTAGTAAGATTCTCGACGCGCGGCAGGCCAAGCGGGTCGCCTACGATCTCCTCTCCCGAAAGCCCTGGAGCCAGCGCGACCTGACCGCGCGGCTCCGCCGACGGGGTGCCCCGCTCGCAGTGGCTCAGGCCGTCGTCGCGGATCTGGAGGCGCAAGGGTATGTTGACGACGAGGCCTTCGCCCGGCAGTGGGCGGACGGGCGCGCGGGCCGCCGTCACCTCGGCAGCCTGAGACTCTGCGACGAGCTTCAGAAAAAGGGCGTGCCGCGGCCGCTCGCGGAGGCAGCGGTCCGCGAGGCCTTCCGGGAGACGGGGGAGGAGGAGCGCGCCCTCGACGCGGCCCGGCGGCGCCTGCCCGCCCTCCGGCGGAAGAACGCCGAGCGGGCGCCCGTGAGGCTTCGGGATTACCTGTTGCGCCGGGGATACCCAGCCGACGTGGTGGGGCGCGTGCTGCGCCGTCTCCTGGGTATAGAGAGCGAGGGTTAACAGGGTGAACCGCAAGCGCGAGCGAAGGCGCCGACCCAGCCGCAAGGGCTGGGTGCCCGCAGAGGTGGCTCGCCTCCGCTCGCGCGTTCGACAGGGCCCCTTGCGGGTGGGTCGATGACCGGCAACGAGATCCGCCAGCGCTTTCTGGACTACTTCGCCACGAAGGGCCATACCATCGTCCCGTCTTCGCCGCTCGTTCCCGCCCAGGACCCCACGCTCCTCTTCACGAACGCGGGGATGGTCCAGTTCAAGGCCGTCTTCCTCGGCGAGGAGCGGCGCGGCTACGTGCGCGCGACCACCTGTCAGAAGTGCGTCCGGGCCGGCGGCAAGCACAACGACCTCGAGAACGTGGGGCGTACCGCCCGGCACCACACCTTCTTCGAGATGCTCGGCAACTTCTCCTTCGGCGACTACTTCAAGGCGGAGGCCGTGGCCTTCGCCTGGGAGTTCCTGACGAAGGAGATGGGCCTGCCCCGGGAGCGGCTCTGGGCCACCGTCTTCACCGACGACGACGAGGCCTTCGGCCTCTGGCAGAAAGTTGCGGGTCTCAAGCCAGAGCGAATTCTTCGCCTTGGAGAAGCGGACAACTTCTGGGCCATGGGGGAGACGGGCCCCTGTGGCCCGTGCTCGGAGATCCACTACCACCAGGGAAACCACCTGCCGTGCGCGGAGGAGAAGGCGGGGCGCGGCTGCCTCGGCCCGGCGTGCGAGTGCGACCGGTGGCTGGAGGTCTGGAACCTGGTCTTCATGCAGTTCAATCGGGACGCGGCCGGGGCCATGACGCCGCTCCCCAAGCCCTCCATTGACACGGGGATGGGCCTCGAGCGGGTCGCGGCCATCATGCAGGGCAAGTCCTCCAACTTCGAGACCGACCTCCTCTGGCCCATTCTCGAGGCGGCCGCCAAGCTCGCGCGGAAGACCTACCGGACCTCGGAGGCCGACGACATCTCGCTCCGCGTGATCGCGGACCACGCCCGCGCGGCGACCTTCCTCATCGCGGACGGTGTCTATCCCTCCAACGAGTGGCGCGGCTACGTGCTGCGCCGGATCATGCGCCGTGCCATGCGCCACGGGCGGCTCCTGGGCCTCCACGAGCCGTTCCTCTGGCAGGCCGCCGAGTGGGTCGTGGACGTGATGGCCCCGGCTTATCCCGAGCTCCGAAACGAGAAGGCGCGCGTCCACGAACTCGTCAGGACCGAGGAGGAGCGCTTCGCCGAGACTCTGGACACCGGGATGGCGAAAATCCAGGAATACCTGGAGGCGAACCGGGGGGCGAAGACGCGGGTGGCGGACGGCAAGTTCCTCTTCACCCTCTACGACACCTACGGCTTCCCCCTCGACCTGGCTCAGGAGGTGCTCCAGGAGACCGGCTGGTCGGTGCCCCAGGCGAGCCTGGACGCTTACGAGGCAGAGATGGAGCGTCAGCGCGAGCGCGCCCGGGCCGGGTCGGCCTTCGGGGAGGCGGAGGACGCCGAGTCGGTGAAGCTCTACGCCGAGCTGTCGGTCAAGATCCCCCGCCCGGAGTTCCTCGGCTATGAGTCGCTGGCTGCCCCGGCCCGGATTCTCGTGATGGTTCGCGCAGGCCGCAGGCTCCGGGAGGCCGTTGCCGGGGACGAGGTCGAGGTGATCCTTGATCGGACGCCCTGCTACGCCGAATCGGGCGGCCAAGTGGGGGATACCGGCCACGTCGTCGGCCGCGAGGCGCGCGGCAGGATCCTCGACGCGTACTATCGCGGGAGCGGTCTCATCGTCCACCGGGTGAGGGTGGAGCAGGGAGGCTTCCGTGAAGGGGAAGATGTCGCGGTCTCCGTGGAGTCGCCCCGCCGCCAGGGGCTCCGCCTGCACCACACGGGGACCCACCTCCTCCACGCGGCCCTTCGAAAAATCCTCGGCACCCACGTCACCCAGGCCGGCTCGCTCGTCGCCCCCGACCACCTACGCTTCGACATCACGCACCCGAGCCAGATCAGAGACCGGGAGCTGGAGCAGGTCGAAGAACTGGTGAATGAGAAGGTGCGCGACAACCTCCGCGTGGACCCGATCCAGACGGACCTGGAGCAGGCCCTCAAGATGGGCGCCCTCGCCCTCTTCGGCGAGAAGTACGGCCAGCGCGTCCGGGTGGTTAAGATCGGCGACTTCTCCACGGAGCTCTGCGGCGGGACCCACTTGGATCAGACCGGCCAGATCGGCCTCTTCAAGATCGTCTCAGAAGGGGCCGTGGCCGCCGGCGTGCGCCGTCTCGAGGCCGTGACGGGGGACGCCGCCCTCCACCACGTGGGGCGGGAAGAGTCGGCGCTCCGCGAGGCCGCCGCCATTGTCAAGATCCCGCCGCTCCAACTCCCCCAGCGCCTCCAGAAGCTCCTGGAGGAGCAGCGACTGCTCGAAAAGCAGCTCGAATCGCTCGAGGGGCGCGTGGCCAAGACCCGGGCTCAGGAGCTGGTGGCCGCCGCCCGGCAGATTGGCGGCGTCGCGGTGGTAGCGGCCAGGGTGGACGGGCTCGGTCAGGACGGCCTGCGCGCCGTTGTGGACTCGGTCCGCGAGCGGCTCGGCTCGGGGGTGATCTGCCTGGGGAGCGTGAAGGACGGCAAGGTGAGCCTGGTTACCGCAGTCACCAAGGACCTCACCGCGCGCTTCAACGCGGGCAAGCTGATCCAGGAGGTGGCCCAGGCCGTGGGCGGCGGAGGCGGTGGCCGGCCCGACCTGGCCCAGGCTGGCGGTAAGGATCCGTCCAAGCTGGATGCGGCGCTGGGGCTCGTCCCCGACTGGGTCGCCCGGCAGGCGAAATGAGCGATCGTTCCGCGGGAGCCTCCGTCGGCCGCCACCTGGCTATCCTCCGCACCGTCGCCGGGGCGGTCAGCCGCTCGCTCGATTTCGAGGAGGTCCTGGAGAAATCCCTCGCGGCCCTGACGGAGGTGACGGGGCACGAGCTCGCCTCCTTCCACCTCCTCTCCCCCGATGGCCGCTCGCTCATCCTCAGGGGCCACCGGGGGCTCTCTGCCAGGCTCCGCGACGTGAACCTGACGCTCCCCTTCGGCGAGGGGCTGATCGGCCAGGCGGCGGCCCGGGGGCGCACCCTGGTGGTGGACAACGTCCTTGCCTCGCCGGATCTCCTGCTCGCTGCGCGTCCCGTGGTGGAGGCCGAGGGGATCAAGGGCTTCGTCTCTGTCCCCATCCGGGCCCGGGACCGGATCCTGGGAACGCTCTCGCTCGGGCGGCAGACGCCGGACCCGTTCTCCGACGAGGAGGTGACTCTCCTCGAGGCCGCGGCCGACCAGATCGGCTTGGCGCTCGACAACGCGCGGCTCTACTCCGAGATCCGCCGCCAGCTGGAGGAGCTCCGCCGCACCCAGGCCGAGTTGATCCACGCCGAGAAGCTCTCGGCCGTCGGCGAGCTGGCGGCGGGCGTGGCCCACGAGATCAACAACCCGCTCACGACGATCCTGGGCGAGATCCAGCTCCTCCTCCTGAGCAACCTGGGCGCAGAGGTGAAGGACCACTTCCAGGTCATCTCCGACGAGACGGTGCGCGCGGCCCGGATCGTCCAGAGCCTGCTCCTCTTCGCCGGGCGCTACCCGCCCCAGCGCACCCTCTGCACGGTCACCGACCAGCTCCGCCGCGTCCTCGACCTCAAGGGGTACCAGCTGCGCACCGACGACATCCGCCTGGTGACCGAGTTCGAGCCGGCGCTCCAGGTCTGGGCCGACGAGAACCAGCTCCAGCAGGTCTTCCTCAACCTGGTCCAGAACGCCCACCAGGCCATGAAGGAAGCCCACGACCGGGGCACCCTCATCACCCGCGTGCGCTCCCTCGAGGCCGGGGTCAGGGTGGAGATCCTCGACGACGGCCCCGGCATCTCGGCAGAGCACCTGGCGCGGCTCTTCGACCCGTTCTTCACCACCAAGCCGCCGGGCGTCGGGACCGGGCTCGGGCTCAGCGTTTCCTACCGGATCGTGGCCGAGCACGGCGGCCGGCTCTGGGCGGAGAACCGCCCCGAGGGCGGGGCGGCGTTCATCCTGGAGCTCCCCGTCGGCGTCCCTCCTGCCGAGCCCGGGGCGGCCCCGACCCTCCCGTCCAAGGCGCTCAAGGTGCTGGTGGTCGAGGACGAGGCGGGCGTGGCCGGCGTCCTAAGCGGCCTGCTCCGCCGGCTTGGCCACGAGGCGGAGGTGGCGAGGGACGGCCGGGACGCGCTGGCCCGCGTGGAGAAGTCGAGCTACGATCTCCTGATCGTAGACTTCAAGATGCCCGGCATGAGCGGCCGGCAGTTATGGGAAGCCCTCCGCAATCGCCGCTCGCCGCTTGCTCACCGCCTGGCGCTCATGAGCGGCAACGCGCGTGCTCCCGAGCTGCTGGATCTGATCCGCGAGGCTGGGGCCATGACGCTGCCCAAGCCGTTCACCTTCGACGACGTCTCCGCCCTCCTCCGTGGGGTCAGGCCTGAGTAATTGACTTACGAACGCCGCCTACACGACTTCCAGCAGGAGACCCTTCAGGTAGCGGGTCTCGGGGACGGTGAGGAGGACCGGGTGGTCGCGCGACTGGGTGAGGGCGGCGCGCACTCGCACGGTCACGCCGGCGTCGGCGGCGGCGGCCCGCACGATCTCCTCGAAGTCGGCCGGCGAGACGTGGTGGGAGCAGGAAAAGGTGGCGAGGATCCCGCCCGCGCTCAGGAGCCGGAGGGCCCGCAGGTTGATCTCCTTGTAGCCCCGCGCTGCCGCCTCGAGCGCCGTCTTGGTCCGCGTGAAGGGCGGCGGGTCGAGCACGATCAGGTCGAAGCGGTCGCCGCCCCGTTCCATCGCCCGCAGGAGGTCGAAGGCGTTCCCCTCCCTCAACTCGGCCCGATCCGCCACGCTGTTCAGCGCCAAGTTCCTCCGGGCCAGAGCTAAAGCCTCCGGCGAGGATTCGATCACCACGGCGCGCGTGGCGCCGGCGACGAGCCCCTGGCAGGCGAAGGCCGCCGTGTAGCCGAAGACATCGAGGAGACGGCGCCCCCGCGCCAGCCCGGCGACCAGCGCCCGGTTCTCCCGCTGGTCGAGATAGAAGCCGGTCTTCTGGCCGCCCTCGATCGCCACCAGGAACCGACACGGCCCCTCCCGGATCTCCACCTCCGCCGGCCCGGCGTCGCCGATCCACCCCTGGAGCGGCTCGAATCCTTCGAGTCTCCCGGCGACCTCCTCGTCGTGGCCGTAGTAGTGGGCGACGCCCTCGAGGCTGCTGAGGGCCTCGACGACCAAGGGCCTGCAGGCGGTCATCCCCAGGGTCAGGCAGCGGATGACGGCGACGGCGGCGTAGCGGTCAACGACGAGACCCGGGAGCCCGTCGGCCTCACTCCAGACGACCCTGAAGGCGTCTGAGACGAGCCCGGCTTCCCGCCGGAGGGCCAGGGCGGCCTCGACCCGTCCCCGGAAGAAGGCGCCGTCCACCGGCTCGTCACGGCGGGTGAGGAGGCGGCAGACCAGGGAGGGACGGGGGTTGTAGAAGCCGCGGCCGAGGAAGCGGCGCTGGCTGTCGAGGACACTCACGGCCTCGCCGGCCTTCCAGCCGCCCACGACCTCGGCGACCTCGCCGCGGTAGATCCACGGGTGGCCGGCCCTGACCCGGCCGTCCTTCCCGCGCTTCAGGAGAAGCTTTGCCGGCGCTGAGCGCTCTGCCATCGGTCTAGCCTGCGGGTGGCGCCGGGAACGGGGGGCCCCACGGCGCGGAGCGGCGACCCAGCCGCAAGGGCTGGGTGCCCGCAAAGGTGGCTCGCCTTCGCTCGCGCTTGCGATCAGGCAACTCATCTCCATCGCGGGAGCGAGCACCGTGGGGCTGGTCCCGGCGACAGGACCCGCAGGCGTGACATCAGATGGAGCGTTCAGCGCCGGCGGAGGACAACGATCATCATCAGCGGGTGCTTGGAGCGCTCGAGCACCTGGTGGGGCTTGAAGCCGTAGAACCACTGGACGAACTCGAGGCCCCCCGCCAGCGCCACCAGCGCCTTCAGCTCCTGGGGGAAGACCATCCTGGAGAGATGGTGCTGACGGTAGCGCCGCATGGCCCCGTTCTCGACCACCTCGAAGTCGATGTCCTCCCTGAAGACCTGGGTCACCGGGTTGACGGCCTCGAGCGCTGCGAAGGTTGCGCGGACGATCAGCTTTCCCCGCCGCCGGGTCCAAGACCAGCGCCGGGCCGGGTTGGTCCAGGAGGAGGGGATGAAGCGGTCGAAGAGGTAGAGCCCGCCGGGTCGGAGAGCCCGGGCGACGGCGGCGAGGTGGCTCAGGATCTGCTCGTTGGTCAGGAGGTGGCCCTGGGAGTCCTGCATGCAGATGGCCGCGTCCACGGGCTCCGGCAGCGTGAAGCGGGTCATGTCGGCCGCGTGGAGGGCGACGGGGAGGCCGAGCGCGGCGGCCCGGTCGCGGACGTAGGCGATGTTCTCGCGGGAGAGGTCCAGGCCGACCATGCGGTAGCCCCGCCGGGCCAGGCGGAAGAGGTGCGGGCCCGTGCCGCAGGCGATGTCCAGAATCCGCCGCACACGGTGGCGGCTGTAGCGCTTGAAGCAGTGCTCTAGGAAGTCAACCTCGGCCTTGCGGTTCAGGTCGAAGGCGACCTCGTAGTAGCGGGGCGCGGAGTACTCCTTGGCGGTCATTGAGCTTTGCCGTCTCGGCCGTCGAGCGTCCTCGGCGGTCGGCCAGGATCGTGGTCCCCGGTCATTTTCCCCACCAGGTGAGGATGGCCTCCCGGAGGATCCAGGAGCCGGCGATCCCCGTGCGTCCCGAGGGGTCGTGGGCGTGGGCCACCTCCACCAGGTCGGTCCCCACCACCTCGCACCCCTGGAGGAGCCGGACCAGCTCGACCAACTCGGGCACCCGGAGGCCGCCGGGCTCGGGCGAACCGGTGCCGGGGGCCTCGGAGGGGTCCAGGACGTCGATGTCCATCGTCACGTAGACGGGATGACGGCGCAGCTCGGGGAGGATCTTCCGGACAGCGTCGGCGGGGGCGACGGCGGTCACGGGGAAGAAGTTGGGGTGCTTCCGCTCGAACTCCTCCCGGGAGCCGGTCCGCATGCCGACCTGGAAGACCCGCTCCGGCGGCACCACCTCCATCACCCGGGCCATGGCCGAGGCGTAGCAGAAGCGCTCCCCCAGGAACTCCTCCCGCGTGTCGGGGTGGGCGTCGAACTGGAGAACCCTGAGGTCGGGGATCGCAGCGGCCAGGACCTCGATGACCGGGAGCGTGGCCGTGTGGTCGCCGCCCAGCATGACCGGGCGGAGGCCGGGCCGCCAGAAGCGCCGGATCTCCTCTCTGGCGGCCTCGAGCTGGGCCCGCGGACTTCCGTCGGGCAGGTCGCAGTCGCCGAGGTCGGCCATGGCCAGGTCCTCCAGGTCCCTGCCGAGGGCCGGCGAGTAGGTTTCGATGGAGTCGGAGGCCAGGCGGAGGTCCAGTGGGCCGCGGTCGGCGCCCTTCCTGAGGTTCACGGTGCCTTCGAAGGGGAGGCCGAAGAAGACGATCTGAGCTTCGTCGGGGGAACGGGTGCAGGCGATGAAACGAGGAGAGACGGGTCTCATGGGTCCCGGCAGCTGGCGGTCCCTCGGGCCAGGCCGCGCGACCGGCTAGAGGATGTCCTCTTCAGACAGGAGCACGACGGCCGCCACCGCGCAGCCGATACGCTCCACTCGGTGCTCCGTGGCGAACACCTTCCACTCCCGGATGGACTCCCCGCGGACCCGGAAGGCCTCCTCCAGCATCTGACGGATCGTCTGCTCCGCCTCGGCCCGGGAGGCCCCGTCGTGGTACTCCATGATCACCCCAGGCCGGGTTCGGTCCTCGGGCAGCGCGTAGCCGACCGCGGCCGAGATCACCTGGCCGGGGACGTCCCCCGTCGCTTCGGCGTAGGCGGTGGGGATGAGGGCGCCCGGCTTGATTCGGGGGAGGTCCACGATGTCCACGTCGGGGGGGACGATGCTGGAGACCCTGATGAGGTTGATGTTGCCGATGCCCGCCGCCAGGAGCGCGTTGTCGAAGGCGTTGAGGGGCGTGGAGCCTTCCGCGTGCCCGGCGGTCGCCGCCACCTTCGTCACCTTTTTCCAGAGCATCCGGTCCTCCTTCTCGCCTCCTTCGGTGTTCGGCCGAATTTTCGCCCATCTTAGCGGCTCGAACCCCGAATGCAAGCAAAATTTTGCCCCCGGGAACCCACCGGGACCCCGCGCGCGAGCGCGGGTGAAGCGTGGGTGGGCCCCGGAGCCTCATTTTTTTCTTGCATTTGAAAAAAAGCGGCCCTACAGTGAAAAAAATTCGTCTAGAAAAGTTTTTCCGGAGGGAGGAGAGAAAGGAGGCTGATAGGATTGCAAGCTCTGGGACGGCACCTGCTTCTCGAGTTGTTTGACTGCGACGCGCAGGTCATCAACAGCCTGGAGACCGTGAAGGGGGCGCTGGTGGAGGCCGCCAAACGCGCCCAGGCCACGATCGTCGACGTGGTCTTTCACGAGTTCAACCCGTTCGGTATCAGCGGGGTCGTGGTCATCGCCGAGTCGCACCTGTCCATCCACACCTGGCCCGAGTATCGGTACGCCGCCGTGGACATTTTCTCCTGCGGAGAGGTCCTCAAGCCCGAGATCGCGGCCAACTACCTGGTCGAGCAGTTCGGGGCCGAGCGGGCCTCCATCGTCGAGCTCCAGCGCGGGGTCTTCGTGCAGAGCGCCGTGGCGATGCCGCACAAGCCGGTAGGGTTCCCCGGATGATCAATCCCCAGAGCTACAAGTGGTTCTTCGAGACCACGACGCCCGTCGAAGGGCACATGCACGCCGTCGTCCGCACCATCGCCCTCGCCCAGACCAAGTACCAGCAGATGGAGATCCTGGAGCTGGCCGCCTACGGCAAGGCCCTGGTCCTTGACGGGCGGATCCAGTCCAGCCAGCACGATGAGTTCATCTACCACGAGGCGCTGGTCCACCCCGGCCTCCTGGCTCACCCCCGGCCCGAGCGGGCCATGGTGATCGGCGGCGGGGAGGGGGCCACCCTCCGGGAGATCCTCCGTCACCCGTCGATCCGCCGCGCCCTCATGGTGGACATCGACCAGGAGGTGGTGGAGCAGTGCAAGCGCCACCTCCCTGAGATGCACCAGGGCGCCTTCGACGACCCCCGGACCGAGGTGCGTCACGACGACGCCCGGGCCTTCCTCGAGCAGACCTCCGAGCGCTTCGACCTGATCGTCGTGGACCTCACCGAGCCCCTGGAAGAGGGGCCGGCCTGCCTCCTGTTCACCAAGGAGTTCTACACCCTGATCCGCGACCGGCTGACCCCCGTCGGGGTCATGACCATGCAGGCTGGCATGACCAAGGTAGGGGAGCTCGAGTTCTTCACTTGCATCGCCCGGACGGTCCGGGAGGTGTTCCCCGTCGTCGCCCCGTACCAGACCTTCGTCTCGTGCTTCGCCGTTCCCTGGGGGTTTATCCTGGCCTCCAGGGGCCCCGACCCCCGGAAGCAGGCGGCCCAGGAGGTGGATCAATTGATCGCGTCCCGGATCAAGGGCGAGCTGGGCTACTGGGATGGCCAGACCCACGCCCATGCGTTCAACCTGCCCAAGCACGTCCGCCGGGCGCTGGAGAAGCAGGACCGGGTTATCACGGACAAGCACCCGCTGATCATCGCCTGAGCCGCCTCACATTCCTCTCCCCCTCACCCTACCTCTCCCCAGAGGAGAAGAGGTGAGGGGCATTCCGGTAGGGCAGGGTGAGGGGGCACCAGTTGAGTTCTCCCCGAAAACGTCTCGTCCTCGCCTCCGCCTCTCCTCGGCGCGCCGACCTCCTACGCCAGCTCGGCGTCCCTTTCGAGGTGGTCCCGAGCGGGATCGCGGAGACCCTGCCGCCGGGACCGGTCCGGGAAGCCGTCCAGGCGCTCGCCCTCGCCAAGGCCCGCGCCGTCGCCGGAAGAGTCGGCCTCGCGGTCGTCCTCGGTGCCGACACGGCCGTGGTGCTGGCTGGCGAGGTCTTCGGCAAGCCCGAGAGCCCCGAGGACGCCCGCCGGATGCTCCGGGCGCTCCGCGGAAGGGAGCACGAGGTGATCACGGCAGTGGCCCTGGCGGAAGCGCCGTCGGGGCGGGCGGAGACAGCGGCCGTGGTGAGCCGGGTTCTGATGCGGGAGTACAGCGAGGCCGAGGTCGAGGCCTACGTGGCTTCCGGTGAGCCCTTCGACAAGGCCGGCGCCTACGCCGTCCAGGCCGCCGCCGGCGCGCTCGTGGCGAAGGTGGACGGCTGCTACACCAACGTCGTGGGCCTCCCCCTCACCACCACCCGCCGCCTCCTGGAGGCCTGGGGTGTCATCTTCCTATAGTCAATTACTCAGGCCTGACCCTAATTGGGCTCGAGGAGGGACTTGAGGGGGTCGAGGAGGAGGAGGTCGGCGGGGCGGCGGGGCACGGTGACGCCCTTGGGAAACGGCGCCCGGTTCCGGATCTGGGCCACGCTCAGCTGGAGCGTCTCGTAGCGGACCCAGCCGCCCGGAAGGTAGATCTCGCGGGCGCCCTCGAGCCGTGCGACGAAGTCCTCTTTGAGGCCGACGACGCGGGTTGGGAGGCGGGTGAGGAGTTCCTCCGAAGGCGCCGTCTCCACCCGCCGCGCCGCGCGGAGCAGGGCTCGGGCCAGAGCGGTGAGGTCAGACGCCTTGGGCTGGCGGTCGGCCCTGACGAAGAGGGCGGCGTGAACCGTGGGCCCGCCGAGCCAGCGGGCGGCCTCGTCGCGGCGGCGGAAGTCGGCCAGGACGGTCGCCTTGCCCTCCTCCACGAGACGGCTCGCCCAGGGGTCAGGAAGAAGGCCGGCGTGGACCTCGCCGGCTTCCAGGGCCGCCGCCAGGCCGCGCTCGCCGAGGCTCAGCAGGGAGAGCTGGGTGGGCTTGATCTGGTGACGCTCAAGCAGCGCGAAGAGGAGCGGATGCTCCGGAGCGCCGGGGCTCGTGACTGCCACGCGCTTGCCAACCAGGTCTTCGAAGCGTCTGATCGTCTCCCGGTGGGCGACGGGAACGAGCAGCGCGACGGGTGGCGCGGCGGTCAGGCCGAAGACGAGCCTCGGGGGGCGGCCGCCGACGGCGCCGTGGCGGAGGGCGGCCTCCAGGGAGCTCGCCGCCACGTCGGCCTCTCCCTTGGCCAGGGCTTCCGCGGCCCCCGCCTCGGCGCGGGTGGTCCTGAGAGAGACCTGGAGCCTCTCCTGGACGAAATAGCCTTCGGCCTCGGCCACGCGGAGGGGCAGATACTCGGGAGAGGTGTAGGGGCTGCTCACGGCGATGGTGAGGCTCGCCTGAAGGAAGACGAGGAGCGCGATCACGGATCGGACCTCCCGCTCAGTTAGACCCCGGCTGCTCGGCCTCTACGAGGCTCTCCACCGCCGCTTCGGGCCTCAGCGCTGGTGGCCGGCCCGGACCCGCTTCGAGGTCGTGGTCGGCGCCATCCTCACCCAGAACACGGCCTGGAGCAACGTGGAGCGCGCCCTGGCGGCCGTCAGATCCCGCCGCCTCCTCACCCGCGCGCACCTCTCCGCGCTTCCGCTCGGCCGTCTGGCCCAGCTCATTCGCCCGTCGGGGACCTTCAGGGTCAAGGCGATGCGCCTCCGGGCGTTTCTCCGGTATCTGCGGGCACGCCATCAGGGCAGCCTCGATCGCATGAGCCACGCGCCCCTGGACGAGCTCAGGCGCGAACTCCTCGCCGTCCCCGGCATCGGCCCCGAGACCGCCGACAGCATCCTGCTCTACGCCCTGGGCCGGCCGGTCTTCGTCGTGGACGCCTACACGCGGCGAGTGCTCTTCCGCCACCGCCTTCTGCGCCGCGACGCCGGCTACGAGGAGGTGCGCGCCTTCTTCGAGCGTCACCTGCCGAGCGATCCCCGCCTCTTCAACGAGTACCACGCGCTCCTGGTGGCCCTGGGCAAAGCCTACTGCCGGAGCCGCCCGCTTTGCCAGGAGTGCCCCCTCCGCTTTGACCTCAGGGGGAAGCCGCCTCGACGATGAGCGCGACGATCCTGTCGGCGGCGTCGGGCACCGCCAGGCTCCGGGCCCGCTCGCCCATCGCCTTGAGTCGCGTCGGATCGGCCAGGAGGCCGCGGACGCTCTCCAGCAGGCTCTGGGGCGTGAGGGCGACCTGGGGGAAGAGCACGGCACCGCCCGCGGCCTGGACCAGCCGCGCGTTGGCGGTCTGCTCGTCGCCACGGGTCCCTGGCAGGGGAATGAAGAGCGCCGGCAGACCCAGGTGGCAGCACTCGTTCACGGTCCCGGCCCCCGCCCGTCCCACGACCAAGCTCGTCACCGCATAGACCTCGCGGAGCTCCGCCCCCACGTACGGGTGC
The DNA here is from genome assembly GCA_016179965.1 of Candidatus Rokuibacteriota bacterium. GTDB lineage: Bacteria > Methylomirabilota > Methylomirabilia > Rokubacteriales > CSP1-6 > CSP1-6. Next base: position 6,029 of record JACPCF010000067.1, on the reverse strand, counting down.
AGGTGGTAGCGCGACCTGAACCTCGGGGGCAGCTCCCGGGCCCGCTCCTCAAGCCAGCGCCGGTCGCCCGTCTCCCGGTTGTCGCCCGACTGGTGGATCACCTGGCAGATCTCGAGGAGTGGCGCCAGGGTCTCCCCCACGGCGCGGTTGATCACGTGAGAGCCTTGAGCCCCGCCGGTCACGTAGATGACGGGGAGCGACGGGTCGAGGCCGAGGCGGGAAAGGCCGGCTTCACGGGAGCCTCCCACGAGCTCGGGGCGCAGCGGGTTGCCCGTCACGACGACCCTGTCCGGAGGGAACTCGGTCCCCATCTGGGGGAACGTCAGCGCGATCTTCAGCGCCATGCGGCCGGCGACTCGGTTGGCGAGGCCGGGGACGGAGGTCTGTTCATGGACGACGATGGGGATCTTCCGCGACCGCGCTGCGAGGACGGTCGGCAACGCGACGAAGCCACCCGTGGCAAAAACGGCATCTGGCTTCACTCGGCCCAGCAGGCGCCGGCACTGGACGACGCCCGCCGGCGCCCGGACGAGGAGGTCGGGGAAATTCTGCCAGTCCCAGTAGCGGCGGAGCTTTCCCGTCGGGATCGCGTGGTAAGGGAAGCCCGCCTCGGGGACGCGGTGGGCCTCGATGCCGGCGCGGCTCCCGATCCAGTGGCACTCGATCCCCCGCCGCCGGAGCGCCGCCGCCACCGCGAGGCCGGCGCTCGTGTGGCCGCCGGTCCCGCCCCCCGCGATCACCACCCGCATGTGGTCGGGGGTCAGGTCTTGCATTATGACAATCTACTCAAAATGTTTGATTGCAAGACCTGACCCCCTCCAGGGCCAGTTCGATGAGGCGTGCGATCAGGTCGGGGTAAGAGAGGCCGGAGGCCTCCCAGAGCCGCGGATAGGCGGAGGTCGCGGTGAAGCCGGGGATGGTGTTGATCTCGTTGACGAGGGTGCGTTCTCCTTCGAGGAAGAAGTCCACCCGCGCCATGCCCCGGCAGTCAATGGCGCTGAAGGCCGCCACGGCCAGCTGCTGGAACCGCCGGGTTTGTTCAGGGGACACTTGCGCCGGGACCTTCAGCGTCATGTGCCCCTCGCTATACTTGGCCTCGTAGTCGTACCACTCCTTGTCGTAGAGGATCTCGCCGGGCAGGGACGCCCGAGGGTCATCGTTGCCGAGGACGCTCACCTCGATCTCGCGCCCCTGGACCGCGCGCTCGACGAGGAGCTTCCGGCCGTGGCGGGCCGCCTCCGCCATCGCCGCCGCCAGGGCATCGGGCCCCTTGACCTTGCTGATCCCCACGCTGGAGCCGAGGTTCGAGGGCTTGACGAAGCACGGGTAACCGATTCGCTCGGCCACCTGGGCGGCGACGGCGCCGGGCTTCCGCTCCCACTCGTGGGCGAGGACGACCAGGTACTCGACCACCGGGAGCCCCGCCGCCCCGAAGAGCGCCTTCATGACGGCCTTGTCCATCCCCGCCGCCGAGGCCAGGACGCCCGCGCCCACGTAAGGGAGGCCGGCCAGCTCCAGGAGCCCCTGGACGGTTCCATCCTCGCCGTAGGGGCCGTGGAGCATAATCAGGACCACGTCCAGTTCCTGTCGGAGGCCCGGCGGAAAGCCCTCGGCGGGCTCCACGCGGACGAGGGCGGAACCGCTCGCATCCACGGCCTCGGCCCGGGAGACGAGCTCCTGCTTGACCGGGCTCGTGACGTCGCCCGGCGCCAGCGCGCCCTTGACGTTCTCGGCCAGGGCCTTGAGGGGATCGCCGCCCACGAGCCAGCGGCCATCCTTGGCGATGCCGATGGGGATGGGCTCGAAGCGGCTTCGGTCCATCGCCTGGAGGACGGAGGCCGCCGACGCGAGCGACACCTCGTGCTCGCCCGAGCGCCCGCCGAAGATCACCCCGACGCGGATCCGCCGGCCCATATCTACCTGTGTATCACACTCCCCCGTTCTTTGAAGCCGACCACCAGCGGGCCGACCAGGACGCCGGCGGCGAGGAGCGTGAAGGCCCACCCCCACGTCTCCGCCGCCGGCCGGCCCAGCTTCGTCGCGAGGTCGAGCACTCCGCCGAAGACGGCGGGGGCGAGGGCGCCGGCGGAGAATCCCACCGTGGACTGGAGCGCCATGGTCCGCCCGAGGTAGGCCGGCTCGGCACTCTCGGCGATGCTCGTGGAAAGGATCGCCGACTCGGCCGTCACCATGATCCCGTAGAAGAGGGCAAGGGTGACCAACGCCCCGAAGGGCCACCCGATGGCCCAGCCGAGCGTGAGGGAGCAGGCCCCGGACACGAGCATGATGGCGCTGATCAGGCGCCTTCGTCCCCAGCGGTCCGACAGGAGCCCCGCCACCGGGTGGGAGACGGCGCCGATGGCCAGGACCGCCGACCCGGCCAAGCCGGCCTGCTGAGTGGCGGGCGCCAGGCCCATCCCGCCCGCCGTGAGGCTCGCCGCGAAGAACGGCACGATCCATCCCCGCATCCCCATCAGTTCCCACGTGTGGGCACCGTAGGCCGCGATGAGCCGGAGCGCCGGACGGTTTGTGAGGACCTGGCCGAGCCCCGCTCCCGGCGCCGGCCGAGCCCCTCGGGTCAGGCTCCCCGCCCCGAGCGTCAGCGACGCGATGGCGACGGCCAGGAGCGGGCCGAGGGCCGTCAGGGCGAAGGCGGGGCGCCACCCCCAGCGCGCGTTGGCCCACGAGGTCAGGAGGAGCGAGACCGAGGTCCCGACGGTGAAGGTGGCGATGTAGCAGCCCATGGCGAAGCCCCGGCGGGAGGCCTCGAAGCGCTCGGCCACGAGCCGCATTCCCGGCATGTACGTCCCGGCCAGGCCGATCCCGCCGAGAGTCCGAAGGATGAGGGCGGACGCGGCGCCCTGGGCCCAGAGCGGGAACGCAAACCCGGCGAGACCGGCCCAGAGAGCGCCGGCCAGGTAGATCCGGCGCGGCTCCACCCAGTCAGTCAGCGTGGAGAGGATCGCCACGGCCAGGATGTAGCCCACCTGATAGGCGGCGAAGATCAGCCCCGCCTCGGTGTTCGAGAGCCGCCACTCCTTCTGGAGGAGCGGGAGGACGGCGGCGAAGTTGCTGAAGACGAGCATCGTCCCCAGCTCAGCCAGGCAGAGGGCGGCGAGCCAGCCGAAGTCTGCCCGGCTCCGCGTCACCGGGCCCCTCGGCGGGATTGACGCCAGCTCCGCCATCGGGCGAGGCGCTGGGCAATCTCCGCCTCGAGGCCGCGGTCCGTGGGCCGGTAGTAGGTCCGTCCCTTGAGCGCGTCGGGCAGGTGCTCCTGATCCACCTGAGCCTCCGGCGCGTCGTGGGCGTACTGGTAGCCCTTGCCGTAGCCCAGGTGAGCCATGAGGCCCGTCGGCGCGTTCCGGAGGTGGAGGGGCACGGGCTCGGCGGGCTTGTCGTGGACGTCCTTCTGAGCCTCAGTGAAAGCGGCATAAACCGCATTCGACTTGGGGGCGCAGGCGAGGTAGAGCGTGGCCTGGGCCAGCGCCAGTTCCCCTTCGGGGGAGCCCAGGAAGTGGTAGGCATCCTTGGCGGCGAGGGTCAGCTGGAGGGCCAACGGATCGGCGTTGCCCACGTCCTCGGAGGCGAAGCGGACCAGCCGCCGCGCCACGTAGAGGGGGTCCTCGCCGGACTCGAGCATCCGCGCGAGCCAGTAGAGCGAGGCGTCGGGGTCGGAGTCGCGGAGCGACTTGTGGAGCGCCGAGATCAGGTTGTAGTGCTCCTCGCCCGCCTTGTCGTAGAGGAGCGCCTTCCGCTGGGCGGCCTCGCGAATCGCGCTCTCTGTCACGTGGCGCACCCCGTTCGCCCCCGGAGGACTGAGCATGACGGCGAGCTCCAGGATGTTCAGCGCGCTCCGGGCGTCCCCGTTCGCCGATCGGGCGATCAGCCTGAGCGTGTCCTCGCCGACCTCGGCTTTGAAGGCGCCCAGGCCACTCTCGGTGTTGGTGAGCGCTCGGTTCAGGAGAGTGAGCAAGTCCGTCTCCGCCAGCGGCTCCAGGACGTACACGCGGCAGCGGGAGAGGAGCGCCGAGATCACTTCGAAGGAGGGGTTCTCGGTCGTCGCCCCCACCAGGGTGATCGTCCCCTTTTCCACGTGGGGGAGGAAGGCGTCCTGCTGGGCCTTGTTGAAGCGGTGGATCTCGTCCACGAAGAGGATCGTCCGCGTCCCCTTGCGCGCGCGGTGGACCTCGGCCTCGGCGATCACCTGGCGGATCTCCTTGACGCCGGAGAGGACGGCGGAGAACGTCACGAAGTGCGCGTCGGTCGCGCGCGCCAGGAGCAGCGCCAGCGTGGTCTTCCCGGATCCTGGCGGCCCCCAGAGGATCATTGAGTGGAGCTCGCCCGCCTCGATGGCCTTCCTGAGGATCTTTCCCTGGCCCAAGAGGTGTCCCTGCCCCAGAAACTCGTCCAGGCTCCGCGGGCGGATGCGGTCCGCGAGGGGCGCCGGGGCGGGGGAAGGGACCGAGTCGGGAGACTCGAAGAGGTCCACGCCGCTATTATAGCGGCTCAGGCATTACCTCGTAGCCGCGCGGGGTGACTCGTCGAGCCGCGTAAGCACGTCCCGGAGGAGATCGATTCCCCCTCGGTCCAGGGTCCGGTTCGAGAAAATGACTTCGACGGTCGGGGGCAGGATCTCGCGCAGCTTCTCGGCCGCCTGCTCCGAGCAGACCACGATGGAGGTAGCCTCGAGCATCCGCTTCACGCTCCAGGGATCGTCGGCGCTGGCGAGGACCGGCTTCAGATGGGTGAGGCCCGCGGACTGCACCGAGCGGAGCAGGTTCTGGGTCCCCTTCGGCGTCCCGCAGACCAGGCCCACCGTGGTCCCTTCGGGGAGCTCGCTCAGGCGGAGCAGGGTGGAGATGTTCGCCTCCGTCAGGAGCGCCGCTACGGGAACCGATTCGGCCTCGAGGGCCGCCTTGACCTCGTTGACGTGGAAGAACGTTGTGATGACGACGCCGTACTCGCGGACGAAGGACGGATCGTGGCGCGCCCGCTCGGTCAGCTCCTCCACCAGCATGCGGTCCACCGCGAGCGGCAGTTCCGCTTCCAGCTCGTCGCGGAAGCGCGAGACCTCGGGCCAGTTGCACTCGATCAGGAGCGCCGGCGTCCGCCGGGCTTTCCGCGCGCCGGCGACGGGGGCGCGGGTCGCGGCGGTGGCGAGGAATTCCTCCCCGGAGTAGCCGAGTCGGCGGGCGCGCTCCAGCGTTTCGTCCACGAGGCGCTCGAGCCCCCGGGCCATCTTTCCCTCCCCCGCCGGGAGGCGCTCGGCCACGAAGGTCCCGCGGCCCGGGCGGCTCTCGAGATACCCGTCCTGCTGGAGCTCAGCCAGCGCCTTGGCCGCCGTGTTCGGATTGATCCCCAGGAACCCCGCCAGCTGGCGCACCGTGGGCACCTGGCTCCCCGGCTTGAGGCTGCCCGTCATGATGAGGTGGCGGATCTGGGTCTTGAGCTGAACGTGGACCGGCACCGAGCTCTGTCGGTTGACCCTGAGGCCTGAGGGTGGCACGATGCGCATGCTCTCACGCGGCGGCACGCTGGACCTCCCCTCGGGTTCGGCAGCCCGGCCTGGGAGCCAAGTGCCGATCTAGCGTACTAGTACGATAGTACAAGACCCGGAGACCTGTCAAGCGGCAAGATTATGGTAGGCTTGGGGAGGATGCTGGCACGCTGGCTCTCGAAGGGGATCCTGGCCCTCGGGGTGGCCTCCCTCCTCTATAGTGGGATCCCGCCGGCCGCATGGGGGATCGGCGAGGCCGACCGCCTCTGGCTGGTCGGCGAGGGCGCCTTCGCCGACCGTCTCTACGCGGTCTCCCGCCGCTCCCTGGAGCGCTTCGTCAAGAATTATCCGAACGAAGCCCGGGTGGGGGAGGCCACGCTGCTCCTCGGCAAGAGCCAGTTCGCGCTCGGCGAGTTCCAACCCGCGCTGGAGAATTTCAGGAAGGCCCAGCGCCTGTCCCCCTCCCCGGGCCGCCCTGAGGAGGCGCGCTTCTGGGAAGCCGAGACGCTCTTCAGGCTGAAGCGCTACGCCG
>JACPCF010000161.1 GCA_016179965.1 Candidatus Rokuibacteriota bacterium | reverse complement strand
GGGAGTCGCGATGCCGGTCTTCGCTTATCAGGGACGCACCACCCAGGGCTCCACGGCCGGCGAGATCGAAGCGCCCGACCGCACGGCCGCCGTCGCGGAACTGCGCCGCAAGGCCATCCTGGTCACCCAGATCAAGGAGAAGGCCGGCGGGCCGGCGCGGGCCGCGGGGCTGCGCGGGCGCTTCGGCGGCAAGATCAAGGACAAGGAGATGGCGATCTTCACCCGCCAGTTCTCCACTATGGTGGACGCGAGGCTCCCCCTGGTGCAGTGCCTGACGATCCTGTCCGAGCAGAGCGAATCGAAGACCCTCCGGACGGTGACCTCCAAGGTGGCCGGCAGCGTCGAGGCCGGGTCCACACTGGCCGACGCCCTGCGCAGACACCCGAAGGCCTTCGACGAGCTGTACGTGAACCTGGTCGAGGTCGGAGAGGCCGGCGGGATCCTGGACACCGTCCTCCAGCGGCTGTCCGTCTACATCGAAAAGGCGGCCGCCCTCAAGCGGAAGGTCAAGTCGGCGATGATCTACCCAGCGACAATCGTCGGGGTGGCGTTCGTCGTGGTGATCTTCATGCTCACCTTCGTCATCCCGACATTCGCCAAGATGTTCGCCGGCATGGGGGCCGATCTCCCCCTGCCCACCCTGATCGTCATCCGGTTGTCCGACTTCGCCACCAGCTTCTGGTGGCTCATCATCGGGTCGGTGATCGGCATCGTCGTCGGGATCCGCGCCTACTACAAGACCGAGGGGGGGCGGTCGCTGATCGACGCCCTCGTACTCAAGCTTCCCGTGTTCGGCACGCTGATCCGAAAGGTGTCGGTGGCGCGCTTCACCCGCACCCTCGGCACCCTGGTCTCCTCCGGCGTCCCGATCCTCGAGGGCCTTCGCATCACCGCGCGGACCGCCGGGAACCGGGTCGTGGAGCGGGCGGTGCTGGAAACCCGCGCCTCCGTGACCGCGGGGAAGACCCTGGCCGAGCCGCTGAAGGCCTCCACGGTCTTCCCGCCCATGGTGGTGCAGATGATCTCGGTGGGCGAGCAGACCGGCGCCCTGGACGCCATGCTCAACAAGATCGCCGACTTCTACGACGACGAGGTGGACACCGCCGTCAGCGCGCTCACCGCTTTGCTCGAGCCGATGATGATCGTCTTCTTGGGCGTGGTCATTGGCGGCCTGGTCATCGCCATGTACCTGCCGATCTTCAGGCTGGTGACCCTGGTCAAATAGCGGCTGGCAGTGCTCGAGGTCCCCACCCTCTCGGCGGCCCTGCGCGGACTCAGCGTCGCCCGGCTGCTCGCCGCCGGCCTGCTCCTGGGCATCGGCGCCTTCCTGAACCTCTGGGGGAGCCTGCTCCATCCGTTTCTCCCGTTTGCGCTCTGCCTCGTGGGCGCCGGGATCGCTTCGGGAGTCTTCCTCCTCCTCCAGCCGGCGGGGGGGAACCTCCGACGGTTCGCCTGGCTCGAGCTGATCCTCGACACCGCGGTGGTCACGGCCATCGTCGCGTTCACCGGCGGCCCCCGGAGCATCTTCACCTTCCTCTACGTGCTGGTGGTGACGGCGGCCTGCGTGGTCCTGGCGCGCCCGGGAGGCCTCGTCATCGCGGCCCTGTCGAGCCTCCTGTACACGGGGCTCGTGCTGAGCCGCACCGCCTTCCCCCTGCTCGTCGAGCCGACGGAGACCACGGCCCTGGAGGTCATGACCATCTTCCTCAACACCGCGGCCTTCCTGGTGGTGGGCATCCTCGCCGGCTCGCTGGGGGAGCGTTACCACGCGATGCATCGGGTCCTCGAGGATCAGCGCAAAGACCTTTCCGATCTCCAGGCCTTCAAGGACCTCATGTTCGAGTCTCTTGGCTCCGGCCTCGTGGGGATGGACCTCGAGCGGCGCATCACCGCCCTGAACCGGGCCGCGGAGGAGATCACCGGCTACCACGCGGCGGAGGCCGTCGGGCGGCGATGGGAATCCGTCTTCGGCGACGGGATCCCGCCGGACGAGATCGATCTCACCACGCGCGTCGAGGGCTGGCAGGTCCGGCGCTATGAGATGCGCCTCAGGCGCAAGGACGGACGGGAAGTCCCCCTTGGGATCTCGTTCTGGCCCCTTCGCTCCGGCCGAGGGGAGCTGGCCGGCATCATCGGCGTCTTCCAGGACCTCTCGAGCATCAAGCAGATGGAAGAGCGGATGCGCCAAGCGGACCGCCTGGCGACCATCGGGCGCCTGGCCGCCAACATCGCGCACGAGATCCGAAATCCGCTGGCGTCCCTCTCGGGGGCGATCGAGGTGCTGGCCCGCGAGCTGCCTCGCGAGGGGACGAACGACCGCCTCGTGCAGATCGTGCTCCGCGAGTCTGACCGGCTGAATCGGATCATCACGGAGTTCCTGGAGTACGCGCGCCCCGCGCCGCTCCATCCGCTCCCGGTGAACGTGGGGGAGGTGCTGGATGAGGTCCTGCTGCTGCTCGAGCACCGCGCCCTCCCGCCGGACCTCAAGGTCGTGCGGGAGTATGACGGCGCCGTGACCGCCCTCGTGGACCCCCAACACTTCCGCCAGGCCATCTGGAACCTCTGCATCAACGCCTTGGAAGCCATGCCCGAGGGTGGCGAGCTCCGCATCGGGGCGGGGATCGTGACCCAGCGGGCCACCCGCAAGCTGGAGGTCTGGGTTGCGGACACGGGGAGCGGGATCGACTCGGAGAGCCTCTCGCACATCTTCGAGCCCTTCTTTTCCACGAAGCCCGAAGGCAGCGGGATCGGCCTCGCGCTCGTCCATCGCGTGATCCGGGACCACGGCGGCGATGTCGAAGTGCGGAGCGAGCCGGGCGTCGGGACGACGTTCACCCTGCGGCTGCCCCTGGCCGAATCGGCCGGCGGCGCCTGAGGATTCCCTATGGCCGACGCGCGCATCCTCGTGGTGGACGACGAACGGAGCATGCGGGAAGTCCTCTTCAGCATGCTCAAGAAGGAAGGCTACGACGTGACGGTCGCCGACGGGGGCGAGGCCGCCATCGAAGCCGTCCGGCGGGAGCCCTTCGACGCGATCATCACGGACGTCCGCATGCCCAAGGTGGACGGGCTCCAGGTGCTGAGGGCCATCAAGGAGCTCTCTCCGGACACGATGGTCATCATGATCACCGCCTTCGGCTCGTCCGAGACCGCCGTGGAAGCGATGAAGCTCGGCGCCTATGACTACATCACCAAGCCGTTCAAGTACGACGAGGTCACGCTGAACATCCGGCGGGCGCTCGAGCGCAAGCGCCTCCGGGACGAGAACCTCACCCTGTGGCGGCAGATCCAAACGCAGTACCGGTTCGAGAACATCATCGGCAAGAGCCCGAAGATCGTGGAGGTCTTCGACACGATCCGGAAAATCGCCGACAGCCACTCCACGGTGATGGTCACGGGCGAGAGCGGCACCGGCAAGGAGCTGGTGGCCCAGGCCATCCACTACAACAGCCATCGTCGGCACAAGCCGTTCATCTCGGTCAACTGCGGGGCCATCCCGGAAGGGCTCATGGAGTCCGAGCTCTTCGGACACGTCAAGGGAGCCTTCACGGGCGCGGTGGCCAACAAGGTCGGCCTCTTCTCCGCCGCCGACGGCGGCACGCTCTTCCTGGACGAGATCACCGAAATCCCGGCCCTGCTCCAGGTCAAGCTCCTGCGCGCCATCCAGGAGCGGGAGATCCGGCGGGTCGGGGACACCAAGGATACCAAGGTGGACGTGCGGCTCATCGCGGCCACCAACAAAGACCTCGAGACCGCGGTCGGCGACGGCACGCTCCGCGAGGACCTCTTCTACCGCCTGAACGTGATTCCCATCCACCTCCCCGCGCTCCACGAGCGCCGGGAGGACATCCCGCTCCTCGTCGCGCACTTTCTCCAGAAGTTCGGCAAGGAGCTCGCCAAGGAGATGCGGGGGGTGTCGCCCGAGGCGCTCGCCCTGCTGGAGCAGTACCGCTGGCCGGGGAACATCCGCGAGCTGGAAAACGTGGTGGAGCGCGCTTGCGTGCTCGGGACGGGAGAGATCCTGTCCGTCGAAGCCCTGCCGGAGTCGGTCCGCCGCCAGCGCCAGCCCCGGGGGATCGACCTCGATCTTCCGGAAGAGGGGATGGACCTGGACGCCACGCTCGACCAGATCGAAGCCCATCTCCTGACGAAGGCTCTGGAGCGGACGAAGGGGGTCCAGACACGCGCCGCCGAGCTGCTCCGGCTCAGCTTCCGCCAATTCCGCTACAAGATCCAGAAACACAAGCTCGGGCGGGAGCGCGAGGCTGCGGAGCCAGAGAAGTGACGTTTTTCGGCTGGTTTCGAACAGATTGCGTCACCGAGGGGGCTTCGGGCTGGTTGGACGCCGGCGCCCAAGGGTCCCAGAATGTCCGTTTTTCCAGCCACTTACCTCACCTGAGGCCGAGGGAACGCCGACCCCCGCCGCTGGCATCGAACCTGCACCATGCCAGGCAGGGAGGAGGGAACTCATAGCTCCCTCGAACACTCGGAGGACAAGGGGTCCTCGGATCCCCCAAACGGAGAGAGAAAAAGGAGGATGACTCAGATGATGAAGTGGTGGAGGAAGCGGATGACCTTCGGCAACCGACGGGGCTTCACGCTCATCGAGCTGATGATCGTGGTGGCCATCATCGGGATCCTGGCGGCGATCGCCGTCCCGCTGTACCAGAACATCCAGCAGCGGGCGCGAACCGCGAAGGCCCAGGCCGACACGCGGTCGATCGCCTCGGCGCTGGTCCAGTATTC
>JACPCF010000066.1 GCA_016179965.1 Candidatus Rokuibacteriota bacterium | reverse complement strand
ATCCACGGCGTGCTCCTCGTGGAGACCCTCCACTTGTTTCCGATGATCACCCTGAACGTCGTGGACGCCCTCGGCAAGGTGGACCCGTCGCTGGAGGAGGCGGCGGAGAGCGTCGGGGCGCGTGGCTGGCGGAAGGCCTGGAACATCACCCTGCCGCTGACGACCCCCGGCTACATCGCCGGGGCGCTCCTGGTCTTCATCTGGACCTTCGCCGACTTCGCGACCCCGTTGATCCTGGGGGTCCATGACCTCCTGGCCTCCCAGGCCTACCTGAACATCGTCCAGTTCGTGGACCGGCGCCTCTTCCGGATGGGGATCGTGATCTCGGCCCTCATGGTGATCCTGGCCGTGCTCTTCCTGATCGCCGCCAAGCAGTACGTGGCCATCAAGGATTACTCCTCGCTGGCCTACTCCAAGGTGGAGCGGCGGCGCCTCTCCCCCGTGAAGCAGATCCTGGTCGTGGCGGCCCTTTCGCTCGTGATGCTGCTCTCCTTCATCCCCTACATCGGGGTGACGCTGGCGGCCTTCGGCAAGGGATGGTCGCTCACCCTGGTTCCCCTCCAGTACACGCTCCAGTACTTCGAGCGGGTCATCGTGGAAACGCCGAAGTACATCCTGAACAGCTTCCTCTACTCGGGGATCGCGGTGGGCCTCTGCATCCTGGTCGGCGTGCCCATCGCGTGGATGCTCGCCCGCACCCGCCTGCCGGGAAATGGCGTCCTGGATGCCTTGAACACGCTGATCCTGGCCATCCCCGGCACGGCTATCGGCATCGCCTACATCCGCGCCTTCCACGTGGAGCTCCCGGGGCTCGGCGTCGCCCTCACGAGCCTCTGGATCATCATGCCGCTCGTGCTCGCGGTGCGCCGCCTCCCCTACACGGTCCGCGCATCGTTCGCCTCACTCCTGCTGGTCCACACCTCGATGGAGGAGGCGGCGGCAAACGTGGGCGCCACGGCCTTCCGGACGTTCCGGGACATCACGCTGCCGCTGATCTGGAAGGGGGTCCTGGTGGGCGGGCTCTTCTCATTCATGACCTCGCTCCAGGAGGCCTCGGCCACGCTCTTCCTCTCTCTCGGCGGGTGGGAAATGATGACCGTGGGAATTTTCAACTTCTACATCGCAGGGAGCGCCAACGAGGCGGCGGCCCTGGGCTTCATCCTGATCGTGGTGGCGTCGGCGGCGCGTGAAATTCTCCATGAGATCAATTGGTTTCACCCCTTGCCTCGCGGGTTAAGCTGTGCTAGTGTTCCTGTTCACATGGCTCCCGGAGGCGACCCGTCGTCATGGCGAGGGGTGGGTTCCTACGCCTTTGTCGGAACAACCTTCGTCGCGTGCATCGTGGTCGGGCTCGCCGGGGGCTACTGGGCGGATCGGTGGCTTGGCACGGAGCCGTGGTTGCTGTTGGTCGGGCTCGGAACCGGCATCGCGGCAGGGTTCATAAACCTCATTCGCGCGATCAAGCATTTGGGTGAACCTGATGACGTCGGGTGATCTGGCGAGTCGCGTGACGGTCAGCGGACTTTCGACCGTCGTCGCCATGGCGGCGGTGGCGGGGTGGATCGGGGGCCTGGAAGGTGCGGCGGGAGTTGCCGGCGGGGGTGCGGTCGCAATCCTGAATTTCCGCTGGCTCGCTCGGAGTGTGGCGACCGTCGTCGCCCGCGTAAGAGGAGAAGGACGATCAGGCGGGGTCGCATTCCGCGGCATCTGGCTTCGCCATGTCACGACTCTTGGCGCTCTCGGATTCCTGCTCGGGAGCGGCTGGACGCATCCGCTCGCGGTGATCATCGGTCTTTCGGCCCTGCCGCCGGTACTGGTCGCGCAGGGTCTTTTCGCCGCGCGGCAGGCGGACGGAGCTCATGGGTCCCCTTGAGCATCCGCCGATCTTCGTGATCCCGGGGATTCCGGACCACGTCACCTACACGTGGATCGTAATGGCGATCCTGGCGGGCCTTGCGCTCATCGCGTCCCGGCGTCTTGAGCTCGTCCCGACGGGGCTCCAGAACTTCATGGAGGTCGTGCTGGAGCAGTTCCTGACCCTCATCGACGACGTCCTGGGCCACGAGGGCCGGCGGTACCTCCCGCTCCTCGCGACCCTCGGGCTGTTTATCCTCACCTCGAACCTCATGGGCCTCATGCCGGGGCTGATGGCGCCCACCGCGAGCCTCAACACCACCGGGGCCTGCGCGCTGATCGTCTTCTTCGCCTACCACTGGATCGGCATCCGGAGGCAAGGGTTCGGAGCGTATGCGAGGCACTTCATGGGGCCGGTTGTGTGGCTGGCGTGGCTGATGGTCCCGATCGAGATCGTCAGCCATCTGGCGCGGCCGCTGTCGTTGTCGCTTCGGCTCTTCGGCAACATGACCGGCGGCCACATCCTGCTCGCAGTCTTTTTCTTCCTGATGGGCTTCGATGGCATGCTGGGCTGGGCGCTGTCGGGCTCGCTGGGGGGCATTCTCCTCGGTGCACCCGCCGCCCTCATCATGGTTGTGTTTACGGTCGGCTTCCTCTTCCCGTTGAAGATTCTCGTGGCGTTTCTGCAGGCGTTCATCTTCGTCATGCTTTCGATGCTATACATTGCCGGCGCCATTGAAGAGGCCGAGCACCACTGAGGCTCAAACCACCACACAAGGAGGGCAGTCCGTGCGACGCTCACTCATCTTTGCCTTCATGGCAGTGCTCACGGCCCCTGGCGTGGCTTGCGCGGCCGAGGCGACAGCCGGTGAGAGCTGGCTCAAACCCTTCGCGGTCATCGCGGCGGGGATCGGGATGGCTATTGCCTCCGGCCTGTGCGGCCTCGGGCAGGGGCGGGCGACCGCCAGCGCGGTGGACGCCATGGCGCGCCAGCCCGGCGCAGCGGGGCGCATTCAGACCGCGATGATCATCGGTCTTGCGCTCATCGAGTCGCTCGCCCTGTACGTGCTCGTCATGGGGATCCTGCTGTTATTCGTCAAGTGGCCCGCGTAAGGTAGCGTGCCGGCGGCGGGCACCCGGGTCGGGACGGGTGCCCGCTCGGAGAATCCATGGCGCCACGCTCCAACTTCAAGATCCCCAAGATCCCGGAGATGACGATCCGTCGTCTCTCGGTGTACACCCGCTGCCTGCTCCAGCTGGAGGAGGACGGGGTGAAGACCATCTCCTCGGAGGAGCTGGCGGAGCGCTTCAACCTCAACTCCGCCCAGGTGCGGAAGGACCTGGCCTACTTCGGGGAGTTCGGTGTCCGCGGCATCGGCTATTACGTGTCGGGGCTGAAGGCCGAGCTGCAGAGGATCCTGGGGCTCGACCGCGAGTGGCCGGTGGCGCTGGTGGGGTTCGGCAACCTCGGGTCGGCGCTCTTCAACTACAAGGGCTTCGCGCGCCAGGGGTTCCGGATCTCGGTGATCTTCGACGACGATCCCCAGAAGGCCGGGCGGACCGTGGACGGCGTGCAGATCCTCCCCCTCCGGGAGCTGGCCCACGAGGCCAAGGGGCGCAATCTCCAGATCGGGATCGTGGCCGTGCCGGCCGAGGCGGCCCAGGCCGTCGCCGACCGGCTCGTCGCAGCCGGCATCAAGGCCATCCTGAACTTCGCGCCCACCCGCCTCAAGGTCCCCAAGGACGTTCGCCTGCAGAACGTGGACCTGTCTATCGAACTGGAGACGCTCTCCTTCTATCTCGCCCGGTGAGCCGCTGATGCCTCGGAGGAGGGCCGCCCACGGCTGCGCCGCGGGTACCCGCTCACCCAGGCCTTCGGCCCGGGTCCCCGGATTCCTCCCCCCAGGCTTGCGCGGGCAAAGCCTGCGCTCGAACGCGGATAGGAGCTGACCCCGGTCGTTGACGCGGGGGGGTCACGGTGGTATTCGTGATCTGTCCTTGATGGTCGTGCCCGTCCAACCCTTCCTGCTTGCCGGGTGGGCCCCGTTTCAGGCGCTCTCCGGGGCCTTCGCCAAGGGAGATCCCTGTCTTCGCGTTGACGGCCTCTGGGGATCGTCGCGCGCCTTGGTGGTGTCGGCGCTGCTCCGGGACGCCGAGCGGTCCGCGCTGGTCCTGGTCTCCGACCGCCCCGCTCTCGACCGGACGGGCCGGGACCTCCGATTCTTCGAGGCAGCCCTGGAGGCTCCGGCCCGGCGGGTCGCCGAATTTCCACCGGGACAGCCGGCGTTCTGGCGCGGCCGTCCTCAGCGGGAAGAGGCGGCCGAGCGCGCGTGGGTGTGCCACCGCCTGCTCCGCGGAGACCCGCTGACCGTCGTCACGATTCCCGCGGCGCTGACTTCGGCGCTGCCGCCCCCCGAGGAGTTCCGCCGCCTCACGTTCAGCCTCGCCGTCGGAGCGAGCGTGGCCCGGGAAGAGCTGCTGAAGCGCCTGGAGGCCGCCGGGTACGAGCGCGTCGAAACCGTCGTGGAAGTGGGGCAGTGGAGCGTGCGCGGCGGGATCGTGGACCTCTTCTCCCCCGTGCGGGAGCGGCCGGCGCGCGTGGAGTTCTTCGGCGACGAGGTCGAGTCGCTCCGCCTCTTCGATCCCACCTCCCAGCGCTCGCTGGAGACGCTCGAGTCCCTCGAGGTCCTGCCGCTGTCCGAGCGGGAGGGAGGCGAGGCTACCTTCCTGACCTACCTCGGGGCGGGAGTCCCGGTGATCCTGGACGGCCCGGCCCTCCTAGAAGGCCCCCGGGACGACGCACCCTCGGCGATCCCGCTGGGCGAGCTCCTGGCGGGGCGCCAGCGAGTGGAGCTCGGGCTCCTGCCCGTCGCCGCGCCGGCCTCGCTCGCGGGGCGCTTCACCCTGGAAACGGGATCGGTGGGGAGCTTTCGAGGCCAGTTCCGCCCGCTGGCCGCCGAGCTCGCCACGTGGCTCCGCGAAGGCTTCAGGGTCCGCCTGGTCGTTCAGGACGAGGCCCAGGCCCGCCGGCTGAAGCAGATCCTCCTCGAGCACGGCCTCGAAGCCGCTCCCGCCGCGTCGCTCGGGGGGCCTGAGGGGCTTGTCGTCCTCGTTGGAGATTGCGCGCAGGGTTTCAGCATCCCCGCCCTCGGGCTGATCGTCCTGACTGAAGAGGAGCTCTTCGGCGCCCGGCGGCGGACGCTACGCCGGCCTCGCTTCCAGCGCGGGGCCGCCCTCACGGCGTTCACGGATCTCGAGGTGGGGAACCTGGTGGTGCACGAGGAGCATGGGATCGGTCGCTACCTGGGCTTGAAGACGATTCCCGTGGACGATCGCCAGGGCGATTTTCTCCTCCTCGAATACGCCGAAGGGAACCGCCTCTATCTCCCCATAGAGCGCCTCAGCGTCATCTCCAAGTACCTCGGGGGCGACGGCCAGGCGGCGCGGCTGGATCGACTGGGAGGCGCCTCATGGCAACGCGTCAAAGAGTCCGTGAGGACCGCCCTCCGCCAGATGGCGGAGGAACTGCTCCGCCTGTACGCGGCGCGCTCGGTCCTGGATGGGCACCTCTTCGGCCCCGATGCCCCCTGGCAGCGGGAGTTCGAGGCGGCGTTCCGCTTCGAGGAGACCCCCGATCAGCTCCGCGCCATCGAAGAGGTCAAGGCCGACATGGAGAAGCCCGGCCCCATGGACCGGCTGGTGGCGGGCGACGTCGGCTACGGCAAGACCGAGGTCGCCCTCCGGGCCGCCTTCAAGGCGGCGATGGACGGCAAGCAGGTCGCGCTCCTCGCGCCGACCACGATCCTCGCCCAGCAGCACTGGGCCACCTTCACCGAGCGCTTTGCGCCATTTCCCCTTCGAGTGGAGCTGCTGTCGCGCTTCAGGTCGCCCAAGGAGCAGAAGGCCGTGGTGGCGGGCCTCCGCCAGGGCACGGTGGACGTGGTGATCGGGACCCACCGGCTGCTCTCCCGCGACGTGGCCTTCCGGGACCTCGGGCTCCTGATCGTGGACGAGGAGCACCGCTTCGGCGTGGCTCACAAGGAGCGGATCAAGCAGCTCAGGAAGTCCGTGGATGTCCTCACGCTGACGGCCACGCCCATTCCCCGCACGCTCTACATGTCCCTCTCGGGGATCCGGGACCTGTCGGTCATCGAGACACCGCCGCCGGAACGCCTTCCCGTGGAGACCGTGGTGGCCCCGTTCAGCCGGGCGCTGATCCGCGAGGCCCTGGAGCGGGAGCTGGCTCGGGGCGGTCAGGTCTTCTTCGTCCACAACCGCGTGCAGTCCCTCCCCTCGATGACGGCGTTCATCCAGCGCCTGGTTCCCCGCGCCCGCGTGCTCATGGCCCACGGCCAGATGCGGGAAAAAGACCTGGAGGACGCCATGCTGCGCTTCGT
The DNA here is from genome assembly GCA_016179965.1 of Candidatus Rokuibacteriota bacterium. Lineage (GTDB taxonomy): Bacteria > Methylomirabilota > Methylomirabilia > Rokubacteriales > CSP1-6 > CSP1-6. Next base: position 17,029 of record JACPCF010000066.1, on the reverse strand, counting down.
GGGGGGGCACGCCGACATCCTCGTGTCTACCGCGATTGTCGAGTCAGGCCTCGACATCCCGGCGTCCAACACCATCGTCGTGAACCGGGCGGACCGCTTCGGCCTCGCCCAACTCTACCAGCTCCGGGGACGGGTGGGCCGGGAGCGCCAGCAGGCGTACGCGTACCTGCTGATCGCCGCCGACGGCCGGGTGGACGACACCGCCCAGAAGCGGCTGCGCGTGATCCAGGAGCTCACGGAGCTCGGCTCGGGCTTCCGCCTGGCGCTCCGGGACCTCGAGATTCGCGGCGCAGGGAACCTGCTGGGCGCCCAGCAGCACGGCCACATCGCGGCCGTGGGGTTCGATCTGTATTCGAAGCTCCTGGCCGAAGCCGTGAGAGAATTGACGGGAGAGACGGTCGAGGAGGCGCCGGAGCCCGTGGTGACCGTGGAGGTGGAAGCGCTGCTCCCCGAGAGCTACGTGCCCGACGTGAGCCAGCGGTTGGCCCTCTACAAGCGGCTCGCCGGGCTGACGCGCGCCGAGGAGGTTGCCGAGATCCACGCCGAGCTTCGGGACCGCTTCGGTCCCCTCCCGCCGCCGGTCGTGCACCTCCTGGAGATCGTGGAGCTCAGGGCCGCGGCGCGCGCCCTCGGCATCGAGCGGCTGGAGGCGGTGGGAGGGCGGGCGGTGGTGACGTTCGCGCCCTCCACCCCGGTTGCTCCCGAGCGACTGGTGCGAGCCGTCAGCACGGAGCCCGGCCGGCTCCGGCTCAGGAAGGAGTTCGTCGTCGAGGCTCCAATCCCGCGCGGCCCGTGGCCGGCCGTCCGCCAGGCTCTGGGCGAGCTTCTCGGGAGCCTCGGATGAGCCGCGAGCGCCCGGGCATCCGCCGACTGGCGTTCCTGGCCCTCGCGTTCCTGCTGCTCGCGGGAGGCTGCGGCTGGTTCTCCCGCTCGAAGCCCCTCCCCGCCGGGCCCACCTCCGAAGCGGTCCGGGAGGCCGAGGCCAAGCGCCAGCCCGCCGCTCCCCAGCCTTCGGCTGGGGGCCCGCCGCCGCTGGCCGTGACCCTCTCGCCCCTTCCCCCGCGGGACGATCCGGGCGTCCTGGACCGGGTGGTCGCCGTGGTGAACAACGACGTCATCACGCTGAACGAGCTCCACGACGGCCTGGCCTTCTACCTCTACGAAACGAAGGAGACCGTGAAGCCCGGCGAGGAGGAGGCGCTCAAGCGGCGGCTGCTCAACCGGATGATCGACAGCAGGCTCCAGTTCCAGGAGGCCAGCCGGGAGCAGATCACCGTGGAGGAGGCCGAGGTCAGCGAGTCGCTGGCCGAGGTCATGAAGCGGGTCAACGCCAAGACCCATGAGGAGTTCGAACAGGTCGTCAAGGCCCAGGGGCTGACCCTGGAGGGGCTCAAGAAGCGAGTCAGGGAGCAGGTGATGGTCCAGAAGGTGATCCGGCGGAAGGTCCAGCTCCGAGTCTCCGTGACGGAGCAGGAGATCGAGAAGTACTTCCTCGAAAACCGGGAAAAGCTGGAGACCGGCCTCTCCTACCACGCGCGCCACATCCTGCTGGCGCCCGCCCCCCCGGGGAACGAGGCGGCGTGGGACGCCGCGCGCGCCCGGGCCGAGGAGGTCTGGTCCAAGGTGCGCGCGGGCGAGACCTTCCCCGAGCTGGCCAAGCGGTACTCCGAGGATTCGTCGGCCAAGGAGGGGGGCGACCTCGGGGTCCTCAAACAGGGGGAGCTGGCTGCCGACCTGGAGGGGCAGATCCTCCGGCTCCGCGCCGGCGAAGCCTCCGCGCCGTATCGGTCCAGGCTGGGCTTCCACATCTTCAAGCTCGAGTGGAAGGAGGCGCTGGCCGGCGAGGCGCTGACGCAGGCCAAGCAGCAGATCCGGGAGATCCTCTTCCGGCAAAAGTACGCCGCCCGGCTGGAGGCCTGGCTCGCCGAGATCCGGAAGCGGGCCCTCATCGACATCCGGCTGTGAGGAAAATAGTTGACAAGCTCTCGCGCCCTGTGGGAGCATAGTGGCGTAACGGTCGTAGCGCCTCGCTAAAAAAATCAGAACCCACCGGTGGACATAATCTCGCAGAGCATTCCTTGAGCGAGCCTCGCGGAGAGACTTCGCCGGGACGAGACCGCCACGAGGAGTGTGATGTCCCGCCGTTCACGGCGCGGCGTGCAGGAGGCAATCAGGAGGTAACAGGATGAACCTCTCGGAGCTCAAGGAAAAGACCATCACCGAACTCAACCAGATCGCCAAGGACCTCAACGTCCAGGGGTTCAGCGGCCTTCGGAAGCAGGAGCTGATCTTCAAGATCCTCCAGGGCCAGGCCGAGAAGGACGGCCTGATCTTCGCCGAGGGGGTGCTGGAGGTGCTCCCCGACGGCTTCGGCTTCCTGCGGGCGCCCGATTACAACTACCTGCCGGGCCCCGACGACATCTACGTCTCGCCGTCCCAGATCCGGCGCTTCGACCTCAGGACCGGCGACACCGTCTCCGGCCAGGTCCGGCCGCCCAAGGACACCGAGCGCTACTTCGCCCTCCTCAAGGTGGAGGCGATCAACTTCGAGACCCCGGACGCCGCCCGGGAGAAGATCTTCTTCGACAACCTGACCCCGCTCTATCCCATGGAGCGGATCCGGCTGGAGCACGATTCGGACGAGCTGACGACCCGGGTCATGGATCTCCTCACGCCGATCGGCAAGGGGCAGCGCGGGCTCATCGTGGCGGCGCCCCGGACCGGCAAGACGATGATGCTCCAGAACCTCGCGCACGCGATCGCGAAGAATCACCCCGAGGTGTACCTGATCGTGCTGCTCATCGACGAGCGGCCGGAAGAGGTGACCGACATGCAGCGCTCGGTCAAGGGGGAGGTCATCTCCTCCACCTTCGACGAGCCGCCGCAGCGTCACGTCCAGGTGGCCGACATGGTCATCGAGAAGGCCAAGCGGCTGGTCGAGCACAAGAAGGACGTGGTGATCCTCCTGGACTCCATCACGCGGTTCGCCCGGGCCCACAACGCTATCATCCCCTCGTCCGGGAAGGTGCTCTCGGGCGGCCTGGACGCCAACGCGCTCCAGCGGCCCCGGCGCTTCTTCGCCCAGGCGCGGAACATCGAGGAGGGCGGCTCGCTGACGATCATGGCCACGGCCATCGTGGACACCGGCAGCCGGATGGACGACGTGATCTTCGAGGAGTTCAAGGGCACCGGCAACATGGAGGTGCACCTGGATCGGCGGCTGATGGACAAGCGCACCTTCCCCTCGATCAACATCGAGCAATCGGGGACGCGGAAGGAAGAGCTTCTCCTGGAGAAGGACGAGCTCTCCAAGGTCTGGCTCCTTCGGAAGGTCCTCTCCCAGCTGAACCCCGTGGAAGCCATGGAGCTCCTGCTGGACAAGCTCAAGCTGACGAAGACCAACAAGGAGTTCCTGGCGGCCATGAACCAGCTGGGGTAGAAGCTCGGAGGGGGGCTTCGGGGGCTGCCTCCCCCCCTAAATGCTTGCCTTTTTGCCGGCTTACTGCTAAATTTATCCATTCACGAGGAGGTGCGCCGTGAAGGCGGGCATTCATCCTGAGTACGTCGAGACGACCATCACCTGCGCGTGCGGGGAAGTCATCCACACCCGGTCCACCCGTCCCCAGATCCGGGTGGAGGTGTGCTCGAAGTGCCACCCCTTCTTCACCGGGAAGCAAAAGCTGGTTGACACGGCCGGCCGGATCGAGCGCTTCCAGCGGAAGTACAAGCGGAAACCCGTTTCGGAGGGGTAAGGTCCGGTCCGGCGGCTCGCGGCCTGCCGGGTCGGGGAGGGTGTTGACCCTGGGCGTCCGTCCCTCGACGTCTCTCCCGAGCGAGAGCCCCCCTCCCGTCTTTCGCGTTCCCCGCCAGCGATTCCTCATGAGGGCCCAGCGTGTTTGACCGATTGCGCCAGATCGAGGAGCGGTACCAGGAGCTCTCCCGCCTGCTGGCCGACCCGCAGGTGATCGGGCAACCCGCGGAGTACGCCCGCCACGCCAAGGCCGCGAGCGACCTCCGCCAGGTCGTCGAGGGCTTCACCCTGTACAAGGCCGTGCTCGCGCGGATCGGCGAGGCGCGCCACATCCTGGCCGACGAGAGCGACCGCGAGCTGCGCGAGCTGGCCCAGTCGGAGCTGGAGGAGCTGACCACGCGCCAGGCGGCGCTCGAGGAGGAGCTGAGGCGGCTCCTGACGCCCCGGGATCCCAACGACGACCGGAACGTCTTCGTGGAGATCCGCGCCGGCGCTGGCGGCGACGAGGCGGGGCTGTTCGCGGCCGACCTGGCCCGCATGTACGTGAAGTACGCCGAGCGCCAGGGGTGGAAGGTGGAGACCGTCGAGCGCCACCCCACGGGCGTGGGCGGGTCCAAAGAGGTGATCCTGTTCCTTCAGGGGAAGGGCGCCTGGAGCCGCCTCAAGTTCGAGCGGGGGGTCCACCGCGTTCAGCGCGTGCCGGTCACCGAGTCGGCGGGGCGGATTCACACCTCGACGGTGACCGTGGCGGTTCTGCCCGAAGCCGAGGACGTGGAGGTCAAGGTCAGCGACCAGGACATTCGGGTGGACGTGTACCGCTCCTCGGGGCCGGGCGGGCAGGGCGTCAACACCACGGACTCCGCCGTGAGGATCACCCACATCCCCACGGGGCTCGTGGTGACCTGCCAGGACGAGCGCTCGCAGATCAAGAACCGGGCCAAGGCCATGCGGGTGCTCAAGGCGCGGCTGCTCGAGCACGCCCAGGAGGAGCAGCGCGCCCAGATCGCCGCCGACCGGCGCAGCCAGGTCGGGACCGGGGAGCGCAGCGAGCGCATCCGCACCTACAACTTCCCTCAGGCGCGGGTCACCGACCATCGGGTCGGCCTGACGCTCCACAAGCTGCCCCAGGTGCTGGAGGGCGAGCTGGACGAATTGATCGAGGCGCTGGTGGCCGCCGACCAGGCGGAGCGCATGGCTCAGGTCACCCCGTGAAGCGCCCGCGCCGAGGCCTCGCGGTGGGAACCGACTCCGGGCTTCTTCGAGCGCGGGCTCTGCCCGCGCAACCCTCGGGGGGAGGCATTCGGGTACCCGGGCCGAAGGCCTGGGTGGGCGGGGACCCGGGCGTCCACGCCGGAGGCGTGGGGGGGCCTGGGTGGCCCCCCTCCGAGGTTACGATCGGTGGCCTGCTGGCCGCGGGCGCTGCCGCGCTGGCGGGGTCCGGGCTGCCGACAGCTCGGCGCGATGCCGAGTGGCTGCTGGCTGACGCGCTTGGGGTGGACCGGCTCCGGCTCGTGTTGGATTCGGATCGCGTCGTCGCGGCGGAAGTCGCCGACCGCTTCGGGGAGTGGATCGAGCGCCGGAAGGCTCACGAGCCCCTCCAGCATATCTTGGGGTTCGAGGAGTTCAGGGGGCTCCGGCTCAAGACTGGGCCCGCCGCGCTGATCCCCCGGCCCGAGACCGAGCTGCTGGTCGAGTGGGCGCTGGAGCTGGAGCGGACGCACGGCCCCTGGCGGCTGGCGGTGGACGTCGGCGCCGGCACGGGGGCGATCGCCTGCGCCCTGGCCGCCGCGGCCCCGCACCTCGGGCTCGTGGCGGTGGAGCGCTCCACGGGAGCGTTGGCGCTCGCGGCGGCCAACATCGCGGCCCTGGGGCTCGGGCGGCAGGTTCGGCTCGTGGCGGGCGATCTCTTCGAGCCTCTGGCCGGCCTCCCCTCAGCGGTAGATTTGATCGTCTCCAACCCGCCGTATATCGCGACGGCCACGCTGAGCCAACTCCCCCGCGAGGTCAGCGACTGGGAGCCGCCTGAGGCCCTGGACGGAGGGCCGGACGGCATGGCTGTCCATCGGAGGCTCGTGGCCGAGTCTCCCCGTATCCTCAGGCCCGCAGGCTGGCTCGTCATGGAGATGGGCGAGGAGCAGGCCGGGCCGCTCCGGCGGCTGCTGGAGGCGGGAGGGTTCGAGGGGATCGAGGTCCGTCGCGACTTTCGCGGCACCGAGCGGGTGATCGCCGGGCGGGTACCGGGTACCCACGCCGAAAGCGTGGGTGCGGAGGCTTGGGTGCGGTGATGGCGACCCGTCTCGAGATCGACGGAGGAGTTTCGCTCAGGGGGCAGGTGGCCGCCAGCTCGGCGAAGAACGCGGCGCTTCCCGCACTGGCGGCCTCGCTCCTCACGGCGGAGCCGGTGGTGCTGGAAAACCTGCCGGCGCTGGCCGACATCACCACCATCAGCCAGTTGCTCGAAGGGCTGGGGGCCGAGTTCGCCGTTGAGCGCGATGGAACGACCCGGGTCCAGGTGGCCTGCGTCAAGAGCCACGAGGCGCCCTACGAGCTGGTCTCGACCATGCGCGCGTCGGTGCTCGTTCTGGGGCCCCTGCTCGCACGGACGGGCCTCGCGCGGGTCGCCCTGCCGGGCGGGTGCGCCATCGGGCTTCGCCCGATCGACCAGCATCTCAAAGGGCTCCGGCGGCTGGGCGCCGACATCGGGATCGAAAACGGCTACGTCGAGGCGCGCTCGAGTCGGCTCAAGGGCTGCCGGATCACTCTCGACCTGGTGACAGTCACCGGCACGGAAAATCTGATGATGGCCGCGGTCCTCGCCGAGGGGACCACCGTGATCGAGAACGCCGCCCGCGAACCCGAGGTCGTGGACCTGGCGCGGCTCCTCCAGGTCATGGGGGCCCACATCGAGGGGGCGGGCACCGAGCGGATCGAGATCGTGGGGACGTCCGAGCTTGGCGGCTGCCGCCATCGGATCATCCCGGACCGCATCGAAACGGGAACCCTGCTGGTGGCCGGCGCCATCACGGGGGGCGACGTGACCGTCACCAATGCGGCACCCCGGCACCTCTCCGCCCTCCTCGCCAAGCTCGAGGAGGCGGGGGCGCTCCTCGAGGTGGGGGAGGACCACGTCCGGTGCCGCGGTCCCGAGCGGCCGCGCCCGACGGACGTCATCACCAGCCCCTATCCGGGCTTCGCCACCGACATGCAGGCGCAGGTGATGACGCTGCTCGGGCTGGCGGACGGGCTTTCCCGGATCACCGAAACAATCTTCGAGAACCGGTTCATGCACGCGGCCGAGCTCTGCCGGATGGGGGCGCGGATCGAGATCGACGGGGCGACGGCCCTGGTCCGGGGCGTCCCGCACTACCAGGGCGCGCCGGTCATGGCGACGGACCTGCGCGCGTCTGCTTCCCTGGTCCTCGCCGGTCTGGCTGCGCGCGGCACGACGGAGGTCTCGCGCGTCTATCACCTGGACCGCGGCTACGAGCGGCTGGAGGCGAAGCTCCAGGCGCTCGGGGGCCGGGTGCGGCGGCTGGCATGAAGAAGCTGCTCACGCTGGCGCTGCCGAAGGGCCGGCTGCTCCAGCCCGCGCTGGACATGTTCCGGAGGCTGGGGCTGGACGGAGTGGACCCCGACTCGCGGAAGCTGATCTTCTCCGACGAGCGCACCGGCCTCCGCTTCCTGATCCTCAAGCCCGCCGACGTCCCGACCTACGTGGAGTATGGCGCCGCGGATCTGGGGATCGTGGGCAAGGACATCCTGCTCGAGCAGGAGCCCGACGTCTACGAGCCGCTGGACCTCGGGTTCGGCTTCTGCCGGCTCGTCGTGGCGGAGCCCCTGGCGCTCTGGGAGCGGGACGACCCGTCCAAGTGGTCGTGGGTGCGCGTGGCGACCAAGTACCCCGTCCTGACCGAGCGGTACTTCTCCGAGCGCGGGATCCAGGTGGAGATGGTCCGGCTGGACGGCTCCATCGAGCTGGCGCCGCTGGTGGGGCTCGCCGACCGGATCGTGGATCTGGTTCAGTCCGGCGAGACCCTCCGCGCCAACGGCCTCGTGGAGGTCGCCGAGATCACGCGCTCCACGGCGCGGCTCATCGTGAACCGCGCCTCCCTCAAGACCGAGTACTCGCCCGTGAGCCAGCTGATCGAGCGGCTCAAGAAGCAGGTGGCGCGGTCATGACGTGCCAGCGGCTCGACACTCGCGCTCTAGGGGCCTCGGGGATCGTCAGGGCGTTGGCCCGGCCGCCGCAGGACGTGGATCCCCAGATCCACGGCCGGGTGGAGTCCATCCTCGCCGCCGTCAGGGAGCGGGGGGACGCGGCCCTCCTCGAGTTCACCGAGCGCTTCGACGGGGTGCGGCTCTCCGCCTCCGAGCTCGCCGTGACCGCCCGCGAGCGGGAAGCGGCGGAGCGCGCGGTGGGGGCGGCGACCGTGGGGGCGCTCCGGTACGCCGCGGAGCGGATCGAAGCCTTCCACCGGTACGGGCTGCCGCGCTCCTGGCGGGTGGAGGACGCCAACGGCTCGCTGCTCGGCCAGCAGGTGCGCCCGCTGGAGCGGGTGGGTATCTACGTGCCCGGCGGCCGCGTCGCCTATCCCTCGACGGTGCTGATGACGGCCATCCCGGCGCGAGTCGCCGGGGTGCCGGAGATCGTCCTTGTCTCCCCCCCGTCGCAGGACAAGTCGCTGAACGCCGCCGTCCTCGCGGCGGCGCGGGTCGCGGGGGTCACGGAGGCCTACCGCGTCGGCGGGGCTCAGGCCATCGCGGCCCTGGCCTACGGGACCGAAACCATCCGGCGGGTGGACAAGATCGTGGGCCCCGGCAACATCTACGTGGCCCTGGCCAAGAGCAAAGTGTTCGGCCAGGTCGGGATCGACATGGTGGCCGGGCCGAGCGAGGTGGTGGTGGTGGCGGATGAGGCGGGCGACCCGGAGTGGATCGCCGCCGATCTCCTCGCCCAGGCCGAGCACGACCCGATGGCACGCGCGGTGCTGCTGACGCCGGCCGCGGGGTTGATCGAGCGGGTGGCCGGGGCGCTGGAGAAGAGGCTCGTCGGGCTCGCGCGCAGCGCGGTCGCGGCCAAATCGATCGAGAACAACGGCGCGCTGGTTCTGACGCGGGACCTCGACGAGGCCGTCGCCATCGCCAACGCCCTCGCCCCCGAGCACCTCGAGCTCCAGGTCGGCGACCCGTTCGCGCTCCTTCCCCGCGTCCGCCACGCGGGAGCCATCTTCCTGGGTCGCCACACGCCCGAAGTGATCGGCGACTACGTGGCGGGGCCCAATCACGTCCTGCCGACCGGGGGCACGGCCCGGTTCTCCTCGGCGCTCGGCGTCGAGGACTTCGTCAAGCGCTCAAGCTTGATCCACTACTCTCAGAAGGGGCTGAGCGAGGCCTGGCCGCACGTCGAGGAACTGGCGCGAGTGGAGGGACTCCAGGCTCACGGCGCAGCGGCGGAGGTCCGTCTCACCGAGCGAGGGCACCCATCATGAGCCGGCAGGCGCGCATCGAGCGGAAGACGCGGGAGACGGAGGTGCTGCTGCAGCTCAACCTGGACGGCAGCGGGGCCGCCAAGGTGGAGACCACGATTCCGTTCTTCAACCACATGCTGGAGGCGTGGGCCAAGCACGGCCTCATGGACCTCACGGTGGACGCGCGGGGGGACACCGAGGTGGACCTGCACCACACGGTGGAGGACGTGGGAATCTGCCTGGGCAAGGCGTTCAAGGAGGCCGTGGGGGACAAGAAGGGGATCGTCCGGTACGGCGTCGCGTCCGTTCCCATGGACGAGGCCCTGGTCTCCTCCTCCCTGGACATCTCCGGCCGCCCCTTCCTCGTGTTCAACGTCCCGCTGATGCGGACGCGGGTGGCGAACTTCGACCTGGATCTCCTGAAGGACTTCTTCAGGGCCTTCGCCTTCAACGCCGAGGTCACCCTGCACGTGAACCTCCATTACGGGGAGAACCTCCACCACATCTCCGAATCGGTCTTCAAGGCCGTGGGGCGGGCGCTGGCCGAGGCCACGCGGCTGAACCCCCGCATCGAGGGAATCCTCTCCACCAAGGGCGACCTCTAGCGCCGATGATTGCGATCGTGGATTACGGCCGAGGCAACCTGGGCAGCGTCGAGAAGGCCCTGGCGCGCGTCGGAATGGGCGCCGTCGTGACCCAGGACCCGCGCGTGGTGGTGGACGCGGAAGCCGTGGTGCTGCCCGGGGACGGCGCCTTCCACGACGCCATGCTGAGTCTCGAGCGGCTGGGGCTGCTGGCGCCGCTTTGCCGGGCGCTGGAGAGCGGCCGGCCGTTCCTCGGAATCTGTCTCGGCTATCAGCTCCTCTTCTCGGAGAGCGAGGAGTTCGGCCAGGGGAAAGGCCTCGACCTGATCCCCGGCGTGGTCCGCCGCTTCCCGAAAGGGCTCAAGGTGCCGCACATGGGGTGGAACCAGGTCGAGCACGCCGGCGACCTGGCCATCTTCGACGGCATCCCGCGGGGCGCCTACTTCTACTTCGTCCACTCCTACTACCCGGAGCTCCTCGACGGGACGCTCAAGGTCGCCACGTGCACCTACGGCGTGACCTTCCCCGCGGCGATCGGGAGGGCCAACCTCTTCGCCACCCAGTTCCACCCGGAGAAGAGCCAGCGGTGGGGGCTGCGGCTGATCGAGAACTTCGCCGCCTTTGTGAGAGACCAGCGGCGATGATGGTCATTCCCGCGGTGGACCTTCGCGGCGGGCGCTGCATCCGGCTGAGGCAGGGGCGGCCGGAAGCCGAGACCGTCTTCTCCGATGATCCAGTGGCTGTCGCGCGGCATTGGGCTGCTCACGGGGTCGCGAGGCTCCACGTGGTGGACCTGGACGGGGCCTTTGCCGGAACGCCGAAGCAGGTCGGGCTCATCAAAGAGATCGCCAAGAGCGTCGCGTCGCCGGTGGAGGCCGGAGGCGGTCTCCGGTCCCTGGAGGCCGTCGAGACCGTGCTGGCAGCGGGGGCCCGGTGGGCGATGCTCGGAACCCGCGCGGCCCTCGATCCTCAGTTCTTGGGGGAGGCCTGCCGCCGCTTTCCCGGCCGGATCATCGTGGCCGTGGACGCCTCCGACGGGAAGGTGGCCGTGAATGGCTGGACCGAGCGGCTGGACCTCGCGGCGGTGGATCTGGCCAAGCGGGCCTCCCAGGTGGGAGCCGCGGAGATCCTCTATACAGACATCGTCCGCGACGGGACCCAGTCCGGCCCCAACCTGGCCGCGACGGAGGCCGTCGCGCGGGCGGCGGGGCTTCCACTGCTCGCCTCGGGTGGCGTGGGAACCCTGGAAGATCTGAGACGGCTCGCCCTCATCCCGGGAGTGATCGGAGCCGTCGTGGGGCGGGCGCTGTACACGGGGGCGGTGGACCTCAAGCAGGCGCTGGCGGAGCTGGCCCGATGCTAGCCAAGCGCGTCATCCCCTGCCTGGACGTCAAGGACGGGCGCGTGGTCAAGGGCGTCCAGTTCCTGGACCTCCGCGACGCCGGCGATCCCGTGGCCGCCGCGCAAGCGTACGACGCTCAGGGGGCCGACGAGCTTGTCTTCCTCGACATCACCGCGTCCCACGAGGGGCGCGCCATCATGCTGGACGTGGTGCGGCGCACCGCCGAAGGGATCTACATGCCGCTGACGGTCGGCGGCGGAATCCGCGGGGTGGACGACATCCGGACGCTCCTGCGCGCGGGAGCGGACAAGGTTTCCCTCAATACCGCCGCTCTTGAGCGGCCGCAGGTGATCCGCGAGGCGGCCGAGCGCTTCGGGAGCCAGTGCATCGTGGTGGCTATTGACGCTAAGCGGTCGAACGGCGGCTGGACGGTGTACAGCCACGGCGGGCGCCGCCCGGCGAACCGCGACGCCGTGGCCTGGGCCCAGGAGGCCGAAAGCCTGGGCGCGGGGGAGATCCTCCTGACCAGCATGGATCGGGACGGAACCCAGGACGGCTACGACCTGGCGCTGACCCGGGCGGTCGCCGAGGCCGTGTCCATTCCCGTGATCGCGTCGGGCGGGGTGGGGACGCTCGAACACCTGAGGGAGGGCCTCGTCGAGGGAAAGGCCGACGCCGCCCTGGCCGCCTCGATCTTTCACTTCGCCACGTTCACGGTGAGGGGCGCCAAGGTGTACCTGCGCGACCGGGGCGTCCCGGTGAGGCTCGAGGAATGAGCCTCTCGTTCGTGCACCGCTCCAGCGCCCGTCGAGCGACGGCTTTGCCGGCGCAATCCTCGGGGGGGAGGTTCGGAAGGGGGGCGAGGCCCCCCTCCGAGGGAGAGGAATGACGCTCGACGACCTCCAGTGGGACGCCCAGGGGCTGATCCCGGCGCTGGTGCAGGAGGCCGAGACCGGCGAGCTCCTGATGCTGGCCTGGATGGACCGGGCGGCGCTCACCCGCACGCTCGGGACGGGCCTGGCCCACTACTGGTCGCGCTCACGCCAGGCCCTCTGGCAGAAGGGCGAGACCTCCGGTCACCGCCAGCACGTGGAGGGGATCTACGCCGACTGCGACCGGGATGCGCTGCTGGTGCTCGTCCACCAGGAGGGTGTCGCGTGCCACACGGGGAGCCGGACGTGCTTCTTCAACAAGCTTCGCGATGGGTCACGGGCGGGACAGACCTTCGAGGGACCGGGGATCCTGGACCTGGTCGAGCGCGTGATCCAGTCCCGGAAGGCCGAGCCTACGCCGGGCTCCTACGTGGCGAGCCTGCTCCAGAAGGGGGAGGCGCAGATCTGCCGCAAGATCGGCGAGGAGGCCTCGGAGGTGGTGACGGCGGCGCTGGGCGGCGAGGGGGATGCTCGGCTCGTGGAGGAGGTGGCCGACCTCTGGTTCCATACGATGGTGCTGCTGGGCGGACGCGGGATCTCCCTTCGCCGCGTCTTCGAGGAGCTCGGGCGGCGCCACACGAAGAAGACGGCGGGGCCGGAGGGGGGCGCCCGCTGACGCCGACTCGCCGACGGCGCGCGCCGCTGGTCGCCGGAGGGATCCTGCTCCTCCTCGGGAGCGCGGCGTGCGCCGGCAGCCGGATCGAGGGGGGCGTGTTCTATTCGGCGAAGGGCTATCGCGTCGCGCTCCCCGCCGGTCGGGAGTGGGAGGTGGCTGCCGACGGACGCGCCGATCTGGAACTGCGCCGGGCAGCCTCCCGGGCGGGAATCCTGGCCAACGCGACGTGCGAGGGGAAGGCGCCGACGCGCCCCCTCGCCGTCCTGGCGCGCCACCTGACCTTCGGCCTTCAGGGCAGGGAGGTGCTGGAGCAGTGGGAACTCACGGTCGCGGGGCATCCGGCCGTCCGGGTGCTCCTCAAGGGCCGCCTTGACGGCGCTCCCGTCGAGGTGGAGGCGTACGTGGTGAAGGGGGAGCGGTGCGTGTACGACCTCATCTACGTCGCGCCCCCCGGCGAATTCGCGGGCGGCAGGGCGGGCTTCGAAACGTTCCTATCGAGTTTTGACGGACCATGACCTACTTGAGAGAGCAGGGTCGGCAGGCCGCGATCTGGTACGGGGGACTCGGCCTGCTCACCACCCAGGTGGTGCGAAACCTCACCCTCCCCCCCTCCTACTGGCGGCTGGTCCTCCTCGAGGTGGACGCCATGGGGGTCCGCTCTGTGGTCGTGGCCCTGACCGCCGCCGTCTTCACGGGCATGGTGCTGGCGCTGCAGAGCGCCGTGAATATGGCGCGCTTCGGCGCCGAGAATTACATGGGCCCGGTGGTGGCGCTCTCCATGCTCCGGGAGCTGGGCCCCGTGCTCACCGCCATCCTGGTGGGCGGCAAGGTGGCCTCGGGGATCACGGCCGAGCTGGGGTCCATGAAGGTCACCGAGCAGATCGACGCGCTCCGGGCCATCGGCGTCAACCACATCAAGAAGCTCATCGTCCCGCGGTTGATGGCCGCCCTCCTGATCTTCCCCCTCCTGACCATCCTCGCGGACTTCGTCGGGCTCGTGGGAGGGATGGCGATCGCCATCTTCGAGCGCCAGGTGGACGTGTACGTGTACTGGAACAACATCTTCTACTGGGTGACCCTCCGCGACTTCTTCACGGGGGTCGGCAAGAGCTTCTTCTTCGCGGCCATCATCACGCTGATCGGGTGCTACAACGGCCTCAGCACCGAGGGGGGGACGGAGGGGCTGGGCCGCGCCACCACGGCGACCGTCGTGCAGGTGGCCATGGGGGTGATTCTGTCGGACTTCTTCCTGACCAAGCTGTTCCTCTTCCTGTTCTGGTGAGCCGCGCATGAGGGCGAGCGGCCAGCCGGTCGTCGAGCTTCGGGGGGCGAGGAAGGCCTTCGACCGCCACGAGGTCCTGCGCGGCGTGAGCCTCTCCCTGCCCAAGGGGACCACGCTGGCGGTGATGGGCGGCAGCGGCGCCGGCAAGACCGTGCTCCTGCGGCTCTGCGTGGGCCTCGTCCGCCCCGACGCGGGCGAGATCCGGCTCTTCGGACAGAACATCGAGCGCCTCCGGGAGGAGGCGCTGCTCCCGCTGAGGCGCCGGACGGGCTTCGTCTTCCAGGGCGCCGCGCTCTTCGACTCGCTCTCGGTGTTCGAGAACGTGGCCTACCCGCTCCGCGAGCATACGTCGTGGAGCGAGGGCGAGATCACGGACCGGGTCCACCGGTTCCTCTCGCTGGTGGGGCTGCCCGGCACCGATTCCCTCCTGCCGGCGGAACTGTCGGGGGGCATGAAGAAGCGGGTGGGGATCGCCCGGGCCCTGGTGCTCGAGCCCGAGGTGGTGTTCTTCGACGAGCCCACGGCCGGCCTCGATCCCACCAACGCGCGCGTGGTCGGCGAGCTGATCGCCGAGCTCCGCGGCGGGGTGTGCGACACCGCGATCGTGGTGACGCACGACATCGAGTTCGCCGGCCTGGTGGCCGACCAGATGGCGATCCTCCACGACGGGCGGTTCGTGGCGATGGGGACGCCGGCGGAGATCCACGGCTCCACGGTCCCCGCGGTCCAGGCGTTCCTCGCCGGCGAGCTCCGGGGGAACTAGTGGCGGGCCAACTAACTTCGCCACGACCCACTTCGTGGGTGCCCGCCGTGGACGGCCTCCGGCCATTGTTCAGCGTCGGTCATCGCCATTCCTTTGCGGGCACCCGGTCCCGCGCAAGCGGGCCGGGTCGTTACGCTCCGGTCGGCTCCTCCCTCGGGCCTTGTCTGGCTCGTCATTTGGCCCGCCACGTTCGGACCTACGCGGCGTGTAGGGGCAATTCGTCGGGGGGGAACTGAGCGATGCCCGAAGACCGAGGCCAGCTGGCGCTCCAGATCCGCATCGGCCTCTTCGTCCTCGTGTCGCTGGGCGTCCTGATCGGCCTCATCTACCTGCTGGGGGCCCAGGCGCGCTACTTCGAGCCGCGCTACGAGCTGGTGGCGGAGTTCACGGAGGTCGGCGGGCTCACCCCCGGCGCCACAGTCCGGCTGGCGGGGGTCCAGATCGGCCGCGTCGCGCGCGTCTCGCTGCCGGAGAAGCCCGGCGCCAAGGTGCGCGTGTCGCTGTCGATTGCGCGGCGCTTTGGCGATCGCATTCGCCAGAATTCAGTCGCCCGGATCGAGACCCAGGGCTTGCTGGGGGACAAGATCATCGAGATCAGCCTGGGCAGCCCCGAGGCGCCGCCCCTCAAGCCCGGGGAGTCCATCGCGTCGCGCGACCCGGTGGAGGTGAGCCGGCTCGCCGGCGAGGGCGTCGAGATTCTCAAGAATGTGGCCGCGCTGTCGGGGAGCCTCCGGACGACGGTGGAGAAGTTCAACGAGACCAAGGCGCTCGAGGATCTGTCGGCGGTGCTCCGCTCGACCCGCCGGCTCACGGAACAGGTGGAGAAGGGCTCCGGGTGGCTCCACGTCCTGATCTACGAGGAGCCCGAGGCGCTCAGGCGCCTCAACCAGGTGCTCACCTCTACCCAGGAGCTCCTCGCCCGGAAACCCGGTGAGAGCGCCATGGGGGTGCTGCTCTCCGCCGAGAGCGGCCGGGCGGCGCGCCACCTGCTCCAGGCCATGGAGGCGGTGGGCAAGCTGGCCGAGAAGGGGAAGGCCGAGGAAGGGCTCGCCGCCGCGCTCCTCTTCGACCCGCGCTACAAGTCGGTGGCCGAGGACCTCCAGGTGGTCGCGCGGAACTTCCGATCGGTGTCCGAGCGGCTCGCGCAGGGCAAGGGGATCGCGGGGAGCCTCCTACAGGACGAGGGCGAGAGCCCACTCGGCGAGACCGCGAGGGATTTCAGGATCGCCGTCGCCAACCTCCGGGCCATCACCGACCGGCTGGCCGCGGGGGAGGGCACCATCGGCGGCCTCTTGGAGGATCCGACCATCTATGAGAACCTGGCGGCTTTCCTCGAGGGGGCCCAGCGGAGCGTCCTCTTGAGGTATCTCATCCGTTCCACGATCAGCGTCGGTGGGGAGAAGAAGTGATGGTGAGAGAATCAGCGTATCGCTGCCAGGAATGCGGCTTCGCCGCTCCCAAGCCCGGCACCTGCCCGGACTGCGCGCGTCAGGGGAACTACGTCCAGCTGGTGGAGGAGCGCCCGGTGCCGGCGAAGGGTCGGCGGGCGCCCGCGACCCCGAGGCCGAGCGCTCCCGTCCGTTTGGCGGACGTCAACGTCGAAGCCGGCGAGCGGATGCCGACGGGCGTGGGCGAGCTTGACCGCGTCCTGGGGGGCGGGGTCGTCAGGGGCTCCCTGGTCCTGATCGGTGGGGATCCGGGAATCGGGAAGTGTGTGACAGCCGATACCCGGGTTCTCGATCCGGTGAGTGGTGCATATCTGTTGGTCACAGAGTGGGCGCAAGAACGGCGTCCCGTACTGGCGGTGGATGAGGAAACGTTACAACTCTCTCAGGCATCTGTGGCAGCCTTCCACGAGCGCGGCACGCATCCAATCGTCGAAGTCACGACGGGGCTGGGGCGGACGTTACGGTGTACGCCGGATCATCCTCTCATGACGCCGGAGGGATGGCGGCCGGTCCGCGAGTTGGCTACCGGAGGCCGTATTGCCGCGCCACGGGGATTGCCTTATTTCGGCAGGGAGTCTCTTCCTGAAGCGGCGATCAAGCTGATTGCCTACGTTCTTTCCGATGGTTCCGCTCAATCTCAGATTTCCGTGACGAACAGTTTAGGGGACGTCGAGCAAGATATGGGGGAGATCGCTGGCGCGTTTGGTATGCGGCTGGTCCGTTATGAAAAGCCCGGAACCGCTGCGCGGCAATACAGGTTGGTCAACGACAAAGGACAGCGCGCGCTCGCCCGGCGGGATGTGGCCGCTGCCCTCCGAACCGTGAAGGGGCGGCTCAACATCA
>JACPCF010000160.1 GCA_016179965.1 Candidatus Rokuibacteriota bacterium | reverse complement strand
TTCTGGAGGTGGCCGTAGAGGGATTTGATGTCGTTGCCGTGGTCCACGATCACCGTGTAGCCGTACTCCGCCTGGGAGCCGGCGAAGACGACCGTGCCAGGCGCCGGAGCCTTCACGGGCGTGCCGCGCTCGGAGGCGATGTCGATGCCGCTGTGAAACTCCGGCGCCCCCGTCCAGGGGGAGAGCCGCCGGCCGTACCCCGAATTGACGGCGCCGCGGACGGGCCAGCGCGACGGCAGGGCCGCCAGCACGCGGCCGGCTTTGACCATGAACCGCTCCAGGGCGCGCAGGCTCTGCCCTTCCTCGTTGACGGTGGCGGTGAGGAGGTCCAGCTCCTGGGAGAGCGCCACGCGGTCGCGGGGGAAAGCGGCGCGGACCGGCTCACCCCCGCCGATGCCGGTTCCCCTCTTGGCGGGACCCTCTTCAGGGCCGAAGGGCTCCCAGATCTTGGCGTGGAGCGCGCGCCAGCTGGAGACCTCGCTTCGGACTTCGGCGATCCGCCGGTGGAATGAATCGATGAGGGTCCGCTGCTCCGCGACCTGCTGCTGGAGCGCCTCGACCTGACCGAACTGCCGCTTCAGGGAGATGTAGTCACCGTAGATGGCCCCGAGCGTGGAGACCGCCAGGGCCAGGAGGGTCAGTCCCGCATAGGCTATCCAACGAGGGAAGTTCAGGCGAAGGACCCGCGTGCCGTCGCCGTGGACGATCAGGAGGTTGAACCGGTGTGGCTTCCTCATGGTCGCGCCTCGCATTGCGGACCACGCCTCCCCCGATCCCGCCGGGGAGCCGCATCCCGGGTTCACTGCACCCCATCTTAGCCGATTCCGCCATCAAACCCGTCAACGTTTCAGCGGGACCACCGAAAAGTCCCGCGTGGGCTCGGCCGGCTTGCTCTTGGTCATCCGGCAGTGCCCCTCGAAGAGCACTCCCTCCTCGACGACGACCACGGGTGCCTCCACGTCGCCGAAGACCCGGGCACTCCCTTTCAGCTCCACCCGCTCGGTGGCCTCAACGTTGCCGACCAGCTCTCCGTTGATGATCACCGTGCCGGCCCGGACCGTGGCGTTGACCACCCCCCGCTCGCCGATGATCAGCGTGTCCGTGGAGGCGATCTCGCCCTGGAACTTCCCGTTCAGCATGACGGTGCCGCTGAACGTGTACTTCCCCTCGATCTCGGACCCCTCGTCGATGAACGCGGTCAGGTTGCCGCGCAGGGCCGACGATCTGCGCTTTCGCCGCCAAAACATGGGAAAACCCCGTTTTGCTTATCCCGACTTCTGCTGCCCGACCCGCTTGTCCTCCACGAGGTACACGGGCCGGGGACCCTTTTGGCCCTCCTGCTCCTTGTCCTTGATCTTGATGACGTTGCCGTTGAAGAAGCCGCCCTTGGAGATCACGAGGGAGTCGGTCTCGATGTTGCCGCTGACCCGCCCGGTGGTGGTGATCTCCACGTTGCCCGTGGCCACCATGTTGCCCTCGTACTGGCCCATGATGATGGCGTCCACCGTCCTGACGTCGGCGGTCACCACGCCCTTCTGCCCGATCACGAGCTTCCCTCCCACGTTCAGCTCGCCGCCGATCTGGCACTCGATCTGGATCGAGTCGGCGATGTCGAACTTGCCTTCCATCCGGGCATCGGCACCCACGATGGTGAGGAGGGTGGGGGGGGTACTGGGCTGGCCGTTGTCCGCCTTCTGCTGGCTGCCGGGTCGCTGCGCGTTACTCCGTCCGAACATCGGGACCTCCTTATTGGGACAGGTGGGCCGGAAGGTTACGGTTTTTTAGCATCCTTCCCAGGGAGTGTCAATCCCGGAATTGGGGGAGGCTGGACACCAGCGTGACCTCGCTCCGGTACGGGCGCTCGGCGCGGTGCAGCGGATGGCCTTTTTCCACGGGCTTGCCGCACACCGCGCAGGCGTGGCCGTAGGGCGGGGGCACCACGGTCGAGCTCTCGCACCTGTGCTCCCGGCTGAGCGCCTCCAGCAGGTTTTTCTTCCACGGTTTGCCCATGGTTGACGGTCCTTGGAAGCAACCGATATGCCAGGCAGCAGGTCCGGCGAGGGGGCGTCAGAATCCAACGCTAAAATTGCTAAGTTAGCCTACGCCGCCGCCCGGTCAGGGCAATCGCGGAAGGGGCGTAAAGCCCCCATTTCTTGACAGTTCTGAGAGGTCAAGCGTATGATCGAGCGTCACAGGTGACCCCCAATGGATGAGTTCTACCGGATCAAGCGCCTTCCCCCCTACGTCTTCGCTGTCGTCCAAGACCTCAAGACCAAGGCCCGGGCCCGAGGAGAGGACATCATCGACCTGGGCATGGGCAATCCCGACCAGGGCACCCCCAAGCACATCGTGGCCAAGCTCGTGGAGGCGGCTCAGAATCCCCGCAACCACCGGTATTCGGCCTCCCGGGGGATCACGCGGCTTCGCGTGGCGATCACGAAGTGGTACCGGGACCGCTACGGCGTCGAGCTCGATCCGGAGAGCGAGGCGATCGCCACCATCGGGGCCAAAGAGGGGCTCTCGCATCTTGCGCTGGCCGTCCTCCAGCCGGGCGACGGCGCGCTCGTGCCGAACCCGACCTATCCCATCCACTCCTACTCGGTGGTCATCGCCGACGGGGATCTCCGCTCCGTGCCCCTGGTGCCCGGCGAGGACTTCTTCGCTCGCCTCCAGGAGACGGCCCGCCTGTCCTGGCCCAAGGCCAAACTCCTGATCCTTTCGTTCCCCCACAACCCGACCACTCAGGTGGTCGATCGACCATTCTTCGAAAAGGTCGTGGCCTTCGCCAAGGAGCACCGGCTCATGGTGATCCACGATTTCGCCTACGCCGACCTCACCTTCGACGGCTACCGCGCCCCGTCGTTCCTCGAGGTGCCGGGCGCCAAGGACGTGGGTGTCGAGCTCTTCTCGCTGACCAAGTCCTACAATATGGCGGGCTGGCGGCTGGCCTTCGCCTGCGGCAACCGGCAGATGATCCATGCCCTGGCGCGGATCAAGTCGTATCTGGATTATGGCGTCTTCCAGCCGATCCAGATCGCCGGGATCATCGCTCTCGAGGGAGACCAGGCCTGCGTGGGCGACATCGTCGAGGTCTATCAGAAGCGCCGCGACGTCCTGGTGGACGGGCTGAACAAGCAGGGCTGGGCCATCCCCAAGCCGAAGGGCACCATGTTCGTCTGGGCGCCCATCCCGGAGCCGTTCAGCGCCATGGGGTCGCTCGAGTTCGCCAAGCTTCTCATCCAGGAAACCAAGGTCGCCGTGTCCCCCGGCATCGGCTTCGGCGAGTACGGCGAGGGGTACGTGCGCTTCGCGCTGGTCGAGAACGAGCAGCGGATCCGCCAGGCCCTCCGGGGACTCAAGTCCCTGTCCACCCACGCCTGACGGCGCCGCCCTTGCATGATTGCAAGACCTGACCCCGTGGTGAAGGTCGGCCTGCTGGGCCTGGGCACGGTCGGCAGCGGGGTCGTGAAGATCCTGAACGCCCACCGCGCCGAGCTCGAAGAGCGCGCCGGCTGCCGGCTCCCCCTCCACCGCATCGCCGACCAAGACCTCACGCGCCCGCGCGAGGGGCTCGATCTCAAGAGCCTGCCGCTCGTTCCCGACGCTGCGACGGTTCTGGACGACCCCGCCGTCCAGATCGTGATCGAGCTCCTGGGCGGCCTCGAGCCGGCCAGGAGCTTCATCCTCCGCGCGTTCCAGTCGGGCAAGCACGTCGTGACCGCCAACAAAGCGCTCCTCGCCCATCACGGGGCCGAACTGTTCGACGAGGCGCGGCGGTGGGGGGTCATGTTCGGCTTCGAGGCGGCCGTCGCGGGCGGCATCCCCCTGATCCGATCCATCAAGGAGGGATTGGCCGCCAACCGCATCCTCTCCGTCCACGGCATCGTCAACGGCACGTCCAACTACATCCTCACCATGATGACGGAGGAGGGGCGCGACTTCGCCGAGGTCCTCAAGGAGGCCCAGGCCAAGGGGTACGCGGAGGCGGACCCCACGCTCGACATCGAGGGGCTGGACTCCGCCCACAAGCTCCAGATCCTGGCAACGCTGGCGTTCCGGACCTCGGTGGACCTCAAGGACATTTATACCGAGGGGATCAGGGGGGTGACCCGGCAGGATATCGCCTACGCGGCGGAGCTGGGGTACCGGATCAAGCTCCTCGCCATCGCCAAGGCGTCGGACGGCCGGCTCGAGATCCGAGTCCACCCGACGATGATTCCCGCCTCATCCCCGTTGGCGGCAGTCTCGGGAGTGTTCAACGCCGTGTTCATCACGGGCGACGCGGTCGGGGATCTGATGTTCTACGGCCGGGGCGCGGGCCAGATGCCCACGGCCTCCGCCGTGTGGAGTGACGTGCTGGAAATCGCGCGGAGCCTGGCCCACGGCGTCTCGTCGCATTCGGTTGAGCTCCCCTCGATCGCCGCCCGCCCGCTCCCCCTGCAGCCCATGGACGAGATCCGCTGCCCCTACTACCTGCGCGTCATGGCCCTGGATCGCCCCGGCGTCCTCGCACAGGTCTCCGGCATCCTGGGAAAGCACAACATTTCCATCGCCTCGCTGATCCAGAAGGGGCGCGCGGCCGCCGAGGCCGTCCCCGTGGTGATGATGATCCACACGGCCCGCGAGCAGGATATGCGCCACGCCCTCGCCGAGATCGACAAGCTGCCCGTGGTCGCCGGCAAGACCGTCTCGATCCGCGTCGAGGGCGGCGACCTATGATGTCCCTCGGAGGGGGGCCACCCAGGCCCCCCCACGCCTTCGGCGTGGATGCCCGGGTACGCGCCCCGTCCGAACCTCCCCCCGGGTTGCGCGGGCAAAGCCCGCGCTCG
>JACPCF010000065.1 GCA_016179965.1 Candidatus Rokuibacteriota bacterium | reverse complement strand
CGCCGCCGGGCTGCCTCGAGGTACTCCCCGAGCGTCACGCCGCCGCCCCGCTCGAGGTAGCGCACCAGCGTGGGATCCATGCGGTCCCTCCACTCGGGGAGTCGGTTTCGCCAGGCCGCGTACATCTCGGCGCTAGCCATGAGGGCGAAGATCTCCTCCGGATCCTCCCATCCCGGCGCGACGGTCTCGACACGGCAGCCGAGTGATTCGAAGACGGCCGCGGCCTCTTCCGCGAGGCGTGCGACCTTCGCGTCCACCTGGGCGTAGCCCAGATCGGGGCTCCAGGCCACACTCCACCCATCGATCGGCTCGTCGCAGGCCGCGAGGTACGAGCCGGCCTCCGTAGGCAGCGAATGACGGTCCCGATCGTCGGGACCGGCCAGGACGTCCAGCATCAACGCCGCGTCGCGCACGGTGCGGGTCATGGGGCTCGGCACGGTGAAGGTCTCCCACCCTGGAAACCCCGGGCCGCTCGGGATGCGCCCGAACGAGGGCTTGAAGCCGTACACCCCGCAGAAGGAGGCCGGGATCCGGATGGACCCTCCCCCGTCCGTCCCCAGCGCGAGCGGGCCGAGTCCCGCCGCCACGGCCGCGCCGGCGCCCGCGCTGGAGCCCCCGGGCGTCCGGTCAAAGCGCCAAGGGTTCCGAGTCGCGCCAAAGTGGGGGTTTTCGGCCAGGGCCTTGTGGCCGAACTCGGGAGTGTTGGTCTTGCCGAGGATCACCGCGCCCGCGGCCTTGAGCCGCTCCACGGCGACGGCGTCCTCTTCGGGAACGAAGTCGGCGAAGATCCGCGAGCCGCCGCTGGTGACGATGCCGCGGGTAAAGAGGACGTCCTTGATGGAAACGGGCACGCCGTGAAGGGGGCCGAGCGGCTCGCCGTGCATGAGGGCGGCCTCGGCGATCTTCGCCCCCTGGCGCGCCCCGTCGGGGGTGACGGTACAGAAGGCGTTGAGCTTCGGGTTCAACCGCTCGATGCGAGCCAGCATCGCCTCCGTGAGCTCCACCGGCGAGAGCTTCTTGGCTCGAATGAGGGCCGCCAGCTCCGTCGCCGGGGCCCAGCAGAGATCGTCACTCATCGGCTCGCCTCGCACGGCGGGGCCCCAGCCCCGCGACGTCCTGCGGCTCGCACTGCCCCGCTCATCGGCGCCCGACCCGGGCCACGGACAGCTCCACGTGGGTGGCGCTGGCGCCTTCGCGCGCCGTCGCGCGGACCGTATCCGCTTCCTTCCCGAAGTCCAGGATGGTGACCTTGTAGCCGTCGGAAGTCCTCGTCCGGTTCGTGAGCAGGAGCGCCCAGCCGTTCTTCAGGAGGAGGTCGCGCAGCGCGGCCGCGGCGCCCTCGACGTCGAGCTGGGTCATGTAGATCAGCCGCGCCACGTCGGCCTGCTCCGAGCGGATCCTCACCCACTGATCGGAGTACGGGATGAACGACGCCGGGACCGGCACGTCGGGGAACGGCTCCCGCGGGATCCCGCCCCGGCCGGCGCACGCGGAAAGCGCCAGGGTCAGCGCGAGCGGCAGGAGGGCGCGGTGGCGGCGGTCGAGCATGAACACCCGGTATTGTATCATCAACGAGCGTGAAGCCCCACGGGACCCTCGTGACCCACCGGCCCGGGCCGGCGGGACGGCCGCTGCTCGTGTCCGAAGCGGATCGACACGGCACGCTCGTGACCGTCGCCGAGTGGGACGAGACGGGACGCCTCCGCCACGCCAAGGTGCGCCTGCCCGACGGAAGTTGGATCGGGATCGAGCCGGGAGCGGCGGAGTCGCCGCTCTGGGGCCGCTCCGACCGGCTCTCGGTCCTGGATCCGCACGAGCCGTTCCGGCCCCTGGAGCCGATCACCCTCTTCCAGTCGGTGGATTACGGGGCGGTCGGCTTCATCCCCCCGCTCGCCGAGCCGGACCGGCTGCCGCCCGGGGCCGGAACCGCCGTGCTGAACTTCCTCGCCTCGCTGCTCGTCGAGCAGGGAACCTCCCGCGTGCGCTACCGGGGCCCCTACGCGACGGAGCAGCTCTTCACCGCGCTCCTGGAATCCTTCCGCTACGACCCGGGCGCGACGTCCCCGCTCGACCAGTTCATGGAGTCCGGCGGAGGGCTGGACTGGAGCCCCGCGCCCCACGAGCGACTCTTCTCCCCCGCGGGCGCGTACGTCCAGCTGCGCGACGAGATCGAGAAGGTCGTCTTCCAGGGGCGCGCCTACTACCGGCGGCGCTGGCAAGGGGTGCTCCGCGACGAGCCGCGGGTGCTCCGGGAGGAGGGCGACCGCGTCATCGCCTCGCTCTGGGCCATGGGAGAGCCCCTCGAGGATCACCTGATCCTCGATCGGACGGGAGAGGTTCTGGCGGTCCTGCCCGCGGCGCCCGCCGAGGGCCCGTACGCCCCGTTCTCGCGCCGGTGGCGGAGCGCGGTCGGTGAGCTCGTCGCCCACGGCAGTACGCCGCTCCTCCGACCATCCATCCTGAGCATCGTGGAGCGCCTGGACCTCCAGTGGGGACCGCTCACCGCGGATCTGGTGGAAGCGACCGGCGACCGTCTGGTCATAAGCCTGCGCTTGCCGCGCGTCTTCCGACTCAGGCTCGAGGCGCAGCCAGAAGGGGAGCAGCGGGTTCGCGCCGCCCTGAGCCTCGCCGCAGAGGTGGCGAAGCTCCTCGGACCGGCCGTGCGGCGGAAGGCTCAGGCCGCGCTGGCCGCCCTGCCCGAGTCGGGACAGCGGGCGGCGCTGGAGCTGGCCGAGGCCACGTTCGAGACCGCTTCGTCCACCCTGGAGGCGTGCCTGGACCAGCTCGTCCGCGCCCTGCTGGCGGGGAAAGAGCTGCCGGCCTGAATCCCCCTGGGGGTCAGGTCTTGCAATACGACAGCCTCTGGGAGAAGGATGCGTCATTGCAAGACCTGACCCCGGCTTTAGCTGGACTAGGACGAGCCGACGGTGACGAGCCCCCACAGATTGAACAGGACGAACGCGCTCACGGACACGAAGGAGAGCAGGATGTAGCCCACCCAGATGGCTTCCTGGCGGGTGATGCCCTGCCGATCCGCCACGCGCCGCCAAAGCTCGTTCCGGAAGAAGCGCCAGGAGTCCTTGTTGAGGGTGGGGAGCCCGAGGACGTCCACGAGGATGTGATAGCCGTCCATCTCGAGAAAGCAGAAGGGGTAGAGGCAGACCAGGAAGGACTGCCACTGGAGGAGGCCCGTGGCCGCCACGAAGCTCTGGAGGAAGCCGGCGGGAATGTGGGTTGCGGCCCAGAAGCAGATCGCGCCGAAGTAGAGGTGGACGAGCGGGCCGGTCACCGCGGTCACCACCCGGGCCCTGCGGCTCGCCATGAAGAGGTCGGTGACGTCCACGTAGAAGGTCGGCACGAAGCCGTGCAGGAGGGTGAAGCCGTACTCGCGCACCCGGCGGCCGTAGTGGACGCAGGCGAGCCCATGGACGAGCTGGTGGGCGGCCAGCGTGGCGAAGAAGACGAGCTTCACCGAGAGCAGGGCGAGAATCGGGTGCCGGGCCAGCGGGGCGGCGATCTCCCCCGCGTCCTGCCAGAGGCGGATCGCCGACATCACCCCCAGGACGGCCAGCGCGAGGCCCAGGACGAGCGTCGGGAAGGTGAAGATCAGGAGCCCGCCCCACCGGTAGAGCCGCTCGAAGTTCCGCTGCACCTCGCGGCTCGTCACCGTGATCTTCTCGAGCCCCCTGAACGCTGCTTCCAGGGCGCGGGCGCCCAGATTTTTCCGATGACGCGCCAGGACTTCACGCAGCCGCGATGCCGGCCGCAGCGTCAGGAGCTCGGCCTGGCGGAGCTTGGCGATCAGGGCGGGGATCACGTCGAAGTCGAACGCGCCGTAGCGGAGGACGTAGGCCGTCGCCATCTCCTGGAGCGACGTCCGCCCGTCCATCTGCTCCCAGAGGAACCGCTCGCGCTCGCGCAGGAGGATGTAGCGGTCGGTGGCCTTGTTCTTGAGGATGTAGGTCAGGCGCCGCTCGATGCCCTTCGGCAGCTCGGCCAGCTCCCAGGCCGAGTCGGCGATGCGCTGAGGGCGGTATTGGAGGTACGCCCGGGCGCTGGGGATCTCGCGGACCTCGAACCCCTCATCCCCCTCGCGGCGGATCAGCAGCTCGATCTTGCTCTGCCGAGCCATGCTCAGCGCGGGGACTGGCTGTCCAGGTCGAGCCCGGTGGCCTCCAGGCCCCAGCGCGTCACCTCCGCGACCAGGTTGCCGGACTCGCGGAGACGGGTGGTGAACACCTGGACCATCTGGAAGAAGAACGCCGCGGCCGCCCGGGGGCTGATCTCGATGAACTGGTGCAGGCTCTCGCGGTCCAGGCAGAGTAGGAGCGCGTCGGTCTCGGCCTGGATGGTGGCTGAGCGCGGCGCCTGATCGAACAGGCTCATCTCCCCGAAGAAGTCCCCCGGCCCCACCCGCGCCAGCACCTGTTCCACCCGCCCGAGGACCGGCTTCGAGATCACGACCGTGCCCTCGCGGACCAGGAACATCTCATCGCCCTTGTCCCCCTCCCGGAAGAGCACCTCGCCCTTCTTGAGCGAACGCTCGCGCAGCCGGAGGGCGAGCGCCACCAGGTGGGGCTCGGCCAGATCCTTGAAGACGGTGACGGTCTTCAGGAAGGCGACGGCGTCGGTCTTCGGCATGCGCTAGGTCGCCCAGCGCTTGACGACGGCGGTCTGGAAGGCCCGCGCCCGCTGGGACTGGGGGGTGACCATGAGCTTGGCGATGGCCTGGAGGACCGAGGCGCGCTCCTCCTCGGAGAGCTCGTAGTCGGCCAGCAGGGGGTAAGGATCGCGCATGAGGGCCTGGAGAAAATCAGGATCGATCATGGCCCGCCCCACGAGATCCTTCAGTCCCTGCTCCGCCATTCGTCCCCTCCCCGGCTGGCGCGCCAGGCGCCTATTATAACGCATCCGGAAGGGAGAAGGGCGGGGGGTGGGGCTAGCACCCCCCCTTTTTGGCCAGACCCGGCGGACAGATCGGCGGCCCCCCGCCACCGGCGCACGCACCGTGGGCGCAGATGGAACCTATGCCCCCGCCCGGCCCACTGTGAATCTTCAGCTTGGTGGCATCCAGTACGGAGATGATCCCGCTCGTCGTCAGGCTCGTGTCGGAGTCGAACTTCTGGTGCCCCTTCCCCAGCTCCTTACCTTTGCCTTTCGACGGATGTTTTGCATGGCCGGGCGGACAGGGGGCGGGGCATTCCTCCTCCGGCGGCGCCGCGGGCTCCTCCGGCGGCGGCGCCGTCGTCACCGTCGTGTCCGTCGTGGTGACGGGTGTGATGACGTCCGACGTGCTCGTGGTTGAGGTGGTGGTCTGGGTAGGCGCGACCACCGTGGTCGTCGTATCCCCCGTCCCCGCGCTCAAGGTCTGGGCTTGGGCCGTCGCCACCGCAGCGGCCTCGACGGCCGCCACCGCCGTGGCCGGCTCGCCACGGGCGCTGGTCCCGCTGGCGACGCTCGGCCCCGTAAAGCCCCGGATCTCCGCCTGGACCTCCTGGATCGTGGCCAGCAGCCGCTGCACTTGTTGAAGCCCCGCTACGCCCGTGACGACCACCTTTTCCAGCGCGCCCACAATCTGTAGCCCCGGAGCCTGCGCCAGCCAGATCGCCGACGGCGCGTCGGACGCCGTCTCGGCCATGGCGATCGGCCGGCTGCTCGGCGTCGTCACCTCGAACTGGCCCGACGCCACGAGCAGAGAGGTCTGCGGCTTCCCGTCGGGGAGCGTGGTCACCTCGAAGATCCCGTCTGACCCCCGCACGGAGGCGACGGCGTTGGGCGTCCGGACCTGGATCTCGTCGCCGGGCTTCATCAGCCGCCGCGCCACCATCACCCGGATCTTCCCCGCGGCCAGGTCAACGATGGCCCGCTGCGTCCCGTCGGGGCGCACCTCCTCCCGGATCTCGAAACGGGAGAGCTCCCGCACCGTCACCGTGCTCTTGCCCAGAAGAAGAATCCGCGCGAGCGATTCCTTGTGGGTGTCCACCACGTCGCGGACGTAGAGGTTGTCCCTCAGCTTGAGGGCTTCAGCCTGGGGCACCTGGAGGCGCTTGAGATCGGCCCGTCCCGTCAGGGCGGTGACGACCCCGACCCCCTTCGCGTCCTGGGCCCACGCGGGCAGGGCGGCGGTCAGCAGGAGAGCGACAGCGAGGACGCCACGGACGAGCAAGGTCCCCATGGCAAACGCCTCCGTGGGAGGGTCAGTTCCTCGGGGGCCCGCTCACTCGCCCCCGGTCCGTAATGGCCACGGACTATATAGCACGGGGGAAGGCTGCCGAAAAGGGCGAATTTTCAGCCCTTCCGGCTCAGCGGCGCCGGAGAGCGTCGTTGATGTTGCGCGCCTGGATCCCGCTCCAGACGTCGTACTGGAGATCCGGGCGGCGGGACGGAGCGCGGAGGGTCTCCCGGACCAGCGCCTCCGTCCGCTCGCGCGCCTGGATCTCAGCGATGGCGTGCTCGGTGTCCTTTTCGGCGACCCGAGGGTCCGGGACCAGTTGCGGCGCGACCGGCGGCTTTCGGACCAGTCTGAGGTCGAGCTTGAGCTGGGGGGACGGCTCCTCACCCCGCGCGGGCCGATCGCCGACGAGCGGCGAGGCCAGGAGCGCCAGCAGCACGAGCCATCCCATCCGCAAGGAAGTCGGGGGGTTCAGCAAGGATACCCCTTAATATCCAGGACTGGAGGGAGGGGTCACCCTGAAGGAAGGGTTAATGGGGAGGATGACGTTAGGCGGCGTGAAGCCGGTGCCGCTGCTCCCTGGAGGTCCGCCGCCGAGACCGGGTGAGGCCTCCTGGGCCGCCGCGCGCGCCCGGGCCGCCTCCCGGCCCTCGGGGGCCTGGGCGCTCCGGATGTGCCGGATATCGAACCCCCGGAGGAGAAGCTGGAGATCCGGCGGCGAGATGATCGAGCGTAGGACCCGCTGGAGGCCCGCCGCTCCGTCGATCTGCAAGCGGTCGAAGCGCCGCACTGCCCCGCCGCCGGGGATCTGAAGCTGGACGAGCCGGATCGAGGGGCCCGCGTCGGAGACAACCTGAGCCATCGCGGTGAATGGGCGCGTGCTCGGGAGCGACACCTCGAGCTCGCCCTCGACGCCCGTCACCACCGTGCGCGGCTGGCCGTCGGGGAGCCTCATCACCTCGACGACCGCTTCCGACCCGCGCACCCCAGCGATGGCGTTGAGCGTCCGGATCTGGATCTCGTCTCCGGGCTTCATCAGCCGCCGCGCCACCATCACGCGGATCCTGCCGGCGGCCAGATCGATCCCGGCGCGCTCCGCGCCGTCGGGGAGCTTCTCCTCGCGGATCTCGAAGCGCGAAAGCTCCCGCACGGTCACCGTCGTCTTGCCCAGGAGGAGGATCCGCGCGAGGGACTCCTCGCGAGTCTCCACGACGTCGCGGACGGCCAGGGGGTCCCGGAGCCTGAGCGCGGCGGCCTGAGGATCCTGAGCGCGCTTGAGATCGGCCTTCCCGGTCAGGGCGGTCACGACCCCGACCCCCTGCCATTGACCCCAGGCCGTGGGAACGAGCGCGAAGAGGAGGGCCAGAAAAGGAAGGGCGCGAGTAAGCAAGGCCGCCATAGCGAAGGTGCCTCCAACCGCCGGACGCCCGGGGGACGGGCCCCCGGGGACTCAGTACTTCCAGCCCACGGACAACGTTACCACGTTCCGGTCGAAGTCGAACAGGGAGAAGGTCGAGCTGTTCCGCTCCTTGAAGAACTCCAGGGAGGCGGTGAACCCCCAGGGGAAGTCGCGGGATAGGGACGCGGTGAATGTGTGGTCGCTGTCCCGACGCATGACGTTGAAGAAGGCCCCCTGGACGCTCGACCCGCCCGCCCGCTGCTGGTTGAGGCTGACCGCGAGCGCGTTGCCGCGCGGGTACTCGCGGAACTGAAAATCGTAGCCCGCCTGAAACCGGATGTCCCCCGGGCCGGTCACCTGGAAGCCGGCCGACGCCTTGTTGCCGATGTACTTGTAGTCGCCGCCGTCCGTGTCGTCGTAGTCCACCTGGTAGCCGAAGCGCAGGAAGTGCTTTCCGCCCGCGAACGCCACGATGTGCGTGGCGCCGAGCAGGTGGTTCTGGCCGTCGCGGCTCTCCTTGCGGAGGCCGAGGGTGTTGGCCGAGCGGAAATCCTTGTCCTGGAAGCGGTACTGGAGGAGCGTGAAGTTGGTGTCGCTCTCGAAGAGCGTGAGTGAGGCCGTGCCCGTGTGGCGGGAGAGAAAGACGGCGCCGTCCAGCTCCAGGTAGTCGTAGCTGTACTGGGCGCCGTACCAGGCGGGGAGTGTGCCCAGCTTGCCGCGGTGCACGTAGTTGCCCCCCCACGTGTGGTTGAGGACATCCA
This sequence comes from Candidatus Rokuibacteriota bacterium, assembly GCA_016179965.1. GTDB lineage: Bacteria > Methylomirabilota > Methylomirabilia > Rokubacteriales > CSP1-6 > CSP1-6. The sequence goes on along the minus strand of JACPCF010000065.1, from coordinate 14,145 downwards.
GGTTCTGGAGGCTGTTGTAGTAGTTGGAGAAGATCTGGTAGCTCGCCGTCAGCGTATCCCGCTGGGTCTGGATCAGGTCGTACTCGAGCCTGAGCATCGCGATCTCCGCCGCGCTCCGCCGCGCCGGCGTCCGCAGCCCCAGGACGTGGTGCGTGGGAGCCAGGCTCGCGTTGTCGTCGTAGGAGACGCCCCCCCGGATCTCCACCCGGTACCGCCGCGGCTCAGGCTTGGGGGCGATGGCCTCGGCAAACAACTTGGCCGTTCGCCCCAGGGGGGCGTCGGGGCGCAGTTTCACCGCCTCCTCCAGGTCGCGCGCCGCCGCCACGTCCTGCCCCAGGTGATGCTTCGTCAGCCCGGTATAGAAGCGGTTCTGCTGCTGGAAGCGGACGTCGGTGGAGACGTTGGCCTCGAAGTAGCCGAGCGCCCTGTCGTACTCCTTCCGGTTGAAGTGGATGAACCCGAGGTAGTAGCCCAGGTTGTCGCGCTTGGGCTCCTTCTGATAGACGGCCAGGAACTGGGGCTGGGCGCGATCGTAGTCCCCCTTGGTGAAATAGGCGACGCCCAGGTTGAAGGCGATGTCCGGGTCCGCCGGGTCCAGTTGGCGCGCCTTCTCCAGGTGGCCGATCGCCTCGTCCGTCTGGTCCAGGGCCAGGTAGGTGATCCCGACGAAGTAGCGCGCCTCGGCGTTCTCCGGATCGATCCGCATCGCCTCGAGGAAGTTCTGGAGCGCCTCGGCGTACTTCTTGTCGTCGTAGGCGAGGATGCCGCGGTCGATGTACACGCCGACGGGCTCGGTGATCCGCTGCTGGGCCCAGGCATCGCGGGGGACGACTGCGGGGAGTGCCCACCCGAGCAGCAGCAGGGCGATCAGCAGGAGGCGGCGCATGGGTCCCATGGGCACAAAACGTCGCCTTAGCCTATTGGATTCCTGGCCAAAAAGTCAAATGGGAGGGGAAGGGTGGTGACCCCGGCGGGATTCGAACCCGCGATCTCGACCTTGAAAGGGTCGCGTCCTTGGCCAGGCTAGACGACGGGGTCTGGTGAGCCGTGGTGGGATCGAACCACCGACCCCCTGCTTAAAAGGCAGGTGCTCTACCTACTGAGCTAACGGCTCCGGTCAGTCATTCTGCACGCTTACCGGGGAGGAGTCAACCGATCGGTGGCCGGTGTGCCCCGAAAATGTGCCCGCGAGCCGGCGGAAGGCCTCCTGGAGCTCGGCGTCGCTCACGATCGCATAGCGGCGGTAGACGCTCTCGGTCTTGTGGCCGGTGAGCTTCATCGCGACCGACCGCGGCACGTCGGCCCGCTCTGATCGCTCCTCGGATCCGGCATACCCGACCGAGAGATCCCCGCCACAGGCCTCGGGCCAAGGCTCGCCTGCAGGAAGCGGCCGCTTCCGCCGATGCCTGGCCCTTGACTTGTTAGGGGGATTCGCTACAATAACAAAAAGTTGATTAATCAAAACGGGCAAGGAGGAGAAGAAGTGGCCCAACGTTCTATGACGACGACGGTTCCCGCCTACGTAGCGCGCACGCAGCTTGGATCGCTCCTGAGACAGGTGACGCAGCGGAAGGCGCGCTTCGTCATCACCAAGAGCGGCAAGCCGACCGCGGTCCTGCTGAGCGCGGCGGACTTCGATGACATGCTGGAGGAGCTCGACCCAGAGTTCCAGAAGAGCCTCAAGGCCGCGGCGAAGGAGTACCGGGCTGGCCGGGCCATCAGTCTCCAGGATTACCTCAAGCGGAGGCTTGCGGCGCGCCGGGCCGGCTAACGCATGCCGGCCCGTTTCACTGTACGGCTCACGCCGAGCTTCCAGCGGGACTTGGAGGCCCTCCCCGCAGCGGTTCAGAAGAAGGTCTGGGAAGCGATCAAGCGCCTACAGAATAATCCCTTTGGGCCCCCGCCGAAGATCAAGAAGCTCAAGGGCAAGGGGATCGGTCAATGGCGCTTGGAGGTGTGGCCGTACCGGGTGCGCTATGACGTCGCCGGGCAAGAAGTCGTTCTCTATCGGGTACGGCATCGGAAGGAGATCTACCGAGACTAACAGGAAAACATAGAAGGGTTGGTTTATGTGGTCAGATCGAGAAACATTGGGTGACCTGCGGTTCGCGAGTTACGTTTCAAGCCTCGGGGGAGAGGAGAAAGGCTAGCGGGGCGGGATGGAGCCGCGGAGGGATGGGAACCACCGGGTGAGCGGCGAGTCGGCCAGGAGGATGGTGTCGTCCCTCACGGCCCCCGTGGAGACCAGGCAGAACTCCATCCCCACCAGCTCCGCCAGCCGGTCCAGATACTGCCGCGCCTTGGTGGGGAGGTCCGCGTAGTCGCGCAGGCCGGCCGTGGAGGTCTGCCACCCCGACATCTCCTCCCACACCGGCTCGGCCTCATTCCAGACCCGCTCCTCCTGGGGGAACTCGGTGAGCAGCTCGCCCCGGTAGCGGTAGCCGACGCCGATCTTGACGGTCTCGCACTTGTCCAGCACGTCCAGCTTGGTGAGCGCGATGGTGTCGAGCCCGTTCACGCGCACCGCGTAGCGACCCACGACGGTGTCGAACCAGCCGCAGCGCCGCGGGCGACCGGTGGTCGCGCCGTACTCGTTCCCCCGCGCGCGCAGGAGCTCGGCCATCTTGCCCTGGAGCTCGGTCGGAAACGGCCCGCCCCCCACCCGGGTCGCGTACGCCTTCGAGACCCCGAGGACGCCGTGGATCTTGGTCGGCGGCACGCCCGTCCCCGTGGCGGCGCCGCCCGCCGTGGTGCTCGAGGAGGTGATGTAGGGGTAGGTCCCGTGATCGATGTCGAGCATCGTCCCCTGGGCCCCCTCGAAGAGCACCGAGCGGCCGGCATTGATCCAGCGGTTCAGGAGCAGCTCAGTGTCGGTGATGTAGGGGGCGAGCCATCCCGCGTAGCGGAGATAGGGCCCCAGGATTTCCTCCACCGTGAAGGTCTGGGCGTCGTAGATTTCGCTGAGGAGCCGGTTCTTCTGGCGGAGGTTGGCGGCGAGCTTCTCCCTGAAGACGGGCTCGTCCAGCAGGTCGGCCATCCGGATCCCGACGCGCGCGGCCTTGTCCACGTACGCGGGCCCGACCCCCTTGCCCGTGGTGCCGATGCGCCGGTCCCCCAGCTTGGCCTCGGAGGCCAGGTCGAGCGCGCGGTGGTAGGGCATGATGAGGTGCGCGTTCCGGGAGACGTAGAGGTTGCCGTCCAGGACGATGCCCCGCCGGACGAGCGCCTCCATCTCCTCGATGAGGGCCGCCGGGTCCACGACGACACCGCAGCCGATGACGCACCGGAGCCCTGGGTGGAGGATCCCGGAAGGGATGGAGTGGAGGACGAACTTCTCGCGCCCCACCACCACGGTGTGCCCGGCGTTGTTGCCTCCCTGGTAGCGGACGACCGCGTCCACGTGGGGGGCCAGGAGGTCGGTGACCTTCCCCTTCCCCTCGTCGCCCCACTGGCTGCCGACGACCACGATGTTAGGCATGGGCGCCTCCGAGGGGAAACCACTTGGCCGGCTGCTCGACCAGGTCCGACGCGCGGATCTTCCGCTCGGCCCCCGTCGCCAGCTCGATGGCCAGAACCTCCTCGGCCGTCGTCTTGGGCCCCCCGATCACGAGCGCCCAGCGGGCCCGCTGGCCCCGCGCGTAGGCGAGGGACTCCGGGAGGCCGCGGGTAATGATGTCACGCGCCACCGCGGCGCCGAGGTCGCGGAGGCGCCGGGAAAGCGCGAGGGCCATCGTCTTCTCAGGGGTGAAATCGATGATGAAGAAATCGGGGCCGGTGAGGGGCACCGCCACGCCCTGCGCCTCCATCGCCAGGAGCGCCCGGCCCACCTCGAAGGCGAAGCCCGTCGCCGGGCAGTCGTAGCCGAAGCGGCCCAGCATGTGGTCGTAGCGGCCGCCTCCGCAGAGCGGCGCGCCGAGGCCGCTCACGTACCCCTCGAAGTGCACCCCCGAGTAATAGTCGAAGCCGCGGACCTCACCGAGGTCGAGGATCACCGCCTCGGCGAGCCCGTAGGCCCGGAGCAGCCGGTGGACTTCGGCAAGGTTCGCCAGGGCGCGCTCGGACCTGGGGTTCTTCACGAGCCGGGCCCCGCGCTCGAGCACTTCATCGCGGCCGAAGAGGTCCGGCAGCGCGACGAGCAGCTCGGCGGTTGAGGCCGGGGGCGCCAGCTCCCGGACGAGCCGCTCCAGCGTGGAGGCGTCCTTCCGGCTCAGGGCGTCCTGGAGCTGCCGCCCCTGGGCGCGCTCGATCTTCAGCTCCTCCAGGATCCCGCGGAAGAAGTCGGCCTGGCCCACGTTGATCTGAAAGCGATCGAGGCCGAGGGCCTGGAGCCCTTCGACGGTCATCGCGATCATCTCGGCGTCGGCCTCCGGCTTCTCGAGCCCCACCAGCTCGACCCCTGCCTGGTAGAACTCGCGGTACCGGCCGACCTGAGGCTCCTCATATCTGAACACGTTGGCGACATAGGCCAGACGGAGCGGCTTCGGCTCATCCCGGAGGCGCGTGGCGACGATGCGGGCGATCTGAGGGGTGATGTCGGCGCGGAGCGCCAGCATCCGCCCCGTGTCCCGGTCCACGAGCTTGAACATCTCCCCCTGGAGGGTCTCATCGGTCCCCACGGAGAGGACGTCGGCGAACTCGTAGGTCGGCGTCACCACCTCCCGGTAGCCCCAGCGGGTGAAGACAGAGAGGAGGCGTTGCTCGACGCTCCGCTTGGCCGCGGCCTCGTCGGGCAGGTAGATTTTGACGCCCTTGGGAAGCTGGGTCTGGAAGGCGCGCTTGTCCATACCGGTCTATTCTACGGGGTCAGGTCTTGCAATCCAACATCCGTCGGGAGGATGCGCTATTGCAAGACCTGACCCCTCCGGGGGGGGCTACAGTTTGACGAGCTTGGCGAAGACGATATCCGGCATGGCCCGGATCTCGCGCAGGATGGCCTCCGGGATCGGGTCGTCCAGGTTCAGGATCGAGACGGCCTGCCCCCCGCGCCGCTCGCGGCCGAGCTGCATGCCGGCGATGTTGATCTGGTGGCGGCCGCAGAGGGTGCCGATCCGCCCGATCACGCCCGGCACGTCGAGGTTGGCGAAGACGAGCATCCAGCCCGCGGGGACCGCTTCCAACGGAAAGCCGTCGATCCTCACGATCCGAGGCTCCCGCTTGTGGAAGAGCGTCCCCGCCACCCGCCACGAGCCCTTGTTGGTCTGGAGCTCGGCGGCCAGGAGGCTCGCGTAATCCTCGCTCTCCGCCGTGCTCGTCTCCACCACCTTGATGCCGCGGGCCTTGGCCAGGTAGGGCGCGTTCACGTCCGAGACCTTCTCCTCCAGGATCACGTCCAGGAGCCCCTTGAGAAAGGTGACGGTCAGGACGGAGGTGGCCAGCCCCGCGACCTCGCCCGCGTACTCCAGCCGGACCTGCTTCATCCGGCCCTCGGCGAGCTGGGCGAGGAAGCTCCCCATCTTCTCCGCCAGGGTCAGGTAGGGCCGGAGCTCCTTGAGCGTCTCCGCATCAACCGAAGGGACATTGACCGCGTTCCGCACGATCCCCCGCACCAGGACGTCGGCGATCTGCTGGGCGATCGCCAGCGCCACCCCCGACTGCGCCTCCTCCGTGGAGGCCGCGAGGTGAGGCGTGACAATGACCTGGTCGAGGCCGAGGAGCGGGTGGTCGGGGGGGAGCGGCTCCTTCTCGAAGACGTCGAGGGCGGCGCCCGCCACCTTCCCGTCGCGGACGGCCTTCACCAGCGCCTCTTCGCTCAGCACGCCGCCGCGGGCGCAGTTGATGATTCGGACGCCGTCCTTCATCCGGGCGAACTCGCCGGCCCCGAGAAAATTCCGCGTCTCGGGCGTCAGGGGAACGTGGACCGAGATGAAGTCCGCCCGCGCCAGCAACTGGTCAAGCTCCACCACCTCGACGCCCATCCGCTGGGCGGCCTCCGCCGTCAGGTACGGGTCGTAGGCGATGACCTGCATCCGGAGCCCGAGGGCGCGGCGCGCCACCTCCGAGCCGATCCGGCCGAGCCCGATGATCCCCAGCACCTTGTTGAAGAGCTCGACCCCGGCGAAGCGCTCCTTCTCCCAGCGGCCGCCCTTGAGCGCGCCGTGGGCCTGCGGGAGCTTGCGGGCCAGGGCCAGCAAGAGGCCGATGGTGTGCTCGGCCACCGCGATCGTGTTGGCGCCGGGGGTGTTCATCACGATGATCCCCCGCTCGCTGGCCGCCTCCACGTCGATGTTGTCCACGCCGGCGCCGGCGCGGCCCACCACCTCGAGGGACCGGGCGGCCTCAATGACGCGCGCCGTCACCTTGGTCGCGCTGCGTACGATCAGCCCGTGGGCGTCGGCGATCTTGGCGAAGAGGTCCGCCTCGGGGAGCGTGGAGATCGCTTCAACCGAAAGGCCCTCCTGGCGGAGGGCCTCGATCCCGACCTCCTGGAGCCCGTCGGTGACGAGGACTTTCTTCATGCGGGGCGTTCGGCGAGCACCTTCTGGGCGGCTCCCACGGCGGCGCCCCAGTCCACGGGGTACCCCAGCTCCGCCAGCACCTGCTCGAGGGCCGCGAGGGCAATCACCACGTCGAAATCGCCGACGTAGCCCATGTGGCCCAGGCGGAAGACCTTCCCCTTCATCTCGCCCTGCCCGCCCGCGATCGTGATGTTGTGCGATTTCGCGTAGGCGGCGAGCACCTTCTCGCTGTCAATGCCCTTCGGCGAGACGATCGAGGTGATCGCCGGGCTCGGGGTGGCCTTGGCGAAGAGCTCGAGGCCCAGGGCCTCGACCCCCGCGCGCGTGGCGCGGGCCAGCCGGTCGTGGCGCCTGAAGATGGTGGCGAGCCCCTCGGCCTTCAGCATGGCCAGGACCTCCCTGAGCCCGATGATTATCGAGACGGCAGGGGTGAATCGGGGCTGGTTCTTGACGACAAGCTTCTTCTCCTCGAGGAGATCGAAGTAGTACCGGGGGAGCTTCGCCTGCTTGACCCGGCCCCACGCCCTGTCCGAGAGCGTGCAGAAGGCGAGCCCCGGGGGGAGCATCAGACCCTTTTGAGAGCCTGCGACAACGACGTCAACGCCCCAGCCGTCCATGGGCAGGTCCGCCACCCCCAGGCTCGACACCGTGTCCACCACGAGGATCGCGTCGCTCTTCCGCGTCGCCTCGGCGTAGCCTCGGACGTCGTGGAGGACTCCTGTGGAGGTCTCGCTGTGCTGGCAGAACACAGCTCGAATTTCCGGCGTCTTCTTGAGCGCGTCGGCCACCCGCTCGGGTGGGACGGTGTGGCCGAACGGCGCGTCAAGGGCGACGACCTCTACGCCATAGGCGGCGCAGATCTCAGCCCAGCGCTCCCCAAACTTCCCCGCCCTGACCACGAGCGCCTTGTCACGGGGAGAGAGCGTGTTGGTGACGGCCGCCTCCATGGCGCCGGTACCCGACGCGGCGAGGATGATCGTCTCCTGCCTGGTCTGGATGAGCCACTTGAGCCCCTCGCGCACCTCGGCGAAGAGCGCTTCGTATTCCGGGGTCCGGTGATGGATGATCGGCCGGGCCATGGCCAGGAGAACCTGGTTCGGCACCGGCGTCGGCCCCGGGGCCATCAGGTAGTACTTCTTCATCGAGGGACTCCTTTCGGACGGGACGCGTTTCGTGAACGCGATCACAACCTCCCTCACTATATGCGCACCCCCGACAACGAGTCAAACGATTAGGAGGTGCGAAGGGTTCTCGAACTCCGTCGCTGGTACAAATAGGACTTGGTTGGCCGTTAACCCCGGAGGCGGTGCTCCAGCTCCTCGATCCGCGCCTGGAGGACTGTGACGTGGCGCTTGAGCTCTTCCAGGCCGCGCTCGAGCATCTCGCGGCGGGCCACTTCGTCGGCCAGGAGACCCTCGATCCGCCGGAGTGCCTGGACGATTGCCTGATACTCCTGCTCCAGCCTCTCCAGGCGCCGGTAGATCTCGTCGAAGTGGCCGAAGACCTCCCGGAACCTCTCTTCGATGCGCTGCTCCAGCGCGTCGAAGCGCCGGTCGATTGCGTCGAATCGACCGTAAACTGAGGCGAACTGCCCGTCGATCGCGGTGAACTGGCGACCCAGGAACTCGACGAGCTGCTGGTATTCGCTGCCGGTCATGACCCCTCACCATTACCCCACCTGAGTGGCCAGTTCAAGCGTCTCCAATCCTAGACGCCAGGAGGCTACTTCTTCGCGAGCTGGAGGGGGACCTCGATGCTGGGCGTGCCCCTCACGGATCGGCCGAGCACCGTCACGAAGAGCGCATCCTTCGCCTCGGCGTGTGGGGAGAAAAACCGCACCACGTCGCCGTCGTAGAAGGTGAGCCCCGAAGCGCCGAAACCTTGGCCGTAGGCACTCAAGTAGCACTTACCCCCGATGATGCCCGCCTCCAGGTTGGCCAGCCGGTAGCCGCGGTTCCCGAAGCGCTCTAGGATCGGGCCCAGGTCCGCGAGGAAGAAGATGACGACGCTGGCGTCGGAGCCAAGGGCCTGCTCCAGGCAGAGAAAGCCGGCCTGGCCGCGGAAGTCGCCTCCTTTGAGCCGCTCCAGCCCGTGGGCCTCGGGCCAGTAGCAGTAGGCCCCGGGCTCGATGCCATCCACGGCGTTGACGATCAGATAGAGGTCCACCAGCCGATGGCCGGGCCCCTGGAGGAAGTCGGCGGGGATCCCGCGGGTCGCGTGGAAGAGCGCTGTGGCCATCGCCCGGGCGCTGATCGGCTGGCCGGAGAACTGCCGGGTAGAGCCCCGCCGGATGATCGTCTCCCCCAGCGGCTTGCCGGAGACGGGGAGCGGCTCAGGGAGGGACAGGAGGCTCCCCGGGACGGCTCTGGGCGCGCCCATGGCGGATGCCCGCACGGCCCTCACCTCGTCGGGCTCCACGAGGGATGACGCCGCATGGATCTCTCCGGCGAGAGGATAGTCCACTTCCGTGGAGGATAGCGGGAGGCTCCGCGGGCTGATCGGCTCCACGGCGGGGGCAACCGCCGGGGGCGCCGCGCTCCCCAGGGAAACCAGCTCGAGACTCACCTCCTTGTCGGAGTCGAGCGCCAGGAGACGGTTGACCCTCGCGTCCAGGAAGAACGTGACGAGGCGCGCCGGGATCCCCAGGGCGCCGGCGGTGGCGAGGAGATTGGCCAGCATGGTCCCCGAGTCCCAGAAGAGGTGGCGATAGGCCCGCGCCTGGTACTTCCAGGTGTTGCGCCAGTAGATGGCCGTGAGAACAAGCGTCGCTGCCGACGTGGCAATGCCGTCGTCCAGGGCCGCCGCGCTCAGCTCGGAGCGGAAATCCCCCGCCCGGAGCCGGCGGAGGCAGAAATCGCCGGGGGAGAAGTGATACACACCGGCGGGAAGACCGGCGAGACCTCCGGCCACCACGTACACCTCGGTCTGGTAGAGGGCGCCGGTGGAGGGCGCGGCGCGAAAGTGCATCTCGCCGCCCCCCGGGTAGGTCTTCTTCTTGGCCAACCCGGCGGTGAAAAAGAGGAGGGATGCCAGGGTCTCGAGCGTCAGCGCCGCGCCCGTCGCCTGGAAGGCGCTCACAGCGTTCAGCGTGTCCTGGGCCGGCTGAGGAAACTCCCGCGGGATCGGCGTGACCGGCAGGTCGGGATAGATCTTGTAGAGGAACGGCTTGGTGTCCCAGTCGAGGTAGTGGCCGCTCTGGCGGATAGACGCGTAGCTGTGGGCGGTCCGCTCGTGATACTCCCGCGCCGTCTCGATGGCGCGGTTGCCGGCCGGCTTCGCGCCTGGGGTCTTGGTCACGTGCGCACGGTCGATGACGACGCCGGGACAAATGACGAGCCAGACAAGGCCCGAGGGCGGGTACCCACCGGAAGGTGGGTGCGACCGGAGCGTAACGACCACGCCGGCCTTCGGCCGGACGCGGTGCCCGCAGAGGAACGGATCGGCGACGAGCGAGAACGCCGTATGGCGACGTTAGTTGGCCCGACGGGCTTCACCGCGAGAAGTCGTAGGGCGGGCGGCAGACGCCGCGCTCGGTAATGATGGCGGTGATGAGCGCGGCCGGCGTGACGTCGAAGGCCGGGTTGAAGACGGGGGAGGCGGCTGGAGCGGTCTGGCGGCCGGCGAAGCCTCTGACCTCGCTCGGATCGCGCTCCTCAATGGGGATAAGATCTCCCGACGGCAGCGCCGGATCAATGGTCGAAAAAGGCGCGGCCACGTAGAAGGGAATCCCGTGGTGCCGGGCGAGCACCGCCAGCGCGTAGGTGCCGATCTTGTTGGCGGTGTCGCCGTTGGCCGCGATCCGATCCGCGCCGGTCACGACCAGATCCACCTCGCCGCGCGCCATGACGGAGGCGGCCGCCACGTCGGAGATCACCCGGTGTGGAATTCCCTCCTTGACGCACTCCCAGGCGGTGAGTCGGGCGCCCTGGAGCACGGGACGGGTCTCGTCCACCCAGACGAGCGCCACCTTGCCCTGGGCGTGGGCCGCGCGGATGACGCCTCCCGCCGTGCCATAACCCGCGGTCGCGAGCGCGCCCGCATTACAGTGGGTGAGGATCCGCGCCCGATGGGGGACGAGCGCGGCGCCGTGGGCGCCCATGGCGCGGTTGGCCGCCACGTCCTCATCCAGCACCGCCTGAGCCTCCTGGAGGAGGCGGGCCTTGAGGGCGTCGAGCGGCAGCGTTCGATGGTCGAGGCAGCAGCGCCTCATCCGCTCGAGAGCCCAGAAGAGGTTGACCGCCGTGGGACGCGTGGCCGCGAGCCCTTTGATCGCCGCCTCCACGTCCGCCAGGAGCCCGTCGAAAGTGGTCGCGCGGCTCTGGCGAGCGGCCAGCACGATGCCAAAGGCGGCGGTCACGCCGATCGCCGGGGCGCCGCGGACGACCAGAGAGCGGATGGCCTCGGCCACCTCGGGCCAGGAGGTGTAGCCACGCTCCACCTCAAGGGAAGGGAGCCGCGTCTGGTCGATGAGAACCAAGCGGTCGCCCTCCCAGCGGACCGGCGAAATCACAGGAGCCCCGCTTTCAGCCGGGCCGCCAGGGTCGCGAGGGAGCATCCCTGGATGCTGACGAGCTTGTCGCGGGCGTGGCTCCCCCGCACGAGGGTGACCGCCGAGCGGGGCAGCCGGAAGGTCCGCGCGAGGAGCGCGAGGAGGGCGTCGTTGGCCTCGCCGTCCACGGGCGCGGCGCAGACGCGGACGCGGAGGGTGGCGCCATCCCATCCCACCAGCTCGTCCTTGAAGGCCCGGGGCTGGACCCGGACCCGGAGGAGCGCCGAATCAGCGCGGCCCGGACCCCGCATCGCCGAACTCCTCGGTCACGAGCCGCTGGTACATGTCGAGCGTGACGCGGAGCCCCTCGGCGAGCTGGCGGCGCGTGCGCTTGAGGGCGAGGATCTCGGCCTTGATCTTCGCCTCCTCGGCGCGCGCCTCCTCCAGGAGCTTGTCGCCCTGAAGCTCCGCCTCCCGCACCAGGAGGTTGGCCTCCCGCTTGGCGCCGTCCTTCATCTCCTCGGCCAGCCGCTGGGTGGTGAGCAGCGTGTCCTGGAGCAGCTTCTCCCGTTGCTCGATCCCCCGGGATCGCTCCTCCAGCGCCGCGAGCTGCTCCTTCAGGAGGGCATTCTCCTTGACGAGCTGCTCATAGTCCTCGGCCACGTCGGCGAGGAAGGCGTCCACCTCCTGGCGGTCGAACCCGCGGAACCGGACCCTGAACTGCTGCTGACGGATATCCATCGGGGTGATGCGCATCGGACCTTCACCTCCTCCTGCCGGGCCGACTCAGAAGAGCGAGGGCAGGATCACGCGCTGGATGAACTGGATGATGAGGATCGCCACCAGCGGAGAAAAATCGAGCCCGCCCTGGTACCGGGCGAGCACCCGTCGGATGGGACGGAGCACCGGCTCGGTGACGCGCCGCAGGAACTGGACGATGGGGTTGTACGGATCGGGATTGACCCAGGTGATCAGCACGGCGGCGATGATGACCCAGGTGTAGAGGCCGAGCAGCAAACCGACAAAATCGACCAACCGGTAAAGGACCACGCCCTCACCCTGTCGCCGGGCCGAGAACCGAGCCGGGTACCCATCGAAGATGGGTGGAGGCCCGAGGGAGGAGACGACCGGAGCGTACGCGGTTGTACGTGAGGATCGGCGACGACCGAGAACGCCGGGAGGCGACGGTTATCGGCACGGCCTCAGGCCTTCTTGTCCTGGTTGCCGCGGCCCAGCTCCCGCGACCGGAGCGTCGCGCGCTCGACGGCGCTGATGAGGGTGCGCCGGACGCCGCCTTCCTCGAGGGCCGCGATCCCAGCGATGGCCGTGCCCCCCGGAGAGGTCACCATGTCCTTCAGCTGACCCGGGTGCGCTCCGGTTTCGATCAAGAGCTTCGCCGCCCCCAGGACAGTCTGGGCCGCCAGGGTCATCGCGGTCAGGCGGTCCAGGCCCATCTTGACCCCGCCGTCGGCCAGCGCCTCGATCATCAGCGCGACGTACGCCGGGCCCGAGCCCGACAGCCCCGTGACCGCGTCCAGGGCGTCCTCTTCCAGCACGACCACTTTGCCGACGGCGCCGAAGATCTCCTCGGCGGTCTCGAGATCGCCCTTCTGGAGCCCGTCCGCCTTGGCCACGGCGGTGGCCCCTTCCAGCACCAGCGCCGGCGTGTTCGGCATGACCCGGATGAGGCGCACGCCCTTCGGGAGGTCGGCGCGCAGCGCGGCGGTGGGGACGCCGGCCGCCACCGAGATGAAGAGCTTCTTGGGGGTCACCGCGGGGGCCACCTCTTTGAGGGCCGAGTGAATGATCTGAGGCTTCACCGCCAGGATCACGACGTCCACGCGCTTGACCAGCAGCGCGTTGTCCGAGAGCGTGTGGATTCCGTACAGCTTGCCGAGCTGCTCCAGGCGGTCGAGCCTCACATCGGTGGCGAAGATGTCCTCGGCGGGGACGAGCCCCGCCTTGAGCAGGCCGCGGATCATCGCCTCCCCCATGTTGCCCGCGCCCAGAAACCCGACCTTCTTCCCCTTTACACTCATCCGCTATGCCCTCGGACCGAAAATGGCCGTGCCGACCCGTACGATCGTGGCACCTTCCTCCACGGCTACGTCGAAGTCGTCGCTCATCCCCATCGAGAGGTGCTCGAGCCCGGCCGCGTCCCGGAGCTCGCGGAGCCGGCGAAACCACCCCCGAGCCTGCTCTCCATGCTCGACAGGCGGCGGAATCGTCATCAGCCCCCTCACACGAAGGGCGGACAGCCCGGCCAACGCCTCCAACGCTCCCTTCAGCTCGCTTTCGGCGAAGCCACCCTTGGTCGCCTCGCCCGACAGATTCACCTGAACCAGGACCTCCCCGACGCGCCCCGCGGCGAGGGCCCGGCGGTGGAGCTCCCGCGCCAGCTCCAGGCGGTCCACCGAGTGGATCAGGTCGAAGAGGAGGACCGCGTCCCGGGCCTTGTTGGACTGCAGATGCCCGACCATGTGCCACGGCACGGGGCGCCCCAGCGCCGCGATCTTCTCCCCGGCTTCCTGAATCCGATTCTCCCCCAGTGCGGGGAGCCCGGCGGCCAGCGCGCGCCGGATCCGCTCCACGTCCACCGACTTGGAGACGCCGACGAGCAGGACCTCCTCGGCCCCGCGCCCCACGCGCATCGCGGCGCGGCGGATTCGCTCTCGGACGCGAGCGAGATTCTCGGCGACGTCGATCACCGCCATTCTATTCCAAGTCGCGCTCCAGCCGCGACTCGCGCAAGAGATCGAGGAACTTCTCGCGGAGCGCCGAGGCGATGCGGTCCGCGAACGCCTCCGTGAGACCCTTGATGCGGATGAGTCGCTGCACGTCGGCCAAATCCTGCGCGCGGTGGCCCCAGACGCCGCTGGCGATTTTGAACTCGACGAGGGCCTCGAGAGTCGGGAGCCGCAGCCCCGCGACATCCACGAAGGCGGCGGAATCCGGTGGAGGGTACTCCACAGGACTCTCCGACGAACCGGCACGCTCGCCGGCCGTCACGACGCCGATGTTCACCTGGTGGGCCGTCTCACGCAGGCTCTTGCGCAGCCCCGGCCCTCGGAGTGCCAGGCCCGGTCCGACGAGCGTGGCATGGATCCTGTCGAGCCCCTCAGCCGTCGTGAGAATATCAATGTCCTCGGTGTGACGAACGTAGCCATAGTACCGGAGGGCCAGCGCCCCGATCACCGCGAA
>JACPCF010000064.1 GCA_016179965.1 Candidatus Rokuibacteriota bacterium | reverse complement strand
ACGCCATGACCCTGGAGATTCAGATGCTGGCCCGGGCCTGCGGAAAAGCCGATGTCCACGACCTCGAGCCGGAGGACCTCCGCGCCCTGACGGTGGAGGCCGCAGCCATTACCGGCATCCCGCTGGTCGGGACCAACTGGATTCCCGGGCGACGACGCTCTGGCGGAATGTGATCCAGCGCGGCGAGTTCACCGACTACTACAGTCAGGACAAGCGCTAGCGGCATGTCGTTTCTCCTCCCCTGCCCCAACTGTGGCCCGCGGGATGTCTACGAGTTCCGCTTCGGAGGCGAGTATCTGAAGCGGCCAGGGCCGGATGCGCCATCCGAGGCGTGGGTCGAATATCTCTACCTCAGGGCCAACGAGGCCGGCGCCCAGAACGAGTGGTGGTACCATCGCCTGGGCTGCCGCGGCTGGTTCCTGGCCCTCCGGGACACACGGACCAACGCGGTGCTTGAAGTCTACCGCCCCGACGAGAAGCGCGCGTGAAGGACTCGCGCCTGCCGCCCCATCCAGCGCAGCGGGTGAACCGTGGAAAGCCGATCACGTTCACCTTTGAGGGTCGGGCGATTCACGCTTACGATGGGGAGACCGTCGCCGCGGCCCTCTACGCCGCTGGGGTCCGGACCTTTAGCCGAAGCTTCAAGTACCATCGTCCCCGCGGGCTCCTCTGCGTGGCGGGCCGCTGCCCCAACTGCCTCATGGAGGTGGACGGGACTCCGAACGTCAGGACCTGCATCGAGCCAGCGCGTCAGGAGATGAGGGTCCGAGGTCAGCACGCCTGGCCCTCCCTCGAGCGCGACCTCTTCGCGTGCTTCGACAAGCTGGACCGCGTCCTCCCCGTGGGCTTTTACTACAAGACCTTCATCCATCCCACCTGGCTCTGGCCCACGTACGAGAGGGTCCTGAGGCGCCTGGCCGGCCTCGGCCGCCTGGACATCGCGCGCGAGCCCGAGGGCCACGGGGAGCACGTTCACCTCCACGCAGACCTCGCCATCGTCGGCGGCGGCCCCGCCGGCATCGCCGCGGCTCTTGAGGCCGCCCGCCTCGGCGTCGAGGTCCTCCTCATCGACGACGGGCCAACCCTGGGCGGTCATCTCCAGTGGCAGCTCCTCCCGTCTGAGGGCGAGCAGCCCGGGTACGCGCTCGCCCTCAACCTCGCGGACCTCGTCCGGGGCGAGCCGAGGATCCGTCACCTCGCCGGAGCGACAGCCTTCGGACTCTACGAGGGTCGCCTTCTCGGCGTGATGCAGGGGGAGCACCTGATCAAGGTCAGAGCCCAGCGGATCGTGGTGGCCACGGGGGGCTTCGAGACGCCTCTCGTCTTTCAGAACAACGACCGCCCCGGCGTCTTCCTGGGCGATGGCCTCCAACGCCTGATGACGCTCTACGGAATCAGCCCGGGACGGCGGGCCCTGGTGATCGCCAACGCCGACCGGGGCCTGAGACTCGCCCGCGAACTCCTGGCCGCAGGGATCGAAGTCGCGGCCGTGGCTGACGTGCGCTCTGAGCCTCACTCCGCTGACGGCCAGCACCTCCGCGAAGCCGGAGTCCCGGTACTCTCCGGTCACACGGTCCTGGAGGTGCGGGGGCGGAAGCGCGTGGAAGCGGCAGCCCTCGTCAGTCTGGACTCAGCCGAAAGGCCGAGTCCGGGTTCCGAGAAGACTGTTGAGTGTGACCTCCTCGCCCTCGCAACGGGCTGGGAGCCCGCCTCAGCCCTTCTCGCTCAGGGCGGCGCACGGCTTGACTATCGCGCCGATCTCGGGGGCTTCTTCCCGGCGGAGCTCCCATCCTGGCTCTTCGCAGCAGGCGAGGTTCGCGGAGCCCAGGGCCTCGGCGCCATCCAAAAGGACGGCCGCCTCGCGGGACTCAAGGCTGCCCTCTCGCTAGGCGCCGGCGATGCGAGAGATCGGGCCCTCGCCGAGGCCCTCCAGGAGGACGCCAACCCGCCCCCTTCGATCCGCCCCATCGTGAGCGTCCCCCACCCAAAGCCCAAGCGCTTCGTCTGCCTCTGCGAGGATGTGACAGAAAAAGATCTGGCCGATGCGATCCAGGAGGGCTTCGACCACATCGAAACCCTCAAGCGCTACACCACACTGACCATGGGTCCCTGCCAGGGAAAGATGTGCCACCGCGCGTCCATCGGAATCTGCGCGGCGTTAACCGGGCGGGACCCTTCCCAGACGGGGACCACCACGGCCCGGCCACCGCTCAAGCCAGTCCCGCTGGGAGTCCTGGCCGGCCCGCACCACGAGCCCGTGAAGCTCACCCCCATCCACCACCTTCACGCCTCGCTGGGCGCGACCTGGATGGATATGGGCCTCTGGAAGCGTCCCCTGGTCTACACCTCCGTCGAGGAAGAGTGCCGGGTCGTGCACCAAGGGGTGGGGTTGATCGACGTGAGCACCCTCGGGAAGCTCGACGTCAAAGGCAGGGACGCCGCTCAATTCCTCGACTGGATCCACTCGAACCGGTTCAGCGACCTCAAGGCCGGACGGGTCCGCTATCGGGTCATGCTCGACGACGCCGGGATCATCCTGGACGACGGCACGGTGGCGCGTCTTGGCGAGGATCACTTTTTCCTCACCACCGGGAGCGGGAGCCTCGAGTTGGTGGAGCAGTGGCTCGAGTGGTGGCTCGCCGGAAGCGACCGCTGCCTCCACGTAACTGACGTGACGGGCGCCCTGGCCGCCATCAACCTGGCCGGCCCGAAGTCGCGGGAGGTGCTGGCGCGACTGACGGACCTCGATCTCTCCCCCGAGGCCCTCCCCTACCTCGCGGCGGTTCAGGGCACGGTGGCGGGAATCCCCGTCCTCATCCTGAGGATCGGCTTCGTGGGAGAGCTGGGCTACGAAATGCACTTCGCCGCCGAGTACGGGGACTACCTCTGGGAGACTTTGAGGGAGGCCGGACGGGAGTTCGACATCCTGCCCTTCGGGGTCGAAGCCCAGCGCGTTCTCCGATTAGAGAAACTCCATATCATCCCCGGCCATGACACCGACGCCCTCAGCAATCCCCTGGAGGCAGACATGGCCTGGGTGGTGAAGATGGACAAGCCCGACTTCATCGGTCGAGCCACCCTCGCGCGGGTCAAGGCCCGCGGGCTTCGTCAGCGGCTGGTGGGCTTCGAGATGCTGACCCCGGTGGTGCCCGGCGAAGGCGACGCGGTCGTGGCTGACGGCTTGCCCGTTGGGCGCGTGACCAGCGCCAAGTGGAGCCCCGTCCTCGGTCGGGCCATCGGGATGGCCTGGGTGCCGCCCGATCTGGCCGTTGATGGGGGGCACCTCCAGGTCAAATGCGATGGACAAGTCTGTCGTGGGCGGGTCGTGACAAAGCCGTTCTACGACCCGGAAGGAAAGCGTTTGAGGAGCTAGTCCATGGCGACCCTTCCGTTCCGTCCCTACAAGGTGAGCGCCCTCTACCAGGCCCATCTCGCCCTCCGGGCCCGGTGGACGGAGGAAGGGGAGTGGCGCCTCCCCGCGGCCTTCGCCGACCCCGCGGTGGAGGCCGAGCGGGCGAGGCAAAGCGTCGGCCTTCAGGATGTCAGTGCGATCGGGAAACTGGATCTCAAGGGGCGAGAAGTGGGGCGACTCCTGGGTGGTCTCGCTCCCCCGGACCACCTCTCCATCCTTCGCCTGACCCCCGACCACGCGCTTCTCCTCACCGCGCCGGGGCGTCAAGGGCAGGTCGCCGAGGTCCTGCTTCAAGCCCTGAGCCAGACGCCGTGCTGCGCTCATCTGACCGACGTGACGTCGGCTCAGTCGGCCTTCGCGCTGGTGGGTCCGAGGGCGCAGGAGGTCCTGGTCAGACTGACCTCGCTGGACCTCCGGCCCCACGCCTTCCCCGACGGGAGCTGCGTCGAAGGAGGCCTCGCCAAGGTCCACGTCGTCATCCTTCGGCAGGACTGGGGGCGGCTCCCGGCCTATTATCTCCTCGTCCAGCGCGAGCTTGGAGAGTACGGCTGGGACGTCATCCGACAGGCGGGCGCGAGTCTCGGCCTTGTCCCCTTTGGCTTGGCCGCTGAGCGCCTCCTACGTCCCCCTCACCCTGCCCTCTCCCCCGATGGGGGAGAGGATAAAGGTGAAGGGGCAAAGGCGTAGACCATGTGGCAGCTTTTCAAGCGAGAGCGGATGTGGACCGCCCGCCCGCTCAAAGACCGCTACGAGGTCGTCATCATCGGCGGCGGCGTCCACGGGCTGGCCACGGCGTACTACCTCGGGAAGCTCGGCGTGCGGGACGTGGCCGTCTGTGAGAAAGGCTACATCGGCAGCGGCGCCAGCGGCCGGAACACGGCCATTATCCGCTCCAACTACCGGACCCCCGAGGGCGTGGTCTTTTACGACGAGTCGGTCCGGCTCTATGAGGAGCTGGCGGCTGAGCTCGGGTACAACGTCCTCTTCTCTCAGCAGGGTCACCTGACTCTCGCCCACACCGACTCCGCCGTGAACGGCCTCAGGGTCCGGGCCGAGGTCAACCAGCTCATGGGGGTGGAGAGCCGCCTGATCTGGCCTCCCGAGATCAAGCGGCTGGTCCCGGCCATCGACGTCTCCTCTCGCCCCCGCTATCCGATCCTCGCCGCTCTCTATCACGCGCCCGGAGGGATCATCAGACACGACGCCGTGGTCTGGGGCTATGCGCGGGGGGCGGACCGGATGGGAATCTCCATTCACCCCTTTACCGAGGTCATCGGGATCGGAACCTCGAACGGACAGGTCACCTCCGTCCAAACCACCCGAGGCACGATCAGGGCGGGAACCGTCGTCAACGCCACCGCGGGTTTCTGCTCCACCGTCGCCAAGCTCGTGGGGCTCAAACTTCCCATCGTGACCCACCCGCTCCAAGCCTTTGTCACGGAGCCGCTCAGCCCTTTCCTCGACAAGGTCATCGTCTCGGCTAACCTCCACGTCTACGTGAGCCAGACTGATCGGGGAGAGTTGGTGATCGGTTCAGAGATCGACCCGTACAGCTCGTACAGCTACAAATCCACCCTGCCATTCCTGGAGGCCACCGCCGCCCACACCCTGGAGCTCTTCCCGTGCCTCCGGCAGGTGCGGGTCCTGCGCCAGTGGACGGGGATCTGCGACATGACCCCGGACTACAGCCCCATCATGGGGGAAGTGCCCGGACTCAAGGGGTTCATCCTCGATGTCGGATGGGGCACCTACGGCTTCAAGGCGGGACCGGTCTCGGGCAAGCGGATCGCCGAGCTGATCGTCACGGGGAACACCCCGGACGTCCTCAAGCCGTTCTCCATCACCCGATTCTGGGAAGGCCGGCTGGCGGGGGAGAAGGCGGCGGCGGCGGTCTCCCACTGAGGGAGACGCGGAGGGGGAGGGTGTCGGAGGGGATCTGACTAACGCGGAGGGGATCGCCATGACACCGAACGAGGTCAAGGAGCGGCTCAAAAAGGACAAGGTGGACTACCTCCTGGCCCAGTACGTCGACCTCCACGGCACGCCGCGCTGCAAAGGGATCCCGGCGCGGGCCTTCGACGACTTCGTGGCGGGGAGCGCCGGATTCGCAGGCGCGGCAGTCTGGGGGATGGGGCAGGGCCCTCACTCCCATGACATGATCGCGGTCCCCGACCTGGCCAGCTACACCCCCGTCCCTTGGGAGGAGGGCGTCACCCGCTTCGCCTGCGACATCCAGGTGGACGGCAAGGAGTGGCCCTACTGCTCCCGGACCGCCCTCAGAAGGGCGCTGGCTGAACTCACACGCGAGGGGTACACGATGATGGTGGGGGTGGAGGCCGAGCACTTCCTGGTCCAGCGGAAGGAGGACGGCTCCATTGCCCTCTTCGACCCCGACAAGATCGACACCATGGCGAAGCCCTGCTACGACTTCAAGAGCCTGGCGGCCAACATGGGTTACCTCCGGAGCCTGCTCCGCTACCTGGAGCAGCTCGGCTGGGAACCCTACGCCTCCGACCACGAGGACGCCAACGCCCAGTTCGAGATCAACTGGCGCTACGCCGACGCGCTCACGACGGCCGACCGCTACACCTTCTTCAAGATGATGACGAGCCAGGTGGCCCGGCGCTTCGGCGCCATCGCCACCCACATGCCGAAGCCCTTCCCCCACCTCACGGGGAGCGGGAGCCACTTCCACGTTTCCCTCTGGGATACCGAGGGAAAGCGGAACCTTTTCCTCGACGAGAAGGACCGGCGAGGGCTCGGGATGTCCCAGCTCGCCTACCGCTTCCTGGGTGGTCTCATCGCCCACGCGCGAGCCCTCACCTGCGTGGTGGCGCCCACGGTCAACGACTACAAGCGCCTCTCGGTCGGAGAGTTCCTCACCGGGGCCTCCTCGGGCTTCACCTGGACCCCCGCCTGCATCAGCTATGGCGACAACAACCGGACGCAGATGTTCAGGACTCCGGAGCCCGGGCGGTTCGAGTGCCGGGTGGTGTCGGGGGCCGTGAACCCCTACCTCGGGATGGCCGCGTTCATCCGGGCCGGCCTGGATGGCATCCGGCGGAAGCTTGACCCGGGCGAACCCAACCTCGGCAACCTCTACGAGCTCTCACTGGAGGAGGTCAAGGGGCGTAAGCTCCAGTTCATCCCCCAGAGCCTGCCCGAGGCCCTCCAGGCCCTCGAGGAAGACGACGTGGTACAATCGGCCCTCGGAGCCGAGCTGACCCAGGAGTTCCTCAAGGTCAAGCGCCAGGAGTGGGTCCGCTTCCACAACACGGTGAGCAAGTGGGAACTCGACACCTACCTCACGCTCTTTTAGTAGCCCCGGCATGTTGCTGACCACGATCGCGGGAAGCCTTCCCAAGCCGTCCTGGCTCGCCAAGCCGGAGACACTCTGGGCGCCCTGGCAGCTCTCTGGGGAGGCCCTCGCGGAGGCGAAACGCGACGCCGTGCTGATCGCGCTCAAGGAACAGGAAGCCGCCGGGATCGACATCGTCACCGACGGCGAGCAATCCCGGCAGCACTTCGTCCACGGCTTCCTGGAGCAGGTCGAGGGGATTGACTTCGCCAAGCGCGTGACGATCGGCATCCGCGCCAACCGCTACAAGGCGGAGGTGCCGACGGTGGTGGGTCCGATCCGGCGCAAGGGGCCGGTCCATTCCGACGAGGTCCGCTTCGCTCGGGCTCACACGCAGAAGAAGCTCAAGTTCACGATTCCCGGTCCCATGACAATCGTGGACACCATCGCCGACGAATATTACCGGGACCGACGCCGCCTGGCGCTGGAGTTCGCGCGAGTCATCAACGAGGAAGCGCAGGAGCTGGCCGCCCTGGGCGTAGATGTCCTCCAGCTGGATGAACCCGCCTTCAACGTCTATCTCGACGACGTCAAGACCTGGGGGATCGAGACGCTCCACCGCGCCACTGACGGGATCTCGTGCAAGACCGCGGTCCACATCTGCTACGGCTACGGGATCAAGGCCAACATCGAGTGGAAGCAGACCCTGGGGAGCGAGTGGCGGCAGTACGAGGAAACGTTCCCGCTTCTCGCGCAGAGCCGGATCGACCAGGTCTCCCTCGAGTGCGCCAACTCCCGTGTTCCCCTCTCGCTGCTCGGCCTCCTGAAGGGCAAGGATGTGCTGGTGGGGGTGATCGACGTCGCTACGAACACGATCGAGACTCCGGAGCAGGTGGCCGAGACCCTCCGGAAGGCGATGGCCTTCGTGGCGCCCGATCGCCTCTACCCCTGCACGAACTGTGGGATGGTTCCCCTCGCCCGGCAGGTCGCGCGAGGAAAACTCGGAGCGCTGGCGGCTGGCGCCGCCCTGGTGCGGAAGGACCTGGCGCGTTGACTTCCCTCCTGTTTTCGGGCAGTTACCTACCCGCTTGACCCTAGCTGCCAGAACTCCTAGAATCAGACCGACCAGTCGGTTTCTCAAAAAGGAGACCCCATGCCCCCCGTCAGCGAAATTGCCCCGCGACTGAGGGACCAGCGGCTCATGCCCGTTTGGGAGAAGGTCGAGGCGGGCGAACGCCTGTCGAGGGACGATGGCCTCCTTCTCTTCGAGACCGACGACCTCCTGGGCGTCGGGCAGATGGCCGACTTCGCCAAGCGGCGGCGCGTCGGCGACTGGGTCTTCTTCGTCATCAACCGCTACATCAATCCCACCAACCTGTGCGTCCTGTCCTGCAGCTTCTGCGACTTCGCCCGGAAGAAGGGAGAGGCCGGCGCCTTCGAGCACACGATCGAGGACATCTTGGGAATGATCAAGGACGGCGTCCGGGAGGTGCACATCGTCGGGGGCCACCACCCAGACTGGCCCTTCGAGTATTACGAGCGCCTGATCGGCGCCATCCACGCCCAGCATCCCCACGTGCAGATCAAGGCCTTCACCGCCGCGGAGATCGATTACTTCTGGCGGCGGTGGAAGATCGAGCCGCGGGAGGCCCTGACGCGCCTCAAGGCGGCGGGGCTTCACTCGATGCCCGGGGGCGGCGCGGAGATCTTCTCCAGGCGGCTCCAGAAGGAGCTCCGCTACACCGGCAAGGCGGACGCCGACCGGTGGTGCGAGATCCACGGCATCGCCCACTCGTTGGGGATCCCGACCAACGCCACGATGCTCTACGGCCACATCGAGACCGTCGCCGAGCGCGTGGACCACCTCCTGCGCCTGAGAGAGCAGCAGGACCGATCCGGCGGCTTCCTGACCTTCATCCCCCTCGCCTACCAGATCGGCGACACCCGGCTCGTCCCCCGCCAGACGCCCCCCACCGACGACCTCAGGACGATCGCCGCCTCGCGGCTGCTCCTGGACAACTTCCCCCACGTGGAGGCCTACTGGGTCATGCTGGGCGAGGCGACGGCGTCCGTCGCGCTCCACTTCGGCGCCGACGACGTCAACGGCACCCTGGAGGACGAGCGGATCGCCCACGCCGCCAAGGCGGAGAGTCCGGCGGGCCTCGTGCGCGAGCAGATTTTCAGGATGATCAGGGACGCGGGCAAGATCCCCGTCGAGCGGGACGCCCTGTACAATGTGGTCAAGGTCTGGAACTAACGGGTGATGCTGAGGGTCGGGCGCATCCCGTACCTCAACTGCGAGCCGTTCTTCTCCCACCTCCGGGGGGTTGATCTGGTCCCGCTGAACCCCCGCGCGCTGGGGCGAGCCATGGCCGCGGGGACGCGCGACGCCGGCCCCCTTTCGCTGGTGGATTTCCTGAGCCTCAGCGGGACCCTTGCTCCCCTTCCCTATGGCATCGCCACTTCAGGCCCAGCCCGGAGCGTCCTCCTCTTCTCCCACCGCCCCCTCGCGGAACTGGCAGGCGCGGTGATCGGCGTCACGGAGGAGACCTCCACGTCCGTCCAGATCCTGAAACTCCTCCTGTCCCTGAAATATGAGGTGATCCCGCGGCACTGGGTGGGCCCGGAGGAGCCGTGCGATGCTCTGCTCCTCATCGGCGACCGGGCGATCCGCGCGCTGAAGTTAGGCCCCCCCTTCCCTCACGTGACGGACCTCGGGAGCGAGTGGGTGCGGTGGACGGGGCTTCCCTGCGTCTTCGCGCGCTGGGGAGTGCGGGCCTCGGTGCCCGAGACCGAGCGGCTCGCCCTCGAGGGAGCGCTCAGCGAGGCGCTGGACCGGGGGCTCGCTGGGCTTGCCGCCATCGCCGCCCGGCGACGGGACACCGGGTTCGCCGAAGATGAGGTGCTCGCCTACCTCAGGGGATTCACCTACCGCCTAGGGGCCGAGGAGGAGAAGGCGATCGCCGAGTTCAGCCGGCTCCAAGATCTCCTGGAGGACGAACGGTGCTGAGCGAGATCGAGGAGAAGGTCGAGGCGGGCAAGCGCCTCACGCGCGAGGAAGGGCGCTGGCTCCTGACGGAAGCTCCCCTGCTGGAGCTGGGAGCGCTGGCGCAGGATGCCAGGTTCCGCCTCCACCCCGAGAAGGTCGTCACCTTCGTCATCGACTCCAACCCCAACTACACCAACGTCTGCGTCACTGACTGCCAGTTCTGCGCCTTCTACCGGAAGCCCGGCCACCCGGAGGCCTACACTCTCACCGTTGACGAGGTCCTCGAGAAGGTGGAGTTCGCGGCTTCAAAGGGCGCCACGACCGTCCTCCTCCAGGGCGGCCACAATCCCGAGATCCCGCTCGACTACTACCTGACGCTCGTGAAGGAGACCCGCCGGCGCTTCCCCCAGGTGACGCCGCACTTCTTCACCGCTTCGGAGATCCAGACGATGAGCCAGGTGTCGGGCCTCTCCGTTCGGGAGGTTCTTGCCAGGCTGAAAGAGGCCGGCCAGTATTCCCTGCCCGGCGGCGGCGCCGAGGTGCTCTCGGAGCGGGTGAGGAAGCGGATCGAGCCCAAGAAGGGCGGGCCGTCCGCCTGGCTCGAGGTTCACCGGGAGGCCCACCGCCTCGGCTTCAAGTCCACGGCCACCATGATGTACGGCCACGTGGAGCAGCCTGAGGACATCCTGGACCACTTCGATGCGATTCGTGACCTTCAGGACGAGTACGGAGGCTTCACCGCCTTCGTCCCCTGGTCCTTCAAGCCGGGGAACACGCTGCTCGAGAAGTGGATCAAGCACTCCGCCGGCCCGAACCAGTACCTCCGGATGCTCGCCCTCTCGCGCCTCTACCTGGACAACTTCCCCCACATCCAGGCGTCCTGGTTCTCCGAGGGCAAGCGGGCGGGGGAAGTGGCCCTCCACTTCGGGGCCGACGACTTCGGGGGCACCCTCTTCGAAGAGAACGTCCACGCCGCGGCCGACTTCGTGAACAAGACGACGGTGGAGGAGGTCTGCGCGCTGATCCGCGAGGCCGGTTTCACCCCCGCCCAGCGCACCACGCTCTACGAGAGAGTGGGGTCAGGCCTGACCCCTTAGACCGGATCGATCGGCGGGATCTGGGGGATCAGCCCCTTGGTGTGGGCCAGCGCATAGAGCCGCTCCAGCGCCTGTTGCCCCTCCTGCCCCAGCGTGACGGTGTACTCGTTGACGTACATGAGGACGAAGCGCCGGCAGGTCTCCTTGTCGATCCCGCGGCCGAACTTCATCGCGTACTCCAGGGCCTCGTCCACGTGGGCATGGGCATACGCGATCGACCGGCGGAGGGCGTCGGACAGGGCGGCCCCCACGGCCTCGCCCAGATCGCGCCGCACCACGTTGATCCCCAGCGGCAGCGGGAGGTTCGTCTCGCGCTCCCACTCTTTGCCGAGGTCCAGGACCTTGTGGAGCCCCATGGCCTGATGGGTGATCTGCCCCTCGTGGATCAAGAGCCCCAGGTCGGCCTGCCCCTCCAGCACCACCTTCGGGATCCTGTCGAAGGCCACCTCGATGAGCGGCGGGTCGCCGCAGTAGAGCCGGAGGAGGAGCGCCGCCGTCGTGTGGCTGCCGGGGATCGCCACCACGCGGTCGGGAATCTCACGCGGATCCATCGGCTCCCGCGCCACCAGGATCGGCCCGTACCCTTTCCCCATGGACGCCCCTGGATCCATGATCCGGTACCGGTCGGCCACCAGGACGTAGGTCGCGGCCGAGATCGCCGTCACTTCCAGCTCCGCAGAGCAGGCTCGCCGGTTGAGCGACTCGATATCCTCGAGGACGTGCTGGATCTCCAGCCCCTCGGCCTTCACCTTCCCCGCGGTGAGGGCGTAGAACATGAACGCGTCGTCGGGGTCCGGACTGTGTCCGATCCGGATCAGCGTCATCCGACCTCCCCATGAAAAAGGCCGCCACCCGCGAGAAGATCCTGGAAGCCGCGCTGTCGGTGTTCGCCCAGAAAGGGTACCACCGCGCCATCGTGGACGACATCGTCCGCGTCTCGGGGACCTCCAAGGGCGCCGTCTATCATCACTTCCCCAACAAAGAAGCCCTCTTCCTCGCCCTGGTGGACGAGTTCGCATCCCACCTGGCCACGGCCGCCGCCGCCGCCATCGCGGCCCAGCACGGGGCGCTCAAGAAAGTCGAGGGCGCCCTCCGCGCGGCCCTCGAGACCTTCGCGCGCTACCGCCAGCTGGCGCGGATCCTCCTCCTCGAAGCGGTGAGCCTGGGACCCACCTACGAGGCCAAGCGCGCCGAGGTCCACCGGCGCTTCGCCGACCTGATCAAGGGGTACCTCGACGAGGCGGCGGCCGATGGCTCCATCCCGCCGCTCAACACCGAGGTGGCCACGCTCGCGTGGCTCGGGGCGATCAACGAAGTGGTGATCCAGTGGCTTCACACCGACCGCCCCGACCTCCTGACCGAGGCCCTCCCCTCGCTCACGCGCCTCCTGCTCCGGAGCATCGGGGCCGACGCCCCTAGGCCCTGAACTTCTCGAGCGCCTTCCGGTTGACGCCGAGGCCGACCCCCGGCCTGTCGGGAAGCAAGACCTGACCCTCCTGAAGCTGAAGCGGCTCCTCGAACAGCTCCTGCCACCAGTCCATGTGCTCGAGGATCAGGCCGTTGGGCGCCGCCGCCAGCAGGTGGCAGGAGGCCTCCATGAAAAGATGGGAGGAGACCGGCGTGTGGTAGGCGTCGCAGAGCGCCGCCGCCTTCAGAAACTCGGTGACGCCGCCCATCCGCTGGAGGTCGGGCATCAGGATGTCCGCCGCCCGCACCTCCAGGTGGCGCTTCATGCCCGGGCTCCCGTAGTCCGTTTCCCCCGTTGCGATAGGCATCGTGAGCGCCGCGGCCACCCGCGCGCACCCTTCCAGGTCCTCGTATGGAAGCGGCTCCTCCAGCCAGTAGAGGTTGAACGGCTCCAGTTCCCGCCCCACCCGGATGGCCGTGGCCTCGTCCCATCCCTGATTGACGTCGGCCAGGAGCTTCACCTCGGGGCCGAGTGCCTCGCGGAGCCTTTTCACTCGCTCGAGATCCTCCTTCGGTGACCGGCCCAGACGCATCTTCATGGCCCTGTGGCCCTGAGCGAGGAACTTGCGGGCCTCGGCCACCAGGTCGTCAATGGAATAGTCGAGCCAGAGTCCCGAAGAGGCGTAGGCGGGAATCCGGTCCCGCCCGCCGCCGAGGAACTTATAGAGCGGCAGGCCCGCGCCCTGAGCCGCCAGGTCCCAGCAGGCCGTGTCGAGCGCCGCGAGCGCCATCACCGCTGCGCCGGCGTGCCCGAGGAAGTTGATGGAGCGCCACGCTCGCTCGAAGAGGGCGCGGGGCATCGTCGCGTCCTGGCCCTCGTAGAGCGGCAGCAGGTCCTCCACCAGGGCATGGAGCGCCTGCGCCCGCTTAGGTCCGAAGGCGAAGCAGTAGCCAGTCCCCACCGCCCCCGCATCGGTCTCTATCTCGACGAACACCGTGTCCACCGTCCTGATGTCGTGGGCCGAGGTCTTGACGGGACGGGGGAGCGGGAGCGAGAGGAGGTGAGGACGGACACGGGTGATCTTCATAACCGCCCCATGCTACCAGATCGGCACTGTTCGGGCTATACTTGTGCGCGCCATGGGCAAGGTCACGGCGGCCCATCTGCTCGTGCGGACGCTGAAGCGCCACGGAATCGAGCGCATCTTCGGGCTCTGCGGCGATCACGTGAACTCGATCTTCAACGCCTGCATCGACGAGGGCGTCGCCATCGTGGACACGCGCCAGGAGTCCGGCGCTACCCACATGGCGGACGGTTGGGCGCGGGTGACGGGTCAGCCCGGCGTCTCGGTGGTGACCGGCGGGCCGGGCCACACCAACTCGATCACCGGGATCACGACGGCCTGGATGGCGGGCAGCCCGATCCTCGCCATCAGCGGGACGTTCGAGCGCGCGCTCAGGGACAAGGGGCCGCTCCAGGAGATCGACCAGGTGGACATGGTCCGCGCCGTCACCAAGTGGGCGCGCGTCGTCGAGGACCCGGCCCGGCTCCCGCAGTACGTGGCGCTCGCGCTCCGCGAGGCCGTGAGCGGCCGCCCCGGCCCGGTCCACCTCACGATTCCGAGCGACGTCTCCGAGGCGGTCGTGGACGACGCGGACGTCCCAATCCCGCCGCCCTCCCAGCGCGAGCCGGCCGCGGCGCCGACGCGCTCCATCGAAGCCGCCCTCGATCTGCTCGAACGGGCGGAGCGTCCCGTCGTGATCGTAGGGAGCGGGGTCTGGTGGGCGCGGGCGTGGGACGCGCTGCGCCGCTTCGTCGAGCTGACGCAATTACCGTGCTTCACCATCGGGATGGCCCGTGGCAGCCTCTCAGACGAGCATCCGCTCTGCCTCGGCTACGCCGATCAGATCCTCAACCCGGCCGCCCGCGAGATCAGAGAGGCGGACGTCGTCCTCCTGATCGGCAAGCGCATCGACTTCCGCCTGGCCTACGGCACCCTCTTCGCCCCCGACGCGGCCCTCATCCAGATTGACATCCACGCCCCCGAGCTCGGCAGGAACCGGCACGCCCAGCTCCCGATCCAGGGCGACGCGGGCGCCGTCCTCGAGCAGCTCGCCCAGCGGGCGGAGACGCGCAAAGGATGGAAGGAGAAGCCGTGGGTCGAGCGCCTGCGCCAGGCGCGAAAGGCGGCGGCCGAGGCGCGGATCCGGGACGAAAATTCAGAGGCGGTTCCCCTCCAGCCCCTCCGCATCGTCAAGGAGGTGCGGGAGGCGGTCAACTCCGACGTCGTCTGGGTGATTGACGGCGGCGACTTCGCCCAGTGGTGCCGCCTGGGGTTGCCCGCGCGGAAGCCCGGTCACTGGGTCCGCCTCGGGGCCCTGGGAACCGTCGGCGCCTCGATCCCCTTCGGCGTCGCCGCCAAGCTCGCCAGACCGGAGTGTCCCGTCGTGATCCTCACAGGGGACGGCGGCATGGCCTTCCACTCCTGGGAGCTGCACACCGCGCTCCGCTTCAACGCCCCCGTGGTCGTCGTCGTCGGCAACGACCGCGGCTGGGGGATGGAGCGGGAGCTCCAGTCGGCCTTCTACGACCGGACCATCGGAGTGGAGCTGGGTGACGTCCGTTACGATCGGGTCGTCGAAGCGCTGGGAGGCCACGGCGAGCACGTGGAGCACCCGGCCGAGCTCCGCCCGGCCCTGGACCGCGCGCTGAAGGCGGGCAAGGTCGCCTGCGTCAACGTGAGGATGCGGGGCCTGGCGAGCCCCCTGACCACCGCGAATATCGCGCGAACCAAGGTCGCGAAGCGGTGAGCGACCGGGCGATCGTCACCCTCGGCCTCCTCGGCGTGGCCGGCCTCGGCTGGCTCTACGTGGTCCGCCTCGGCCGCGAGATGGCCGACATGGCCATGGCGATGCCTCACATGACCCCCTGGGGTCCGACGGACTTCCTCCTCACGTTTCTCATGTGGGCCGTCATGATGGTGGCGATGATGGTCCCATCGGCCAGCCCCATGGTCCTGACCTTCGCCACCATCAACCGGAAGCGGCTGGCCGACGAGACGCCGCTGATCCGCACCGGCCTTTTCGTCGCGGGATACCTCGTGGTCTGGGCGGGGTACAGCCTGCTGGCGGCGCTCGGCCAGTGGGCGCTTCACGCGGCGGCGCTCATCTCGCCCGCCCTGGCCGTCACCCCGTGGGTCGGCGGGCTCCTCCTCGTCGCGGCGGGCCTCTACCAGTTCACCCCGCTCAAGGATGTCTGCCTGTCGCGCTGCCAGTCGCCGTTCGGCTTCATCCTCACCGAGTGGCGCGAGGGCGCGGCGGGGGCGCTCGTCATGGGGCTCAGGCACGGCGCCTTCTGCGTGGGGTGCTGCTGGGTGCTGATGGGGCTTCTCTTCGTGGCCGGGGTGATGAACCTCCTGTGGGTGGCGGCCATCGCGGCCTTCGTGCTAGTAGAAAAGGTAATCCCCGCCGGGCGGGTGGTGAGCCGGCTCGCCGGGGCGCTCTTGATTGTCTGGGGAGTGTGGCTTCTCACCAGGGTCGTCTAACCGACGGAAGGAGGAGAGCGCATGGCCACGGTCAAATGGCGTCTCAAGGGGAAGTGGATCAAGAACTGCAACTGCGACCCGGGCTGCCCCTGCGACTTCTGGGCCCGCCCAACCCACACCAAGTGCGAGGGAATGGCGGCCATGTGGGTGGAGGAGGGGAACTTCGGGAAGACAAAGATGAACGGGGTGAAGTTCGCGATGCAGTACCACTGGCCGGGCCCCCTCCATGAGGGGAACGGTACCGTCCTGCCGCTCCTCGACGAGAAGACGACCCCCGCCCAGCGCGAGGCGATCCTCCAGATCATGAGCGGCAAGGCCGGCAACGCCTGGTTCGAGGTGGTCGCCTCGCTGGTCACCACCGTCCTCGAGCCGAAGGTGGTTTCGATCCACTTCGAACACGATCTCAGACGACGCAAGGCCCGCGTCACGATCCCGGGGCTCATGGAGACGGTGACGGAGCCGATCAAGAACCTGGCCACCGGCGGCGAGCACCGGGTCCGCGTGGGTCTGCCCGGAGGGATGGAGTACAAGACCGCGGAGGTCGCCCAGGCGACGGTCAACAAGGGCACGGGACCGATCGCGTACAACTGGCCGGGAGGCCATAGCTCGATGGCCCACGTGGAGCACACCCAGGCCGGGCTCCAGCGCTAGGGGGCGAAGCCGAGCCTGAAGTCCCCCGCCTTGATCGCCCGCAGGATGGCGTCCCGATCCCGCGGCGCGTCCACCTCCGCCCCGGCCCGGCCGAAGTGGGGGTCGCGGTGGGCGTCGTCGGTGGCGACCTTGGGGATCCGCTGCCAGTAGTCCTCCCCGATCAGGTCGTCGTGGTCCGTGATCGCGAGGAAGTCGTAGCCGAGCGCCCGGTAGCGGGCGATGACCGCCTCCGGGCTCAGGAGCCCGTCGGAGAGGTGTGTGTGGGTATGGAGGTTTCCCTTCAGGAGCGCCATGTGCTGCACTCTACCATCGTGAGCCGCCCCGTCGAGGCCTCAGCGGAGGGCATGGGTGGCGAGCCGCCGCCGGAGCCGTTCGATCCCGGTCCGGTCCAGAAGGGGAAGGTGCTTGAGCCTCCGCCGCAGGAGAGCCTCCGCCGCGAGGCCCACCACCTTGCGGCCGTTCTTGCCCAGCAGGCGCCGCACCTCGGGAACGTGGACGGCGGGGGTCACGACCAGGGGATATTTCGCCAGAGTGCCCGGGTCCCGCCGGACCATCCGCGCCAGATCCGCGATGAGCCGAGCGTGGACGTGGAGCGGCAGGGCCCGAGCCAGCTCCCGCCTCATCCGCTGGAGCTCGGAGCGGCCGCACCCGACGAAGAGCACCGAGACCCTGCGAACCCGCGCCGCCGCGGAGGCATGGGCACGGGCGTAGAGCGCCGCCGCGAAGGCCGCGGGGTTGAACCCGAGCCGCCTCGCCTGCCCGATGGCCTCGTCCAGCACGAACAGCAGCTCACGCGCGCGCGCGCCCCTTACCCCGGCCTGGCGCCGCGCGACAAAGGTCCCCCGACCACGCTCGCAGGACAGGAACCCCTCCCGCTCCAGCTCGGTAAAGACCCGCGACGCCGTGTTGCGGTTGATGCGCAGGAGCTCGGCCAGCTGGCGCACGGTGGGGAGGCGTTGCCCGGGCCTCCACTCCCCCGTCTGGATCCGGTGGGCCACCTGGGCCTTCAGCTGGACGTGGACCGGCAACGGGCCCTTTCGATTCAGCCTGAGGCGCATGATTTAGCCTATTGTCATAGGACAATAAGACATTTTCTTGACCGCGTCAAGCAAAGCAGGGCCGGACAGAGCGCCTCGGCTGAACCTCGATGAACCTCGGGTAAAGAGAGCGCGGGGGCCGCGACCGGGAGGGGACGCGGCCTCAGGACGCTAGCGGGGAGATTCCGCCTCTAGGGGGATGTCCCAGACGAAGCTGAAGCCGAAGCCGAACCAGCCCCCGATCTCGCGGGCCGCCCAGGGAGTGTCGCCCCGCCCCTGGGGAACGGTCCACGCCGACAGGCCGAAGCGGCCGAGGGTCCTGGGCCCCGTGGACACGGTCGTGGAGAAGGGCACGATGAACGCCGGGTCGTGGCGCGAGCGGATCCGGTCGGGGTAGAAGTCCTGCTCGCGGGGCCGGGTCAGCTCCGGAGGCTGGCCCGGAATGATGAACTCAGGGCGCGGAGCCCGCTCCGGCGGCGGCGCCTTGATCTCGACCTGGCCCTGGGCGAACGCCGGCAGCGGCCCCCCGACGAGGGCCACCAGCACCAGCATCGGCGCAACACCCCGACCAAGGCTTCTCATGCATTCAGCCTATCACACGGAAAGGCCGATGACCATCAGGGAAGGGCGCAGAGCGCCAGCAGGGGTCTGAGGCTGGAGGCGCGCTCCAGGCCCAAGGCGGCCTCCTCAAGAGTCGAAACGCGGGAAGGAGGCAGGACACGGCCGGCGTTCCGCCGGAACTTGGCGACGACCTCGGAGACGCCGAGGGGATTCTCAGCGCTCCCGCGGTTGAAGGGCTCAGCCGCCTCCAGAACCCGCCCGTCCACCAGGCGGATTCGGAGTCGCCCGGGGAAGGTGCGAGGGAACGCGCTCCCGGGGTCAACGGTATAACGAACCTTGCGCGCCACGGCTAGCAGCCGCTCGTCCTTGATCCTCTCGGGGGAGTAGGTATCCACCCCAACCTCGTCGTCCACCAGCGCCGCAGCCACCGAATACGCGAGGCTGAACTGGGCGTCGTAGGGGGTGCGGGGCCGGCGCTTGGCCTCGAGGGGCTCGCAGACGATGGGCACCTGACCCGCCGGCACCAGGCACTCCACCTCCTGGATGGTGCCGGGGGTGAGCCCGTGCTCGCGCTTGAGGCGCGCGGCGCAGTCCATGTAGGCGTGGTTGTAGTGGCAGCACGGATAGGGCTTGAAGGCGACCCGCAGGGTTTCCCACCGGCTGCCGAGTTCGGCGGTGACGCGAGAAAGGTCCGGGACGCTTCCGAGAAACGTCCGGTAGAGCCCGAACCGCCCCTCGAGAATCGTCGCCGGGCCCGTGAAGCCGCCGCGCGCCAGGCCGGCCGCCAGCGCTCCCGAGTGGCCCGCCCAGCCGGGGTGGAGGCGCTTCACCCAGGAGCCGTCCTCCAGATGTTCCAGGACCCCGGAGGCGAAACTGCCGGCGATCCCGAGCGCGGCCGTGAGCTGGGAGCGTGAGAGGCCCAGGCACTTCCCCGCCACCAGGGTCGCCGCAAAGGTCCCGCAGACCCCGGTCGCGTGCCAGCCGCGCGCGTGGAACTCTCCGGGCGCCGCCATCCCGATCCGCGTGATGGTCTCGTAGCCCGCTACCATGGCGGCCAGGACCGTGGCGCCGTCGAGGGCGAGCGATTCCCCGAGGGCCAGGGCGGTCGGCACGACCACGGCGGAGGCGTGGCAGATGGCCGCCGTGTGGGTGTCGTCGTAGTCGAGGCCGTGGGCCAGGCTCCCGTTGGTGAGGATGGCCATGGGCGCCGGAGCGTGGAGCTTGGTGCCGATCACCGTGCACTCCCCGCTCCCCCACGCCTCGACGAGACCCAGCAGGGACGGGGCAAAATCCTGCGCCGTGGAGGCCAGCGCGATCCCCAGGATGTCCAGGACGCGCAGGGCGACGTTCTCCCTCACCTCGCGGGGAATGGCGTCCAGGTGCAGGTCGTGGGTAAACTCAGAGAGGACTTCGGCGCATGTGGCCATCGGCTTGCTCATTGTGGACGAACCGCCTTCGACGGGTCAAGCCGGCTCTGCTCTCCCTCTGGCTCCTCACGGGGTGCGTGAGCCCGGGGCCGGTCGCCATGCGCCACCCCGATTACCGTCCGGCGGCCATCCGGCGCCCGGCGGTGACGCTTCAGGTCCGGCTCGACCAGATGGAGCGCGCCTCGATCCCCGAGCAGTTCGAGGCGGGCCTGATCGACGCCCTGAACACCCAGGGCATTTTCCCCCTCGACGTCGCCCTCACCGCTTCGAAGACCCTCGACCGCCCCCAGGCGCTGGCCCGGGCGCGAAGCCTCCGCGCCGACGTCCTGCTGCTGGTGGAGATGCGGCTGGGCCGGGCCGATGTCGTGTACTGCCGCGAGACGCGCCGGCCCTTCGCCGCTCGCAGCACCCTGGTGGCCGTCACGCTCGAGGTGCTGAGGGTCTCGGACGGGACGCGGCTCTTGCTGGAGCCGGCCGCCACCGGTGAGCCGCTGACCGACATCGAGGCTGAGTGCGGGCGCGAGCGCTCGATCCGCCGCCTGTCGATGGAGGAGCTGGCCGGAGCCGGAATCTCGCGGGCGCTAACGCTCCTGCTGCGCCGCTAGTTCCCCCTCCGAGGAGTTTACCAGGGCAGCGCGAGGATCTTGCTGACGCTGTTCTGGCCGAAGTTCGTCACCCAGATGTGGGTGCCGTCGAAGGCCACCCCCGCCGGCTCCCGCCCCACCCCGATGGTGGCCGTCACCGCGTTCGAGGTCGCGTGGATCCGGCTCACGGTGTTCATCACGCCCGTGCCGGCCTTGTTAGCGACCCAGACGTGGGTGCCGTCGAAGGCGATCCCGGTCGGCTCCCGGCCCACCTGCACGGTCGCGGTCACGAGGTTGGTGTTGACGTTGATCTTGCTGACGTTGTTGGCTTGGGAGTTGGCCACCCAGACGTGCTGGCCGTCGAAGCAGATCCCGTGCGGGGCCTTGCCGACCACCACCGTGGTGACGACCACGTCGGTGCTGACGTTGACCTTGCTCACCGTATTGGAGCCGCTGTCGGCCGTCCAGATGTGGCTCCCGTCGAAGGCCAGCCCCGACGGCCACCGCCGGACCTCCACCGTCGCCACCACGGCGTTCGTCGCGGCGTCCATCTCGGAGAGCTTGTTGTCCACCATGTTCGCCACCCAGACGTGGGCGCCGTCGAAGGCGAGGCCGTGGGGGGAGCGGCCCACCGCGATGGTGGCCACCACCTCGTGGGTGGCGGCGTTGATCTTGCTGACGGTGTTGTCCACCAGATTGGTGACCCAGAGGTGGGTCCCGTCGAAGACGATGTCCCAGGGGTTGATGCCGACCGGCACCGTCGCCACCACCTTGTTGGTGGTGATGTCGATCTTGCTGACCGAGTCGCTCCCGCTGTTGGTGACCCAGAGATGGGTGCCATCGAAGGCGGCGGCGGTCGGGTTCGATTCGACGGGGACGCGCACCTGATTGAACCGGTGGAGCGGCACGAGCAAGCTCCGGTCCGGCTCCAGCGTGATCTCGGCGTAGGGCGTGACCTTCCAGCGGATCTCCCTGAGATTGAACATGGCGATTGACGCTCCCCTGGATTATACGGGACAAGGCTGCCAAAACCAAAACTCGCCGCTCTGACTAACCTCCCTCCGGATGAGCCAGCCTGGAGCGGCGCACCCGCGCCTGGACGTCGCTCACGCGGTCGGCGTCCACCACGATCTCCACCTCGTGATGCTCCACGTCCCAGTGCCCGACCGTGGCGAGCCAGCCGACCCGCCGGCGCCAGTGCGGCACGACGCGGCGCCCCCGGTAGATCAGGGTCCGCCGCTCCGGCGATTCGAGCCGCTCGTGCTCCTCGGCGTGGGGGCCGCAGAGACGCAGCACCTGTTCGTAGGTGGTTTCGCCCGGCACGATCAGCGCCAGCGTCTCGCGCGAGAGGACCACGCCCGTGTCGCGCCCCGGGGGGCCCCCGCCCCGCCCGACTCGGATTCGCGCCGCCACGTTCCGGCCCAGGCGCATGGTGATGCGCATGAGCAGCGGCCCGGCGGCGTTGCCGAGGATGAAAAAGAGCGCGGGGATCAGGATCGGGGTCCACGCCTGAAGCCCCGAGAAGTAGCCGAACTGCACCGTCAGAACCTGCGGGGTCAGGCCTTCGGACTTGTCCAGGAAGAGGGAGACGACCGCGGTGCTCTCGAGCGACTCGCTGAGCCGCCGGCTGCTCGAGCGCGGAAACACCTCGTCGATCTTCAGGTGGTCGGCGTCGGCGAAATTCACCAGCAGCTGCGACGGGTCGTCGGCCAGGCGGACCACTCGATCACGCTGCTCGAAGTAGATCGGAAACACCGCCCGCGGGCGCACGTCGCTGAAGCTGATTGAGACGAGATGCCGCGGACCCCAGAACACGTTCTCGACCCAGCTCGCCCGCTTGGGCTTGATGAGCCCGTCGACCGTGAGCCGGAGGTCCATCAGCCACGTCCGGTTGGCGGCCTCCGGGGTCCAGGGAATCCGGATGTACGTGGCGGGAAAGGTGAGGCCGAGCGGCCCGCCGTCCCGGATGAACGTGACGAAGGGAGCGCCGTCCGTCACCCGCTTGGGCGGCGCGGCGCTGTCGAGCTGGTAGAGGTTCTGGGCGAAGAGGGGCAGGCGCCCGGTGTGGATGACGGTGAAGCCGCGCTGCTCGACGTACCGGGCGAGGGCGCCATCGGGCGCGGCGGCGCCCGCCTCCCCCGTCACCGCGCTCGGCCACAGCAGATAGAGATCCTGATCGAGGTCGGCGGCGCTCTTCCCGGGCGGGATGACCAGGCTCCACAGGACATCCACCCTCACCGGCCCGAGCTCCGGGCCGACGCTGGCGCGGACGATCAGCGGCCCGATCATGAAGTCGGGGTGAGGGCGGGAGGCGAGGAAGAGCTGAGCCTGAGCGACGGCGGGAGCTCCGCCGACCACCAGGGCCACGAGGAGCGCGAGGGACCAGAGGCGGACCATGAGAGATGGTGGACGATACTGGACTTGAACCAGTGACCTCTGGCATGTGAGGCCAGCGCTCTGCCAACTGAGCTAATCGTCCCGCTGGAAACTTACATACTTACACGACGTGTGTCAAGGGGTGTGCCCGAGAATGTGCCCAAGCTGTGCCGATGCCAGAGTCCAGGTCCCAAGACTATAGGCAGCCGGGCTGGGCCGCCGGAGGGAGCTTATATCTTGACGACGCCGGCGCCATAGACTCAGTTACCATCGCCACAGGTGATAGCCCCGCGCCCGAGGAGCGCCGCCGTACGCAGGCGCACCTGGACTTCTCCGGCGCGGGTAGCGGGTAGCCAACATAAAGTCGGATTCCGTCAGCGCCAAGATCTTCGGCAGGACGCGCAGCGGCGCGCCCGTCCCCACCAGCACGAGCCCCGCCGGGACTTCCGGGCCTTCGAGCGCCACGGCCTGGGCCACGCCTCCGCCCATCGAGTGACCGCCGAGCACCCCTTCCCGACCCCGAGCGCCTCGACGAAGCCCGCCACGACCCGCGCGTAGTCGCCGATCCGGCGGCAGCCGTCACCGCCGGATTCGCCATGGCCGGGGAGATCGAGCGCGACCACGCGGGCGGTGTCGGCCAGGTCCTCGAGCTGGCGGATCCATGCCTGGCCGCTCCCACCGACGCCGTGGACAAAGCAGAGCGTCTTGGGCCCACTTCCTGTCTCGACGTAGTTGATCCTCAGGCCATCGGACGACGTGAGTCGGCATGAATTCAGATGGGGGGACGGCGGCCAGCCCAGGGGAAGGCTTCCTCAAAGGCTGCCGCCGCCCGAAGCACCGTCGCCTCGTCGAAGCGGCGTCCCACGATCTGAAGCCCCACGGGCAGGCCATCGTCGGTCCACCCGCAGGGGACGCTGGCCGCGGGCTGACCGGTCACGTTGAAGGGATACGTATAGGCCAGGTAGGTCAACGGGTGGGCCTTCTCACCCGCGATCTCACACGGCTAGTCTCGGCCGAGGGGGAACGGCGGAAGGGGAAGCGTCGGCGTTAACACGAAATCGTAGCGCCCGAAGAACTCGAGAATTTCCCCCACCCGCCTGAAGAGTTCGCTCTTGGCCCGCGCGTACTCCGCCGCCCCGACGTCGAGGCCGATCTCCACGAGCTTGACCAGGCCGGCATCCATCCGCTCCCGCCATTGGGAGAGCCGCTCCCCGAGCGCGCCGGCGTGCTCGGCGGCGAAGAGCAGGCGGTAGAGGTCGTGAAGCGCCTCGCCCCCCGGATCGGCCTCCTCCACGTGACAGCCCAGGTCGGCAAACCGCTTGGCTCCGGCCTCGGTGAGAGCCCTCACCACGGGCGCCACCACGGCTCCGTTGAACCGAGGGCACCACGCCACCTTCATCCCACGCAGGCCCTTGCCCGCAGCCCCTCGGAAGTCTCCGGCCCCCGCCGGCAGCGACGTCGGGTCGCTCTCATCGGGCCCGGCGATGACATCGAGCATCAGCGCGCCGTCGGCCACGGTGCGGGTCAGCGGCCCGTTGTGCTCCAGCCGGTAGTCGAGCGCCTCCCACCCGGGCAGCGGCGCCAGAGGAACCCGGCCGAACGACGGCTTCAGGCCGAAGATCCCGCAGTAACTCGCCGGGGCTCGGATGGAGCCCCCGCCGTCGCTCCCGAGCGCCAGCGGGCCCATCCCGCATGCCACCGCCACGGCCGCGCCGCCGCTCGACCCCGCCGGGGTCAGCGCGGGATTCCAGGGGTTCCGCGTGACCCCGAAGAGGCGACTGTCGGTGACGGCCTTGTAGCCGAACTCGCAGGTCGTCGTCTTCCCGAGGAGAATCGTCCCCGCCGCCCTGAGCCTTGCCACGGCGGGAGCGTCGCGGTCGGGGACAAAATCGGCGTGGAGCGTCGAGCCGAACGTGGTCCGAAGGCCGCGGGTGAAGATGAGGTCCTTCACCGACATCGGCACGCCGTGGAGCGGCCCCAGCCGATCCCTCCGCATCACCGCGGT
Organism: Candidatus Rokuibacteriota bacterium; assembly: GCA_016179965.1. Lineage (GTDB taxonomy): Bacteria > Methylomirabilota > Methylomirabilia > Rokubacteriales > CSP1-6 > CSP1-6. The sequence continues at coordinate 1,368 of JACPCF010000064.1, read as the reverse complement.
CTCGGCCTCACGCGCGGCCTCTCGCGCCTGATCGGCCAGGACGAGGCCATAGGCGTTGAGCCCCGGGTTCACCGTCTCGATCCGCTCAAGGACGGCATCCACGACCTCGACGGGGGACACCTCGCGTGCCCGGATCCGGCCGGCCAGCTCGACGGCGCTCGTGTAACAGAGGTCTAGGTCAGCCATGATGACGCTCCCGCTTGAGACGGTTCACGAGGTGCTCGGCCAGCCGAATCGGCTCCGGGACGCCGTAGGCCGAGCACGCCAGCACCCAGCGGATCGCGCTCGGAAGCGAGATCCGATGGCCCACGGAGACGTAGAGGGGGTGGACGCCATCCCGCGTCCTCAGGACAGCTCCCACGCGCCGCCCGTCCAGGAAGAGGGGCACCCAGTCGCCGCGCCGCGCGGGTAGCCAACATAAAGGGGCTAATCAGCCATCCCCGGGCATTCCCCCCCGGGTCACCGGGCGCTGCGCCCGAGGCGCTGTCTCCGCCCCGGAAGGCCCCCATTCCTTATACAGCCGTCGGACCTCCCCGCCCCCTTGACCTAAAAGAGGCGCGAGCTGGCCCTGACGCTATAGAAGCTTGCGGAACTCTTCGACGGTTAGGCCGGCGTCGCCCACGATGCCGCCCATCGTGTAAGCGTTCACAGGATTATGGCGGGGAATCATAACGATATGCTTGCCCTGACGGACGATGCGGAACCCAGCCTTCTCTAGCGCGCGCACGGCGTCTTCGTGATTGACGCCCGGGATCTTTGGCACGCCTACAAGGCGACTTCGACTTCTCGGACGACTGCCCCCTTCAGGAGTTCTTCACGCGCAGCGAGGTACTCGCGAATCGCGTCCTGGATGTTCGCCAGCGCCTCCTGTTCGGTGGCACCCTGCGACCAGCACCCCGGCAGCCCCAGAACTGAAACGCTGTAGCCTTCGTCGCTCTTCTGCAACGCAATCTTGTATTTCATGGGTCAAGTATATACCGGAGAGATGCTACCGCCTAACAGGAATCACCATGTCCAATTTGCGATACATCGCCCGAGGCCCGGAGCGCCGCCCTCGCCTTGATCGTCCGCTGAAGTGAACCCATCGCTAAAGCATTCTATCGGGCAACCCCAGGACAGGCAAGTTCGGTCGCGCTTGGCGGACCTTGGGTTTCTCAATCCCGCGCGGGTACTTGTACGGCGCCGTGACGCGCTTGACGTGTTCTTGAAGATCTTCGGCCAACCGGGTCGAGGGCTCGTGTCCCGGCGCGAGCACCACGAAGGCCTTCACGATGCTCCCGCGCATTTCGTCTGGGCTGGCCACCACCGCCGCCTCGGCGACGGCCGGGTGCTCGACGAGCGCCGACTCCACCTCGAACGGACCGATCC
>JACPCF010000038.1 GCA_016179965.1 Candidatus Rokuibacteriota bacterium | reverse complement strand
GGGGAAGACGTCGGGGACCATCTGCAGCCCCAGAAAGGCGTAGAGGTCGGGGGTGTTCGTCACGATCAGGAGGTCGGGGAGCAGCGAGCCCAGTACCTCCACGATTCTCTCGATGATGCGTTTCCCTCCTAACTCCATCAGCGCCTTCGGCTCGCCCCCCATCCGGGTGCTTTTGCCGCCCGCCTGGATCACTCCGGTCACCGTCATGGCGAATTTACTCCGGGAGATCGAGGGCACCTCGGCGGAGAACACGCGGGGGAGTGACCGTCACGTCGAGGATGGTGGAGGGAAGCCCGCCCTTCGTCGCGCCGCTGTCGAGAATCAAGGGAATCTTGCCGTCAAAGGCGCGGTAGACCTGGGCCGCCGTCGTCGGTGGTTCCTCGCCGCTCGGGTTGGCGCTGGGAGCGGTAACCGGAACGCCTGCGGCCCGCACCAGCCCGAAAGCCACCGGGTGACCCGGCCACCGGACACCGATGGTCCCCGTTCCGGCTGTCAAATGGAGGGGCAGGCCCTGGACCGCCTTCAAGACAAGCGTCAGCGGTCCCGGCCAGTAGCGCGTCATCAGAGCCAGAGCGGTCGGCGGAATCTCTTCCACCAGGGTTTCCACCATCCGGACGGAATCGACGATGACGAGGAGGGGCTTACCCTCGGGGCGCCCCTTGATCGCGTAGACACGCTCGAAGGCTTTCGAATCGAGGGCGTTGGCGCCGAGGCCGTAGAACGTCTCGGTGGGAAACGCCACCAGACCGCCCTTCAGGAGGACGCCGGCCGCCTCCTTCAGCACCGCCGGCTCGGGATGTCCCGGATCCACCCGAAGGAGGCGGGTGCGGATCACTGCCGCTTCTTGAGTTGCGCGGCCACCCGGCGCGCGCCCTGCTGGACCTCCGCGGCCATGGCCTTTCTGAAGGCGGCCAGGCGCTTTCTGACCCCCGCGTCGCTCAGGGCCAGGATCTGGGCGGCCAGGATTCCCGCGTTGGCGGCCCCCCACTTCCCCACCGCGACCGTCGCCACCGGCACGCCCTTGGGCATCTGGGCCATGGAGAGGAGCGAGTCGAGCCCGTTGAGCGGCGTCGAGTTGATCGGCACGCCGATGATCGGCAGGGGCGTCAGCGAGGCCAGGAAGCCCGGGAGCGCCGCGGCGCCGCCCGCGCCGGCGATTAGGACGCGGATCCCCCGCCTCTCGGCCGACGCCGCGTATTTGCGAGCCTGATCAGGCGCCCTATGGGCCGAGGCCACGACGACCTCATGGGGGATGCCGATGTCGTCCAGCACCTTGATCGTCTCCCGGAGCACCTCCAGATCCGAGTCGCTCCCCATCACGATCCCCACCTTCGGGCGTGTCGTCGGCATCCCTACCTCCCCCGTCGCGTGAGCGCCTTCCTGCCGATGTCTTTTCTGAAGTGGATCCCCTCGAAGCAAATCTTCCCCACTGCCTCGTAGGCCCGGTCGATGGCGGCGGCGATGTCGGCGCCGAGCGCAGTGACGCCGAGCACCCGTCCCCCCGCCGTAAGCAGCTGGCCGTCCTGGAGCGTGGTGCCGGCGTGAAAGACCGTCACGTCGGACAGCTTCTCGGCCTCCTCGATCCCGCTGATGGGCTTGCCGGTCTGATATTCGCCCGGATAACCGCCCGAGGCCAGCACCACGCAGACCGCCGCCTCCGATCGCCATCGAACCGTCGCAGGCAGCCGTTCCCCTCGGGCCACGGCGTGGAGCAGGGGCAGAGGATCGTCTTCAAGGCGCGGCATGACCGTCTGATGCTCCGGGTCGCCGAAGCGGCAGTTGTACTCCAGGACCTTCGGCCCGTCCCGGGTGAGCATGAGCCCCGCGTAGATGACGCCACGGTAGGGTCGCCCCTCGGCCGCCATCGCCTGGACGGTCGGCAAGATAATCGTGCGCATGATTTGTTCGTGCATCAGCGCGTCAACGATCGGCGCGGGAGAGTACGCCCCCATCCCCCCGGTGTTCGGCCCCTGGTCGTCGTCGAACACCGTCTTGTGATCCTGAGCGGTGCCCAACGGGAGGGCGCTTTCGCCATCCGTCAGAGCGAAGAAGGAGGCCTCTTCGCCGACGAGGAACTCCTCGACCACGATCTGCTCCCCCGACCGGCCGAACGCGCGCTGCTCCAGGCAGAGGGCGATGGCGTTGTCCGCCTCCTCCAGGGTCCGGCAGACGATGGCGCCCTTGCCGGCGGCAGGGCCGTCGGCCTTCACGACCAGCGGGGCCCCCAGCTCGCGCGCGAACCGGCGCGCCGAAGCCGCATCCCGGAAGGCCTGAAAGCGCGCCGTCGGGATCCCGTGCTTGGCCATCAACTGCTTGGCGAAGGCCTTGGAGCCCTCGAGCGCCGCCGCGCTCTGGCTGGGGCCGAAGATCGCCAGGCCTTTGGCCTGGAAGCGGTCGGCGATCCCCAGGATCAGCGGGAGCTCGGGGCCGACGACGGTGAGGTCGATGCGCTCGCGTTCCGCGAAACTACCCAGCTCGTCGAGAGCGTCGGCTTTGATCGGGACGCAGCGCGCGTGGCGGGCCATGCCGGGGTTGCCCGGCGCCGCAAAGAGCACGGTGACCTGGGGGCTCTGGGCGAGCCTCCAGACCAGCGCGTGCTCCCTCCCCCCACTGCCTACGACAAGCACCCTCATGTTGCCTCTCTCATCCCCCTCACCTTTATCCTCTCCCCCACCGGGGGAGAGGGTGGGGGTCATTCGTCGGTGTCCTCGGCTTCGCCGAGATTGACGCGCGCCAGCTGAGCCCACGCGCTTCCCTGGTCCAGCTCGAGGTAGCGCCGCCAGTGGATGGCCGCCTCCCGCGGTCTGCCGGCCTTGGCCAGCACCCCGGCCAGGTTGAAGTGGGCGTCGGGGTAATCGGGAGCCATCTCCAGCGAGCGGCGATACCAGCCGACCGCGCCAGGGAGATCGCCCAGGTCCTCGGTCAGCGAGCCGAGATTATAGGCGGCCTGGTACGACGCCGGATCGGCCGCGAGCGCCGCACGGTAGCAGTCTCCCGCTTTATCGTAATGCCCCATCCGATGGTGAAGAAGCCCCAGGTTGTTCCAGCCGGCGGCGCAGGCAGGGTCAATGGCCACGACCTGCTCGTAGGCGGCGACCGCCCCCTCCCACTGGGCGGGGTCCTGGTCCAGCTCGGTCGCGCGCGCGAACCAGACGTCGGCCCGCAGTGAGGACGGGACGAGCGGGCGCAGCATGCCGCGGATCAGGGAGGCGCGCGCCTGGCGCTCCAGGTCGCCGACATCGAGGGTCAGGACCGTCTGGCCCGTCCGCGGGTCGAAGCTCACGCCGTCGCTCTCGACGAGGATCCTCTGGCCGTCCAGCTTGAGCCTCAACTCGGCAAGCGGCGCATCGGACTCGGGAACGAGGCGACGGAGGTCCTCGAGCGCCCGCCGGATCTGGCGCACCGTGGCGCCTCCCGCCAGGAGTTCACCCGTCACGCGCACGCCCACGACCTCGCGGAAGTGATAGCCCTGGCCCTCGGGCTTCAGCAGGCCGAGGCGGCGCAGCTGGGCCACGCGCTTCGGCGTGAGGCTCAAGAGCCTCACGACCTCGCGCTCCGTCAGGAGCCAGCCGGACGGCCGGTCGGTCAATGCCGGAAGTGCCTCATCCCGGTCAGGACCATTGCCATCCCATGCTCGTCCGCCGCCTGGATAACCTCCTCATCGCGCACCGAGCCCCCCGGATGAATGACCGCCGTGGCGCCGGCCTCGGCCACGACGTCGAGCCCGTCCCTGAAGGGGAAGAACGCGTCGGAGGCACAGATCGTCCCCTTGGTCTCGAGGCCGACCGCGCGCGCGCGCATTACCGCGATCTTCGCCGAGTCCACGCGGCTCATCTGGCCGGCGCCCGTGCCGATCAGTTGATCGCGCGTGGCCAGGACGATGGCGTTGGACTTCACGTGCTTGGCGATCTTCCAGGCGAAGCGGAGCGCCTCCCACTCCGCGGCGCTCGGCTGGCGTTTGGAGACAACGCGCAGCATCCCCTCGTCGAGGTCGGCGAGGTCAGACTCCTGGACCAGGAGGCCGCCCAGGACACTCCGGTAATCCTCGAGCCGCGCCGGCCACGCGCTCCGGTCGCACGGCACCTCTAGGATCCGGCAGCGCTTCTTCGTCCGCTTCAGCTCTTCGAGGGCGTCGGGGAGATAGGCCGGCGCGAAGAGGATCTCGAGCAAGACCCCGGACAATTCCTTGACGACGTCCATGTCCAGCGGCCGGTTGACGCCGACGATGCCGCCATAGATGGACACGGGGTCGGAGGCCTTGGCCTTCCGGGCCGCTTCAGCCACCGTGGCCGCGCTCGCGGCGCCGCAGGGATTCGTGTGCTTGATGACCACCGCCGACGGTTCTTCGAACTCCAGGAGGAGGCCGAGCGCCGCGGAGAAGTCCAGGAGGTTGTTGTAGGAGAGCTCGGGGCCGTGGAGCTGGCGGGCGGCGGCGACTCCGAGCCGCGGGGCACCGATCAGCCGATAGAACGCCGCCGACTGGTGAGGGTTCTCACCGTAGCGAAGCGACTGGACGAGTTCCGCTTCGAGCTTGAGAACTGACGGGAAGGCCGTCTCGGCCCCGGCCGGCTCGCGTCGTGCCGCCTCAGGGCTCCTCAGATACGCCGCGATGGCGGCGTCGTACTGGGCCGTCCTGCGGAACGCCTCGCGGGCAAGCCGGTACCGCGTCTCATCGGAGAGTTTCCCGTCGGACCGCTTCAGCTCGTCCAGGACTGGGCCGTACTGGGAAGCGTCCACCAGCACCGCGACCGATTCCCAGTTCTTCGCCGCGGCCCGGATCATGGTGGGATCGCCACCAGATCGATCGGCTCGATCCCCTGGGCCTTGAGCTGGGCCAGGTGCTCGGGCTTGTCCCGGCGGGCCAGGATCCCCGCGTGGATCTTCGGGTGGAGCGTCTTCACACGGCCGTCCAGCATCTCGGGGAACCCCGTCACCTCCGAGACGTCCCTGACCTTCACGCCTGACTCGCGGAGGAGCTTCGCCGTGCCGCCGGTGGACAGGATCTCCACGCCGAGGGCCACGAGCCCCCGGGCGAACTCCACCACCCCGGTCTTATCGTGAACACTCACCAGGGCTCGACGGACTCGGACCATCACCCCTCCCATTTGCCGATCATTGGATCACGCGGTCAGCCCTGATGAGGACGGACTGGGGGATCGTCAGGCCGAGGGCTTTGGCGGTTTTCAGATTGACGACAAACTCCATCCGCGTCGGCTGCTCGACAGGCAGGTCGGCAGGCCTGGCGCCCTTCAGGATTTTATCCACATAGGTCGCTGCCCGCCGCCAGTTGTGGCGCGCGTCCACCGCGTAGGCCATGAGGCCACCGGCGGCCGCATGATCCACGAGCCCGTACATCACCGGCAGGCGGTGCTTCGCCGCAAGCTCCGCGACCCGTGTCCGGTGGATGAGGGACATCGGGTCAGGGAGGACGAGGAGCGCCCCGGCGCGATCTCGCGTCATCGCCGCAAAGGCGCTTTCGAACTCGTCGGGCACTCGCACCCCAAGGACCAGGAGCGTCACGCCCAACGTCCTGGCCGCGGCTTCGACCTCCCTCAGTATGAGCGCGTGAGGTGGAAGGCCGGGATTCTGGAGGACGGCCACCCGGGAAAGCTTGGGGACGGCCGCCTTGAGCAGCTCCAGTTGTTTGGCGGCCAGGTCCACGGCGAGGAAGGACAGCCCCGTGAT
>JACPCF010000037.1 GCA_016179965.1 Candidatus Rokuibacteriota bacterium | reverse complement strand
CTTCGACCCCGCGCGGGATCGCCCGTGACGGCGGGCATGGGGATCTTGCTCACGGGCGGCGCCAGCCGTGTGTCGTCATAGGCGTAGGTGCGGTAGTCGCTCCAGTCCTGCGGGACCCCGGCGAAGGGCGCCCCCCTGTAGCGAACCTGCGTCTTCTTGCCGTCGGGCTGGGTCTTGACCTCTCCCTTGCCCTCCGGGATCGCGCGCGAGACCCAGGGGGTCGGCGGGAGCCCCGCCGTGCTTGGCTTGTCGGTCTGCGCGCACGCGGCGCCGAGGAGCGCCGCCACGAGGATGCCGGCAGCATGGATATGGCCTGGTCGCAACATATGTGAGATCTCCTCAGGCGAACTTGATCTCCGCCGTCCCCTCGTACTTCCCGCCGTGGGTGTCCAGGAAGGTGATCCTGAGCATCCCCGGCTCGGTGGGCTTGAAGGTGAAGGAGAAAAACGGGTTTTCGCTGATGGACTGGGTCGTCTCGGCCTCGAGGATCTCCCGGCCGTTGTAGGCGACGGTCACCTTGTGGATGAAGAGGTAGTTCTTGTCCACGGGCTTCCCGTCCCGACGCTGGACGATCTCCATGGGATGAATCACGAGGCTCCGCACCCGCACCACGTCCCCCCGCTTGATGCTGGAGGGGATCCGGATCCTTACTTTTCCGATCTCCGCCATCGCTTAGCCTCCACAGCCGCCGACGGTCACCTTGACCTCGCGCTTGGCCATGAGCAGGGTGCCGTCATTCAGCTCCGCGATCGCGCGGACGTTAGTCGTCTCGCCCAGGCGAAGGTTGGCGCCGATGCTCGCCGCTCCCATGTCGGGCGTCAGGGAGAACCGGGCGTTCAGCGGGCGGCGGTTCTTGTCGGAAATGATGTAGATGCTCTTCACGTAGCTGGCGGGGGTCATGGGGGACTGGACCTCCACCGTGATGGGCACGACCGAGCCGTTCTCGGCAATCAACGGCAGGTCCAGCTTGATCACGTTCGAGCCGTCCTTGATCGGCCGACCGCCGAAGAGGCGCTGCATGGTCGCATCCACCTTCTCCTCCGGCTGAAGCGCCCCGAGATTCCCCTGCCCGAGAGCCGGTCCCGGCGCGCCCGCGAGAAACGGACCGCCGGCCGCCGCCACCCCGAGAAGCCCCAGCGCCCGCAGCATGCCCCGCCGGGAAATCCTTCCGCCTGCCATCCACACGTTCGTCATGATGCCCTCCTTGTCGCCCCCCATTTTACTCCCGCTCGCGCCCCTTGGCCCCCAGCACCCGGTTGAGGAAGCGCACGGTCCGGTTCAGCGCGTCCTCCCGGGCCAGGTCGTCTCCCACCGTCCGCACGTCGCGCCGAAAGTCGAACGCCCGTTGAGCCCCGGGGTACACGACCAGCTCGACGGGCACCCCGCGCTCCTTGAGCCGCTCGGCCACGCGCACGACCTGCTCCCGGCGGAGCTGGTGGTCCTGGTCCCCCACCATCAGGAGGGCCGGGACCTTCCACTGCTCGACCTCCGGCATGTAGCGATAGACCTGGACCGGCTCCGGGGCGTTGGGGCTGGCCAGATGGGGGTAGTAGCCCACCACCCCGGCCACCTCGGGCCGGCGGACCCCCAGCAGGGCCGCGTGGTAGCCGCCGCGGGAGAGCCCCACGACGGCGACCCTGTCCGCCCTCACGCCGGAGACCGTCTTGAGGTAATCGAGCCCCCGCTCCACGTCCTGCTCCGTGGAGGGGTCGTGATCGATGGGATTCTCGGGGATGAACCTGCCCGTGTGATAGTCGGGCGCCAGGACCGCGAACCCGCGGGCCGCCAGCCACCGGGCCGAGGCCTGGACCCGCTCGTTGAGCCCCGACCGCCCGTGGATGAAGAGCACCGTCGCATGGGGACCCGGCGCCATGGGCAGGAGCAGCAGGGCAGGCACCTGAATGTCCCCGCTGGAGTACTCCACCTGGCGCTCGACGAGCTCGACTGCCGAGGCCCCCGACACCAGGACGCCGGAGGCCCCCACAGCCAGCGCGAGAAAAAATTCACGAGAACGTTGGGAGAAGCGCGCCGGAAGGAGAAGGTTCTGCAGCAGGACCAGCGCCCGGAAAGCAGGCGTCAGCATTCCAAACAGTTTCGCAATTAAAGAACTAATAAACTCTCAAACTGCCCCTGTCAAGCCCTTTCTGCATCCTAATCCTACGGGTTGACGAAGCACCCCTTGGCCACCGCCAGCTGCTCCCGACGGCGGGCCGCTTCGGCGGCGAGGGCGACGACCTTCGCCACGGCCTCGGTGGGCACCCCGGGCAGGCCGACCCCCTCTCGCTCCCTGAGCCCCTCCAGGGTTACCGCCACCCGCTCGGGCGCCGCGGAATGCCAGCGAAGCGCGCGCTCCATCCCCGCGATGACCTGCTCGTCGCAGAAGAAATCCCCGGTCAGGTACACGGCCTTGATGACGTCGCCGGCCAGGGTGAGGTGGGCGGAGAGGAGGCCCCCCTCGGTCTTGAGGGTCGCCGAGCCCATGGCGTCGGGCGTGGCGGGCTCGCGCTCGAGCCACTCGCGCGTCGCGTAGCGCTCCCGCTCGAGGGCTCCGATCTCGGCCAGCTCTTCTTCAGAAAACCCGCCGTCCTCCAGGGTTATTCCCAGGCTCCGGACGTACTGCCGCCTCACGAGGTCCCGTATCTCCGCGACAGAGAGCGCCCGCCCCGTCTCCCGCCTGAGGGTCGTGACCCGCTCGGCCACGGTCGCGATTTCCTTGTCAGAGATTTTTTCGAAGGGGGTCCGGAGGACCCGGAGCATCAGCGGGATGTCGAGATCCACGAGGAGGCTCGCGTGGAAGAGGAGGCCGCCCGCCGGGTCGAAGTAGATGCCGAGCCCCGCCACCTTCCGGCCCCGGACCTCCACGTCGTTCTTTCTGCGGTACTCAGCCGCGACCCCCAGCGAGGCAAGCGCCTCGATGATCCCCCCCGAGAAGCGCTGGAAGAGCTCGCGTGTCCGATCGTAGGAGCGCGCGTCGGCCCTCTCGGGGACCATCACCGCAACGCCAAGCTGGTCCTCCCCCATGAGGATGGCGCCGCCGCCGGTGGGGCGTCGGTTCACGGCGATCCCGTTGGCCCGGCAGTAGTCGAGGTGGATCTCCGACCTCACCCGCTGGAAGCGCCCCACGAGGGCGCAGTGGGACCGGTACGTGTAGAGCCGCAACGTCGGCGGGCTTGTGCCGGTCCCCTGCCGCCGCGTGATGACCTCGTCGGCGGCGAGGCCGAAACTGGCCGTCACCCCGTCGTCACGCATGTATCGCCACCCCATGTCGCTCACCGGAGGCTCCCGTATTCGTCCCCCTCGATGCTCGCGTATGCCCGGCGGTAGGCGTACGTCGCGAGGACCGCCATCAGCGCGCCGCCCACCACGAAGGCCATCCCGAGCGCGACGAACATCCGGACCCGACCGTTTCCGGCCAGGTGAAAGTACCCGGCGAGGCCGACCCCGAGGGCGATGAGCGCCAGCGCCGTCCGGACCCATGCGGCGTAGGTGCGCTCGTTCGCCAAGTGGTCCGGCGCTTCGCCTCATGCTGGTCGCTGATGCGATTCCACACGGCCGGCCTCACTCAGCTCCCCGGCCGCCCCGGGGATAGTCGGCCTTCCCCGGGATGATCTGGCGAATACCTCCCCGGGGATTCGGGTGATCGCCGGCGTAGCGCGGGATCAGGTGGATGTGCGCGTGGAGCACGCTCTGCCCGCCTGCCTGGCCGACGTTAAGGCCGACGTTGTAGCCGTCGGGCTTGAACTCCCGATCCAGCGCCCTGCGCTCCTCCGCCAGGAGCTCCATGCAGGCGGCCATCTCCTCAGGGGACAGATCGAAGAAGTCGGAGCAGTGACGCAACGGGAGGATCAGGGTGTGGCCCGGGCTGACCGGATAGCTGTCGCGCGCGGCGTAGGCCAGCGCGTTCCGTCGCGTGACGTCGCGCGGGGCGCAGAAGAGGCACGGGTCGTTCGGATCCCTCATCGCGCCCTGCCCCCCGAATGGAGCATCGCGACTGTCCGGTACACCAGGTGCGCGAACTTCGAATACGGGATATACACGAGCAGGAAGAATATGAATATCAGATGAACGAAGTACGCGGGATAGGCCAGGGCGCGCAGGTCGGCGAGCCGCAGCCACTGGCAGAGGAAGCCCGTCAGGGTGGTCAAGAGCAGGATAGCGAGAAAGAGCCAGTCGGAGTAGGTGCTCTTTCCCGCCTTCGCCTGGTCAACGATGCGGCGCCAGAGGAACACGGTGAGGGCGGCGATGACCACGATCCCGCTCACGTTCCCCAGGATTTTTACAGGATGCCAGAACGGCCACGGTGTGAGATATCCGAACGCATAGATCCCCACGCCCACGGACGTCGTCGTAACCACCAAGCCCATAAACCCCCAGAAGACTGCCAGGTGGGTCTTGTGCAGGTGGCCCTTGTAAGTCTCCCGGGTCCCGGCCGGCTCCTCGCTGCACTGCTTGAACTTTGCTTCAGGATGTCCAGGAGGGTGGAGACGATGTGCCTGCCGGGATGCTGACCGTTTGAGGACGCCCCCGACGAGCGGCTCATGGCCTTCCAGTACCGGCAGCCCCCCATGGCCGCTCCCGCCATCGACAAGCCGATCGCCGCCATGAAGATGACCTCGATGTAGAGGATCGGCATGAACTTGGAGAAGACGATCTGCCCCCTCGGCAGCGCGGTGAGGTTCCCCAACCAACCGAGGATTGCCAGGAAGATCACGGCGGGGATCGCAAAGAGGAGCGGGAGGTATCTGGGTTCGCTGAGCGCCCGGCCCATGAAGCGGGGCACGGCGTAGTGGGCAATGCTGTAGTCCCGGAGGGCCGCCATCACGTTCGCCGGCTTGGCGTCCCGCGGACAGTACGTGTTGCAGGTCCCGCACTGATGACACATCCAGATCGAGGAGTTCCCGAGCGCCCGATCCTTCAACCCCCACTGGACCCAGACCATCTCCTTGCGCGGAAACGGATTGTCCGCGGTCGAAATGGGGCAGACGGCCGAGCAGGTTCCGCACTGGTAGCAGACCGACAGGTCGTGGGCGTCGAGCCCGATGATCTCGCGCTTGAACTCCAGATCCGGCTGAATCAGCGTCGCCACGTTAAAACCCCTTCATCGGGTTCGGGCCAACCTGCCTGATGACCCCGACGAACTCCTCCAGCATGGCCGGAATCCGGTCCGACTCCGAGATCGCCAGCTCCATGACCTTAACCCGCTCGGGCTCGAGCGCCAGCCGTCCGAGGGTCTCGCGCACGTTCTCCATCCGGGTCTCGAGCAGCTCGCTCCCCCGGATGAAGTGGCACTGGTAGTCCTCCCCGGGCTTGCAGCCGAGAAGCGCCACGCCGTCGAAGCCCCGGGAGACCGCGTCGGCGATCAGGATGCTGTTAACCGAGCCCAGGCAGCGCACCGGGATCACGCGGACCGAGGCAGGATACTGGAGGCGGTTGATCCCCGCCATGTCGAGCGCGGGGTAGGCGTCGTTCTCGCAGACGAGCGCCAGGATTCGCGGCTTCTCGTCGTCGCCCTCGGGGATCTCGACGGCCTTGATCATGGAGGACAGCATGTCAACGGAGTAGTCGTTGAACGAGATGATCTGGACCGGGCAGGCGCCCATGCAGATCCCGCAGCGGCGGCACCGGTTCGTGTTCAGCACGGGGTTCTTCTTCTCGTTGAGCTCGAGGGCGCCGAACGGACACTCCTGCGTGCAACGCCCGCACGAGGTGCACTTGTGCATGAAGAACTCGGGATAGGACAGGTCCCCGACCCTCGGGTGGACCGCCTGGCCGGCGGAGGATTTCTCGATGGACTGGATCGCCTTGAGCGACGCAGCCCGGCCGTCCTGCGTGCTCGCCGCCAGGTCCATCGCCTGGCGGACCGCGCCGGCCGAGTAGATGCCGGTGCGGCGGGTTTCGTAGGGGAAGCAGATGAAGTGGGAATCGGCATAGCCGAACCTGGTCGTCGGCACGTTCTTCCCCTGGAGGTACGCCAGGCCGAGCGCCCCTTCCGAGTCGAGCGTCGAGGGAACCATCCCGGTGGATAGCACGAGCAGGTCCAGCGCGATCTGGATGTCCCCGCCCATCAGGGTGTCGCTCACCTCGAGGATCACGCTCTGCTCGTGGTCCTCGCCGACCCCCCGAACCTGTCCCTGGGAGAGCAAGATACCGGGGTCCGCCTGGACGCTCTTGTAGAAGTACTCATACTGCCCCGGGGTCTGCATGTCTCCGTAGAAGATGTAGGCGCTGGCGTCCGCAGACTGCTGCCGCACGTAGGTTGCCTGCTTGAGCGCGACGAGGCTCGACACGTTCCCGCCGTAGGGCAGATGCGCGTCGTCGCCCTCTCCGTCGCAGAGCAGGAAAGCGACGCGCGTGGCGGGGCGGCGATCCGACGGCCGGCTGATCATCCCCTTGGCCGCCATCGCCTCCAGGTCCATGCTGGTCACCACGTTCGGGTACTTGCCGAGCCCGTAGGTCGCGTACTTCTGGGTCTCGGCCGGCCGCCAGCCCGTGGCGAGGACGATCGCGCCGACGGTCACCTGGGTCGTCGTCTCATTCTCCCCGATGGTCACGCTGAACCGGCCGGGCTCGCCGGAGACCTCAAGGACCTGGGCGTTGGTCATGACCTTGACATTCGGCAGCGACCTGACGCCGCTGATCTTCGTGGCGATGTCAGTGTCCTCCAGCTCCTGGTACGGGGGGCGCTTGGGGAACTGCTTGTGGAGCTTGGCAGCGTAACCGCCCAGCGCCCCTTCCTTCTCGACCAGTACCACCCCGAAGCCGCTCCGGGCCGCGCTGAGCGCGGCGCTGAGGCCGGCCGCGCCGCCGCCGACGACCAGCACGGTCCGCTCGTTCGCCTCCGTGTAGGGCTTCGGGGGGTTCGACTTCTGGGTCCGCACGATTCCCATGCGGAGATAGTCCTCCGAGAGGGCCTGGGTCTCTTCATGGTTCGGCGGATGGCTCCAGGCCACCTGCTCGCGGATGTTCACGCGCTCGACGAACACCGACGGGAATCCGAAAATGTCGGTGTTGACGCGCGGCGAGCACGCGGCGATGACAACCGAATCCACTCCCTCCTGCTCGATGTCCCTCCCGATGAGCCGGGCGTCCTCGAGGCAGAACGCTCCGGAGGTCCGCACCGGGCCGCCCGTGTTGGCCGCCCGGGCGAGATCCAGGAGCTTTCCCGCGTCGATCGAGCTCCCGATTCCGCACCCGGAACACACGTAGATGCCGGTCTTCTTGGCCATTACGCTACCTGCGCCCCGCCGTGTGAATGGCTTCGATCGCCTGGGCGGCCGCGGCGGTCGCGTCCTGGACCGACGTCGCCACGTCGAAGGGCCCCTTCGCGCAACCGGCCGCGAAGATCCCTTCGCCGCTCTCGGCCTGGACGACGAAGTGGTCCTTGTCGAGCGCCACGGCCCCCGCCATCTTGCCGTCGGCGAGGTTCGACACCATCCCAGATGCCAGGACCACAAGGTCCACAGGGAGCCTGGTCTTGTCGGCCGAGAGGATATCCTCGGCTTCGACGATCAACCGCCCCATCGCGGGATCTTCGGTGATCTTCGCCACCTTGCCCTTCGTCACCGTGATGTGATCATCCTTCAGCACCTTCTGGGAGAAGAACTCGTACGTCCCCGGAGTCCGCAGATCGATATAGAAAATGTGGGCCCGCGCGTTCGGGTTCCGCTCACGGAGATAGGTCGCCTCCTTCAGCGAGGCGAGGCAGCAGATCCCCGAGCAGTACCCCAGGTGGCTCACGTCGCGCGAGCCGGCGCACTGGATGAAGACGGCGCTCTGCACCTCCTGACCGTTGGAGGGCCGGAGGATCTTTCCCTTCGTCGGGCCGTTGGGCGCGGCGAGCCGCTCCATCATCACGTTCGTGATGACGTCCGGATACTTCCCGAACCCCAGGTTGTCGATGCGGCTCGCGTCGTACGGCTTCCAGCCCGTCGCGATGATGACGGCCCCGACCTTGAGGGTCATGGTCTGGGGCTGCATGGTCAGGTCGATGGCGCCGTACTCGCAGACCTCGACGCACTTGGCGCACTCGGTGAGCCGGCAGGCCGAGGCGTCGATGGCGTACTTCATCGGGAACGCCATCTCGTGGGCGAGGTAGATGGCCTTGGTCTTGCCCATGCCGAAGTTGAAGGCGTTAGGGCGCTCCGAGGGACAGACAGCGACACAGGCGTTGCAGGCCGTGCAGCGGTCGTTCACGTACCGCGGGTTCAGCCTGACCGCGACGTCGAAGTTCCCGGGCCGGCCCGAGATGCTCTCGACCTCCGCCATGGTGTGGAATCGAATCTGCGGGTTGTCCTTGATCCGGCGGAAGTTGATCTCCATGCCGCAGTAGGGCGGGCAGAGCTTCGGGAAGTACTTGTAGAGCTGGACGACGCGCCCGCCGAGGTACGGCTCCTTCTCGATGATGGTGACGTCGTACCCGGCCTCAGCGGCCTCGACCGCGGCGGTAATGCCAGCGATGCCGCCGCCGACGATGAGAATGCTCCGGTACACCGACCGTTGCTGGCCGGTCTCGGGGGTCATCGTGGCGCCTGCGGCCGGCCCCGCCATCGCTGTCCTACGGGATCAGCTGGATGAACGGCTTCTTGGCGAGCGTCCACTCCCCCTTGGCGGCGTCGTAGCGGGAAGTCGTGAAGCACTTCCAGTTCGCCTCGTCGAGCTTCGGGAAGTCCCCGCGGTAATAATAACCGGGCCAGCGCGTTTCCTCGCGGAAGAGCATGTGCCGCGCGTGCGCCTCGGCGCAGTAGTACCGGTCCCACACCTCCCACACCCGGAGCAGATCGTGGAGGTCGCGCGCGGCCATCCGAGGGAGATCGTGCTTGAGCAGTTCCAACAGCTCGAGCCCGCGCTTCAGGGTCGGCCCGTTGGTGATGTACCCGGAGCCCTGCCCGGCCACGTACTCATCCATGATCTTCTGGAGCCGCAGGAGGGACTGCTTGGGGGAGAGCGCGTTGGGGTTCACGTCTCCCCGGGTCACGGCCGGACGGGACTGTTCGTACACCTCGAGGGGCGCGAAGAGCTCATTCTTGATCGCCTCCACGCGGTCCCCGTCCAGCGTGGGGGGAGGGGGGTTGTCGTGCACGTACGCCACCGCGGCCTTTCCGGCAAGCCGCCCTTCCGTGTAGGAGCCCGACGAGAATTTGTGGGCCGAGCCGCCCACGCCGTCGCCGGCGGCAAAGAGCCCTCTGATCGTCGTCATCCGGTTGTAGCCCCAGAAGTACTCCTTCGGCGCGATGTCTTCCGGCCCGCTCACCCAGGCTCCGGTGCCGGAGGCGTGAGACCCCATGAGATAGGGCTCCGTCAGCACGACCTCGGAGGGGGTCTTCGCCGGATCGATGTTCTCGGACGCCCAGAGGAGCGCCTGGGACATGGTCATGTCCAGGAAGTCCTCCCAGGCGTCGCTCTCGATCTCTCGGATTTTCTTGGGATCGTTCTGCACGTCC
>JACPCF010000036.1 GCA_016179965.1 Candidatus Rokuibacteriota bacterium | reverse complement strand
GGCCTGGCTGAGTACGCCGTCGTCCCCGCCTCCGATGTCTTCCCAGCGCCTCCCAACCTGCCGCTGGCGGATGCGTGCATCCTCGGCTGCGCGATCATGACCGCCTACGGCGCCGTGAAGAATCAGGCCCAAGTGCTCCCCGGTGAAACGGTGGTGGTCGTCGGCGTGGGAGGCGTGGGATCCAACGCCATCCAGATCGCCCGGGTCTTCGGCGCCACCGAGATCATCGCCGTGGACGTGCGCGATGACAAGCTCGAGGCGGCGCGGAAGCTGGGGGCGACGCAGGTCGTCAACGCCGCCAAGGGCGACCCGGTGGCTCGGGTGATGGGCCTGACGGGAGGGCGTGGCGCCGACGTGGCCATCGAAGCGCTCGGCCGGCCGGAAACGGTTGTCAACGCCTTCATGATGACGCGCGACGGGGGCCGGACCGTGGTGATCGGCATCGCCGCCGGCCAGGCCACGGCCGGCATCGAGGTGACGCGCCTCGTTCGCCGCGGCATTCGCCTGAGCGGTTCCTACGGCTGCCGCGTGCGCACCGACATGCCCGAAGTCCTGCGGCTGGCGGCCAACGGCCAGATCAACGTCTCTCAGCCGATCACGCGGCGCTACGCGCTGGCGGACGCCGATCAGGCCTACCAGGCGCTCAATCGAGGCGAGATCGTCGGCCGCGCGATCGTGACGATCGCCTAGCTCAGCGGCCCGCGCGGCTCAGCTGGCACTGGGCGAGGAGGGGGGCCATCTCCAGCCTGGCGGCGAGAGCGGCCGCCTCGCGGTAGCACGCCTCGGCCTGCGCGAGATCGACGGGCGCGCGGCGCGCGTGGATGTCGCCGAGGAGGCGCAGCGCCCAGGCCTGGTGGCCTTCTTCTTTGTGGGCGCGGGCGAGGTCGAGGGCCTGCGTCGTGACGGCCAGAGCGCGGTCCACCTCTCCCGCCGCCAGAAGCCCCTCCCCCAGGTGCGCCGTCCAGAGCGCCAGGTACGCCTTGACGCCGAGCGCCTCCGTGAGGCTCGCGCCCTCCTCGAGGAGCGGGAGCCCTTCGGAGACCTGGCCGAGGCGCACGAGGGTGTGGCCGAGGATGGACGAGGGGATCGGCCGCCAGACGGCGAGGCCCCGCTCGCGGCACGCCTGGAGGCTCCGCTCGAGGTCGGGGCGCGCGCCCTCGAAGTCGCCCTGGCGATTCTTGACGAGCCCGGCCAGCGTCCAGGCGATGGCCTCGCCGTAGGCGTGGCCGCTCCCATCGGCGGCGCGGCGCGCCTTGTCGATGGCGGCGTGGGCCTCGGGGAAATCGCCCAGGTCGGCCCAGGCGAAGGCGAGCCAGCCGCACGACGCCACGTAGGCGAATCCCCCGCGGGTCACGTCGGGCGTCCCCTCGTGTTTTTCGATCAGGGCGATGTTCCGGCCGAGCGTGGAGATCGCCTCCCGATAGCGGCCCTGGGCGTGGGCGCAGGTCCCCATGTACTGGAGCGCCAGCACCTGGAGCGGCAGGTCGCCCGTTCGCTCGCCGATCTCGAGGCAGCGCTGCCCGTAGTCAATGGCCAGGTGGGGCTCGCCCTTCAGGTAGTGGTAGTTGATCAGGTAGGTGTACACGCGGGCCAGGCGCGGCTCGTCGTCGAGGGCCTTGGCGAGCGTCTCGGCTTCCCGCGAGAGAGCCAGGACCTCCTCAAGGCGCCCGAGCTGGAGGAGCGGGGGGCGGAGGTCAATGGAGATGTCAATGGTCCGCGCGTCGCGCTGGCGGCTCTGGGGCAGGCGCGCATTGGCCTCCAGCGCCCGCTGGAGGAAGGTCACCGCCTCGGTGTTGGCGCAGAGGGCGGTGGCCTTGGCGCCCGCCTGGCGGAGGTAGGTCACGGCCTTTTCCCACTCCTCGCCCTGGAGGAAGTGGTGGGCCAGCATCTCCACGTGCTCGGAGAGGCGCTGGGCGTACACTTCCTCGACCGCCTCGCCGATGAGCTTGTGCAGGGCCTTGCGGCGCTGGAGGAGGAGGCCCTGGTAAGCCACCTCCTGGACGAGGGCCTGGCGGAACATGTACGCGGCCTCGTCGAGGGATTTCTCGATGATCAGCTCGAGCTCCAGGAGCTTCTGGAGCGCCGTCGGGATCCCCTCGCCGCGGTCCGCCACCCGCGCCAGGAGGCGCTGGGTGAAGTCCCGGCCGATCACCGAGGCCATCTGGAGCGCCGACTTCGCCAGGTCGGGCAGGCGATCGATGCGCGCCGCCAGGACGTCGAGGATCGTCGGCGGGATCTTGAGCGCGTCGGCGCCCTTGCTGAGGTCCGTCTCCCGGAGGGAGCGCGACACTTCCTCGATGAAGAGCGGGTTGCCTCCAGTCTTTTCGACCACGGCCTCGAGGAGCCTGGGGCGGACCGGGGAATCGCCGAGGATGGCGCGCGCGAGCGTCGCTCGGTCGTCGGGCTCGAGCGGCTGGAGCACGATCCGGGAGCTCACGGGACTCCCGGCGGCCGGAGGATTCGCGCCCGGACGGCAGGTCAGGACGACGAGGGCGGGCGCGCGTGGAATGGATGCCGCCCAGTAGTTTAGAAACTCGGTCGAGGCCTGGTCGAGCCACTGACAGTTCTCGAAGGCGAAGACGTGGGGGACCTCCCGCGAGGCCGCCTCGCTGAGCCGGGCCAGGGCCGCCAGGATGCGCTCCTTGCGCTCCTGGGGGGAGAGCGCCGCCATGCCGTCCCCCGTCGCGCCGATGGAGAGGAGGTAGCGGAGCGCGGGCGCGGCCTTCTCGGCCTCCGGGCCGAGCGCCGTGAGCCGCTGGGTGAGCTTCCGGTCCATCTCCCGCTCGGGATCGCCGTCGGCCAGCCCCAGGAGGGCGCGGACGATGTCGATCACGGGCAGGTAGGGCGTGGACTGGCCGTAGGGGACGCAGGTCCCCTCGACCCACTCCGCCCCGCCGGCCGGGAGCCGGTCCCTACACTCCCAGAGAAGACGCGACTTGCCGATCCCGGCTTCCCCGACGATGGTGACCACGCGGCCGCGCCCCGCGCGGGCCTCGTCCCACGCGCTCAGGAGCGCCCTCAGCTCGGTCTGGCGGCCGACGAACGTCGAGAGCCCCGCCTCGGAGGCGACGGCGAGCCGACTGCGGTGCGCCTTCCGCCGGAGGGGCTTGAAGACCTCCACGGGCACACTCTTGCCCTTCACGGTATGTTTGCCGAGCGACTCGCAGTCGAAATATCCCGCCACCAGGTGGTGGGCGGCCTCGCTGATCGCCACCGTCCCCGGCTCGGCCAGGGCCTGGAGGCGCGCGGCCAGATTGACGGTGTCGCCCTGGGCGGTGTAGTCCATCCGGAGGTCGTCGCCGATCTTGCCGACGACCACGAGCCCGGTATTCACGCCGATCCTGAGGGCGACGCGCCGCCCTCGATTGGCCTCGAGCTCGTCCCCCACCTTCCGCATGGCCTCCTGGATCGCCAGCGCCGCCTCCACCGCGCGCGCCGCGTGATCCTCGAGGGCCAGGGGGGCGCCGAAGAGCGCCATGATCCCGTCTCCCGTGAACTGGTTCACCGTGCCTTCGTAGCGGTGGACCTCGGCCAGCATGATGTCGAAGAGGCGATTCATCAGGTCGTGGAGCTCCTCGGGGTCGAGCTGCTCGGAGAGGCCGGTGAAGTTCAGGAGGTCGGCGAAGAGGACCGTCACCTGCTTGCGCTCGCCCTCGAGGGCCGTCCGGGACGTGAGGATGCGCTCGGCGAGGTGCTTGGGGGTGTAGGAGCGGGGCGCGTTGAACTGCGCCGCGGGGGCCGGGTACCCACCGGAGCTGGGTGGGACGACCGGGACGCCGCACTGGTCACAGAACTTCGCCGCCTCGCGCAGATCGTGCTGGCAGCGCGGGCAGCGGGGGCCGCAGCCGGCCGCGGGCGACCCGAACCGCCCGTTCACCTCCCAGCGGCCTCCCACCGCGGCCGCGCCGCCGCCGCCCGCCAACCCGTACCTGCCCCAGGGGAACCCCTTTGGCGCTTCGAGCGCAATGAACCCGTACACGCCGCAGGGCAACCCCTTCGGCCCCGCGAGCGCGACGAACCCGTACGCCCCCCAGGGCAATCCCTTCATGCCGGCCAGCCCCACCGCCCCCGCGGCCCCGTCCGTTCCCGGAGCCGGCGCCTCCTTCAGCCCCCCGCCCCCGTATAACCCGTACAGCCCGCTCTCCTCTCCGTTCAGCTCCGCGAGCCCCGCCTACCAACCCGGCCAGCTGGGCAACCCGTTCGCTCCCTACACGTCCTCCAACCCCTTCGGCGCGGGAGCCCCGTTCGACCCCTTCAACGCGAACAACCCCAACAGCCCGTTCTTCCCGCTGAATCAGCCGCCCAAGAAGTAGCGCCGGCGGTCGCTTGTCGTCCCCTCGTTGTTTTTGAACTGCTTTACGATTTCGTGTAAAGTAAAGCACGGATCAACGAATCATCTCAATGGGAGGAAAGCGTGGCACGTCTCACATTGTCTTCTAAGAACCAAATCGTGCTCCCTAAAGAGGCTCGGCAGGCGATGGGAGTCAGGGGCGGAGACCAGATATTGGTCGTGGTGAAAGGAAGCGTAACCCTCCTGATGCCCAAGCCCAAAAAATACGCCAAGGCCCTTTCCGGGAGTGGGAAAGGACTCTACCCCAAAAGATACCTTAAGACGGAACGCAGGTCGTGGTAGGTGCTGCCGCTCTCGAGGGCTTTCTCAAGAAGCACAGAAAGATCGGCTTAGATTCAAGCATCCTGATTTACTTCATCCAGGCCGACCTCGTTTATGGGCCGCTCGCTAACAAAATTTTTGAATGGATGGAGGCGGGAAGGGTCCAGGGAATCTGCTCGGCGCTCACTCTTTTGGAGGTGCTGGTTCAGCCATATCGGAGAAACGATGAGGAGCGAGTCGGCCAGTTCTACGGGCTGCTGACAACCTATCCCCACCTCACCTGGGTCGCGCTTTCCCTAGAAATAGCCGACCTCGGGGCCCGGCTTCGGGCGACTTACCGGTTGAAGACTCCAGATTCAATCCTGATCGCGACCGCGTTGAATTCCGAAGCCACGGGGTTCATCGGAAACGACGCCGATTTGAAACGGGTCACCGAACTTGATGTATTGGTGCTGGGCAAGTAGTCACGGAGATTGATGCCCGAGCAAATAAGTCAATACTCAGGCCTGACCCCGGCTTGTCGTCCCCCATCCGCCGTGGTAGCATCCCCTCACGCTAAAACTCGCTGAGGGAGGAAGCCCGCCATGCCAAAGACGACTCAGCTCACCCTCACCCTCGAATCCAAGCCGGGGGTTCTCGCGAAGATCAGCCGGGCGCTGGCCGGCGCCGGCGTGAATATCACCGCCATCTGCGCCGCCGAGGCCGCGGGGCGGGGCAAGATCCGCATGGTCGTCAGCGATGCCGCGCGCGCCAAGGAGGCTCTGAAGGCGGCCAAGCTCCGCTGCGGAGAAGAGCAGGCGCTGACGCTCACGCTGGAGGATCGCCCGGGGGCCCTGGCGCGCGTCGCCGAGAAGCTCGCGGCGGCCAAGATCAACATCAAGTGCGCCTACGCGACCGGCGGCGGGATGGGCGGAACCACCACGGTCGTGCTCACCGTCTCCAACGCCGACAAGGCCGCGGCGCTACTGGGCGTCTAGGTGCGGCTCAAGCGCGAGGCCGTGGAGGCGATGATGGCGACGCGGCCGGCCGGGACGACGCTGGAAGAGGCGCTGGAGGTGTTCGAGGTCTTCGCCAGCAGCTCCCTCACCGACGAGGTGTACGTCCTGGACGACGTGAGCGGCAAACGGATCGCCATCGCGCCTGCGGCTCTGAAAGAAAAATACCGTCCCGCGTAAATGCGGGGGGAGGTCAGGCATGGCCATCATCACCGTCTCGCACGAAATGGGGGCCGGCGGGCCTGAGATCGGGATGGCCGTGGCGCAGCGCCTCGGCTACCGCTACGCGGACCAGGAAGTCATCTCCGAAGCGGCGCGCCGCTACGGGCTGCTCGAGGAGAAGCTCACCCACCTCGACGAGTCGAAGCCCTCGCTCTTCGAGCGCCTGGACACGGAGACCCACCGCTACATCACGGTGATTCAGACCACGCTGCTCGAGTTCGCCGAGCGGGACAACGTGGTCCTCATGGGGCGCAGCGGCCAATGGCTCCTCCGCGGGATCCCCCACGTGCTCCGGGTCCGCGTCAAGGCGCCCTTCGAGCTCCGCGTCAAGCGCGCGCTGAAGAAGATGGCCGGCCAGATGGGAGAGGCCGTGAACCCGCGGACCGTCACCGACATGGTGCGCCGGGACGACGCGGAGAAGTCGAGCCGCTTCCGCTACTTCTACGAGACGGATCTCAACGACCCCAGTCTCTACGAGCTGGTCCTCAACACTGAACGGATGTCCGTCGAGACGGCCGTGGAGCTGATCAGCGTGGCGGCGCGGCAGCCGGACTTCGCCACCACCGAGGCGGGCCGGCAAATCGTCGCCGACCGGGCGCTGGCCTCGCGGGTCCAGGTGGCGCTCGCCACCGAGCCCGAGACCCGGAAGTACCGGATCACCGTGGAGGCTCAGCAGGGCGTGGTGACCCTCGAGGCGACGGCGGCGCTCGATCAGGCCTTGGAGGTGGTGCGGAAGGTCCACGGCGTGAAGGACGTGAAGACCCGCCAGATCGAGATCCCGCCCATCCCTCCGTTCGTGGCGTGAGGGCATGCCCGCGGCCCCGGCCCACGTTCTCGTCTCCCTCGCCCAGGACGTCCTGGCCCGGGGGGAGCGGCTCTGGGTGAGGGAAGCCTCGGCGAGCATGCTGCCGCTGGTCCGCCCGGGCGACGAGCTCCTCCTCGCTCCCCTCGGTGGGCGGAGGATCGGGGCGGGGACGCTGATCGCCTACGAGCGGGACGCCGAGCTCGTCATCCACCGAGTGGTGGCGGCGAGCGGTTCCGGCGTCGTGACCAAGGGTGACGCGCTCGCGAGCCCGGATCCCCTCGTCCCCTGGGAGCGCGTCGTGGCCCGCGTGGTCGCCCTGCGCGGCCTCGCCGGCCGGCTGGTGAACCTGGAAGCCTTCCCGTGGCCGCTCCTTGACCGGTGGCTGGGGGCGGTGGCCAGCCTCGCCTCCGGCCTCCGCCTGGGCGAGCGTCCTTCCTCTCCCTGGCGGCGCCTTGCCTGGAAGGCCCTCCGGGTGCCCTTCTACCTCGCCAGGCTCGTTCTCCGGTGATCGTCGCCAAGGCTCCGACCACCGCGTGGCGGATCATCGAGGGAGAGGCGGTCATCCTCTCCATGGAAACCAAGGTGCTCCGCGGCCTGAATCCCCTGGGGAGCCGGGTCTGGGAGCTGATCGACGGCAAGCGGAGCATGGACGAGATCGTGGGGCAGATCGTGCGGGAGTTCGACGTGGAAACCCGGCAGGCCGACGAGGACGTGAGGCGCTTCGTCCAGGAGCTCCTGGACAAGGGACTCGTGACGCCGGTGAAATGACGCGTTTGATGCTCCTCGAGCGTGGCGAGGAGCTGGGCGAGGAGAGCTGGGGGGCGCTCGCATCCCAGGCATCCCGCCTCCGGCTCAAGCTGCTGGAGCCGGCGCCCCCTTTTCGCGACGGGCAGGTCATCCAGGTCGCTCCCCTCGGCGCGGGCGGAGCGCGCCGCCGCGATCTGCTCCTCTGGCGCACCGGCCGCGCCTTCAGCCTTCACCCCTTGGAGGGCGAGGGGGCGCGCGCCGAGGGGGAGCCCCTGGGCCGGGTCGTGGCCATCGAGCGGGGCGAGGTGGTCTTCTCCCTGGAGCGGGGAGTGCTGGGCCACGTCCCGGCTCGCTGGCTGCCGCGGGCGCTGGATGTCCTGGAGATCCTGTCGAGGTTCGCTCATCCGTTTACTCCGACGCTCTATCTGGGGAGCGCCGGGGCTTGTCTCTCCGGCGTGAGGGACAAGTACGATCGCGAGGCCGAGGCCCGTCAGTACTCGAGTCTCGCCTCGGGAGTGCTCGAACCCGTCGAGCGCGAGATCGTCCTCCGTCACGTCAGGCCGGGCGGCCGGATCCTGGACATCGGCTGCGGCGCCGGCCGCGAGGCGCTGGGCCTCGCGCGCGCGGGCTTCCGCGTGGTCGCCATCGACATCGCGCCCCGGATGATCGAGGCGGCGCGGGCCAACGCCGAGCGCGAGGGACTAGCCATCACGTTCCGGGTCCAGAGCGCGACGGAGCTCGACGAGCCGCCGGGGTCGTTCGACGCAGCCTACTGGGCCGGGTCGTACCACCACATCCCCGGCCGCGCCCTCAGGGTGGAGACGCTTCGGCGCATCGGGCGGGCCCTCGCCCCGGACGGCGTGCTGATCCTCATGGTTGTTTACCGGGGCCCCCGGGGGCTCATCTCGCGAAGCCGCCTCGTCGATTTCCTCCGGAGGGTGGGAGAGAGGCTGAGAAGCACCCGGCGCCTCTCCGAGCCGGGGGATGGGTGTATGCTCGAAACCTCCGAGGCCAGCGACCCGAGCCGGCCCTGCTTCTTCCATGACTTCGCGGGGCCCCACGAGGTGCGGGTCGAGATCGAGGCGGCCGGCTTCAGCGCCGAAGAGGCGACGCCGGGCTCGTGGGTCTGCCGGCACTCCCTCCTTGACTCGTCGGCGGGGTTCGCATAGCCTGGGCCCATGAGCGAGGAGCTCTCCAAGCGGATCGACGATCTGCACAAGCGCTTCGACGACCTCCGGACCGATATGAACCAGCGGTTCGCTGAGGTCGGCCAGCGCTTCGCGGAGCTTCGTGCGGACATGAACCACCGCTTCGAAGCGCTCGACCACCGGTTCGAGGGAATCCACCAGCGCCTCACCGACATGAACCAGCGCCTGACCGACATGCACGGAACCCTCCGTACCTTCATGTGGGTCGTGTCCGGCTGGTTCACCTTCCTCACCGCCGTCCTCGCCGTCTTCGGCTTCCTGCGCCGCTGAGCCTCCGCCGCTTGCCGTCCTGACCCC
>JACPCF010000035.1 GCA_016179965.1 Candidatus Rokuibacteriota bacterium | reverse complement strand
GTGAAGATCGTCTTCGAGCGGATGGAGGAGTTCATCGCCAGCCCGACCCGCGAGCCGTGCGTGATCCACATGAAGACGGCGGCCAGGAATGACGGGACGCTCCTGGCTCGCGCCGGTCGGGTGGTGATCGATAGCGGCGCCTACGTGTCGTGGGGCTCCACGACGCCCACCGTGATCCTGGCGACCACCGCGGGCCTCTACCGCTGCCCCAACGTCAGGTTCGACTCGACGATCGTCTATACCAACAACCTCTACTCGGGCTCCATGCGCGGCTACGGGAACCTCGAAGCCACCTTCGCGGTCGAGTCTCAGATGGACGAGCTGGCCGACCGTCTCGGCGTGGATCGCCTGGAGCTCCGACGGCGGAACGCGAATCAGCCCGGCGACGTGACACCCCAGGGCTGCCGCATCACTTCCTGCGCCCTCACCGAATGCCTCGACGCCGCCAAGAAAGCGATCCTGGCGCCTCCGGCTCGCCCGCCCCGTCCCGGCTGGAAGCGGGGGGTCGGCTACGCGGGCATGTTTCACGTTGGCGGCGGCGCGCGGATCTACCGGTCCGACGGCTGCGGGGCCATCCTCAAGCTTGACGACTTCGGAAAGCTGAGCCTGCTGACGGGCGCCAGCGAAGTCGGGCAGGGGTCGGAGACGGTCCTCGCGATGATCGCCGCCGAAGCCCTCGGCATTCCGCTCGAGCGCGTCGAAGTGGTGAACCACGACACGGTGGTGAAACCGTGGGACGTGGGAGTGCACGCCAGCCGCACCACCTTCATCGCGGGCAACGCCGTCCTCCTGGCCGCCGCCGACCTGAAACAAAAACTGCTGGCCCTCGCGGCCGAGGTGATGGACGAGCCGGCCGAGCGCCTGGAGCTCGCCGACGGGTTCGTCTTCGTCAAGGACACGCCCGACCGCCGCCTCCCCTACGACAAGGTCGTCCGCTCCGGGCACTTCAGGGAAGGGGGGCGGACCCTGGTGGCGGAGGCGTTCTACGACCCGCCGACCCAGATGCTCAACAAGGAGTTCCGCGGCAACATCTCGGCGACCTACGGCTTCGCCTGCCAGGCGGTACTCCTGGAAGTGGAGGAGGAAACGGGCAGAGTGGAAGTCCTCAAGATCGCCTCGGCCCACGACGTGGGGCGCGCCCTGAACCCGCTGGCGTGTGAGGGGCAGGTGCACGGCGGCATCCACATGGGGCTCGGCTACGCCCTGACCGAGCAGCTCCACGTCCAGGACGGCTATGTGCTAAACCCCCAGTTCATGGAGTACGCGATCTTCCACGCCGGGGACATGCCGGAGATCGAGGTCCGCCTCATCGAGAGCGTGGACCCTGCTGGCCCCTTCGGTGCCAAGGGGATCGGCGAGGCCGGAGCAATCCCGGTGGCGGCCGCCGTCGCCAACGCCGTCCATGACGCCGTGGGAGTCAGGATCAGGGAGCTACCACTCACCCCCGAACGCGTCTACCGCGCCATCAGTTCCCTCCCCCCCAGTGGGGGAGAGGATAAAGGTGAGGGGGGCAGGTGAGGGAGTACGGTCGCCGTGTTTCAGCCTGAGATCGAGACGCTGGGTCGCGAGCGCCTGGTGGAGGTTCAGCTCCAGGGCATGCGACGGACCTTAGAGCGCGTCCTGACCAACCCCACCTACCATGCGCGCCTGGGACGGGTGCAGCCCCAGGACATCAGCTCGCCGAAGGACTGGGAGCAGCTCCCGTTCCTGACAAAGGAAGAGCTGCGCGACGCCTACCCGTTCGGCCTCGCGTGCGCGCCGCGCGAGCAGTTCCTTCGCCTCCACATGAGCTCGGGCACCACGGGGAACCCGATCCTCAACCCCTACACGCGAGGCGACATCGCCCAGTGGGGCGAGGTTATGGCGCGCTGCTACCGGGCGGCGACGGTGACCGCCAAGGACGTCATCCAGATCACGCCCTCCTTCGGCCTCTTCACCGGCGGCTTCGGCTTCCACTACGGCGCCGAGCGGCTGGGGGCGATGGTCATTCCCGTCGGCGCCGGCCGCACCCTCCTCCAGCTTAAGCTCATGAAGGACCTCCGGGCGACGGTCATCACCGCCATCGCCACCTATCCGCTCCGCCTCATCGAGGTGGCGCGGGAGGAGAAGTTCGACCTCTCAGAGCTTTCCCTCCGCGTGGCGCTGCTGGGGTCGGAGATATGGTCGGACCCGCTGCGAGCCGTGATCGAGCGCGAGCTCCGCCTCAAGACCTTCGATATCGTCGGGATGACGGAGACCGGCGGGCCCGGCATGGGGATCGACTGCGAGGCCCGCGCCGGGATCCACATCTGGGAGGACCACTTCTACGCCGAGATCGTGGAGCCGACGAGCGGGCAGGGGGTCCCCGACGGCACTGAAGGCGAATTGGTGATCTCCACGCTCACCCGGGAGGGGCTCCCGCTCGTCCGCTACCGCACCCGCGACGTCACGCGGGTCGTGAGTCGCGACCGTTGCGACTGTGGAAGGACCCACCTCAGGATCGACCGGCTGCGGGGCCGCACCGACGACATGGTGGTCTTCAAAGGGGTGAACTTCTACCCGCGCCAGGTGGAGCAGTTGATCCTCCAGCACGAGGGCGTGAGCCACGAGTACCAGATCCAGCTGGATCGGGGCGAGGGGGGCGACCGGATGACGGTCCTGGCGGAGGTGAGGCCGGAGTTCAGAGCAGAGGAAGGGGAGCGCCTCCGCCGGAAGCTCCGCGACCTCCTGGGCTTGAGCCCCGAGCTCCGCTTCGTGAAGGAGGGGGAGATTCCCCGCCCGGTGGGTAAGGCCGTTCGCGTCGTGGATCAGCGCAACGCCCCCCGATGACGTTCCTCGCCCCGCTCTTCTCTCCGCGGAGCGTGGCGGTGCTCGGGGTCTCCCGCAACCCTGCCAAGCTCGGCCACCGTCTCCTGAAGAACGTCCTCGACTATGGCTTCCCGGGCTCCGTTCACCCCGTCAACCCGAGCGGCGAGCCGATCCTCGGGCTTCCAACGGTGGCAAAGGTGGCCGACCTGCCCTCCGACATTGATCTGGCCCTCGTGAGTCTCCCCAGTCCTGAGGTGTTGCCCGCCGTCAAGGCGCTGGCGGCGAGGCAGGTCAGGGTCGCCGTGATCCTTTCCTCCGGGTTCGGGGAGGTGGACGCCGAGGGGCAGGCGCTCCAGGCCGAGCTCCGCATCGCGGCGGCGGAGTCAGGGATGAGGCTCGTCGGCCCCAACTGCATGGGGGTCTATTCCAAGCCGGGGAAGCTGAACGGCACCTACTTCTGGGACCTGCCGCGAACAGCGGGAGGGATCAGCGTCGTCTCCCAGAGCGGGGCCTACGGCGGGCTGATCATCCGCCACCTCGGCTCCTTGGGCCTCGGGCTCTCGAAGTTCCTGAGCATCGGCAACCAGGTTGATCTGGAGATCGCCGACCTGCTCGACGACCTGGCGGACGATCCCGAGACAACCCTGATCGCCGCGTTCATCGAGTCGGTGCGCGATGGGAAACGCTTCGTCGAGGCCGCGTGCCGCGCCACTGAGCGAAAGCCGGTGGTCGTCCTGAAGGGTGGCCGGACCGAGGCCGGACGGCGCGCCGCGGGCTCCCACACGGGCGCTCTGGCCGGGACCTTCGAGGTCTATCAGGCGGCCTTCCGCCACTCGGGCATCGTCGCCTGCCGGGAGACCGAGGAGTTCTTCGACGCCGTCCAGTGCCTGGCGATCGGGAAGAGGCGGCCCGGGGGCAGGGGAGTGGCGATCGTCACCGTTTCGGGCGGTCCCTCGGTGATCGCCGCCGACACCGCCGAGGCCGTGGGGCTCTCAGTTCCCGCGATGCCGGCGCCGGTCCGCCAGCGGCTCGGAAAGTTGCTCCCCTCCTTCGCCGCCCTCGGCAACCCCGTGGATCTGACGCCCCAGGTGGACCCGGCGAACATCGCGGAGGCGGCGCGCCTCGTCCTGAGCCAGGACGAGATCGCCGGCGCCGTCGCCATCAACGTCGGCCTCGATCTCCCCGAATTCGCCGACGGCCTGATCCAAGCGTCGCGCTCCAGCGGAAAACCTCTCGTCGCCTGCGCGGTTGACGTCCCGGGCGTCGTCGAAAAATTCAAAGCCGCGGGCGTGCCCATCTATGCCACTCCCGAGCGCGCGGTGCGCGCCTATCGCGCTCTGACCCTCACCGCGCGGGAGCGGGAGTCGCGCGAGCCTCAAACGGCGCCACCGCGAGTCCCCGCAGCGCTCCGGCGCCTCCTCGAAACGGGCAGGGGACCCCTGCCCTACGACGCCGCGCGCCGGCTCCTCGCGGCCTACGGTATCCCCTTCTGCCCTGAGGGGCGCGCCGGCTCCTCGGCGGAAGCTCTCAAGGTGGCCAGCCGCCTGGGCTTCCCGGTCGTGGTTAAGGCCGAGCGTCCCGGACTCTTGCACAAAACCGAAGCCGGAGCGGTGCGGGTTGATATCCGAACCCCCGGCGAGGTTCAGGCCGCCTGCCGGGAGATGACGAAGCGGCTGGGGCCGGGCCCCTTCCTGGTCCAGCAGCAAGTGAAACGCGGCGTCGAGCTGCTGATGGGGGGCAAGCGCGACCCGACCTTCGGCCCGGTGGTGGTGTGCGGCACGGGGGGGATCCTGGCCGAGGCCCTAGGCGATATCTCCCTCCGCCTGGCGCCACTGAGCCTCGAGGGGGCCCGGGAGATGTTAAAGGAAGGTCTGAAAGGTCGGCTGCTTCAGGGCGTCCGGGGGATGCCCCCGTGCGACCCCGCGCCTCTGATGGAGATCCTCCTGGCCGTGAGCCGTCTCCTGACCGATCACCCGCGCATCCTGGAGCTCGACCTCAATCCCGTCATCGCCTCTGGCAAGAACGCCCTCGCGGTGGACGCCCTCCTGACCCGTTCCGGGAGGATCGGCCAGTTCGCTAGGAGCCGCTGTCCCCCATCAGCCGGCGGGCTTGCTCCTCGAAGAACCCCCGAATCTCTTCCAGCGAGACCGGCTTTACCAGGCGGGGCAGGAGCCCGACCTCACGGACCCTCGCACACGCTTGGGCCAACCAGTACGGATCAAGCCCAACGTGCTTCTGACGGGCCTTCTCGACCAACTCGGGGAAGGGCAGCACCTCCCGGTGGATCATGTACACGTCGACGAAGTCCTTCGGCTCACTTCGGTCGTACAGGGCGGAGAGCTTGTTGGTCGAGATATCCAGGAGGTTGTCGACCTCGATCCCCAGAAGTTCGACGAGGCGTCTGGGGCCGAACCGAAAGGGCGTGTCTTGAGCGAAATCCATCTCCAGGAGTTCCCCGGACGGGAGAGTCAGGAAGCACTCCAGAAAGCTCCCCGTCATCCGCCGGAACTCGATGGCCGCACCCAGGTCGGCGGCCACTTTCTCCATGGCAGAGGGGACGCGCGGCACAGCCAGAGGGCTTTCCGTGAAAAGGTCCAGGTCGTCCGAATATCGATGCTGCAAGTAAAAGGCCGAAAGGGCCGTCCCCCCGGTGAGGAAGAACTCCTGGCGCAGAGGCGAACGGCCGATGAGGCTAAGGACGCTCCGCTGCCCTTCGGTCAAGATCTCCATTGGGACCCTTCGGGCCGAAATACCACTCCCAGAACTCCCGGATTCTCCGAGGAAGCACCACCCGGGGCAGATACTCCCGGATGATCTCAAAGCCCAAGGCCCGGACGTCCTCGATCCCCCCGCGGCTGAGCACCCTGGCCACGTACCACCGCCGAAAGCCCTCGTCCGCCTCCGGGACGTCGGGGGGATAATCCCAGACGAGCTGCCGATTGACCTTCATGCGGTTATTCTAACAGGGCTGCGGGGGAGGGAGGCAGGAGGCCGCTTAATGCCCTGGCGTTGTATTGCCCATGGGCATTGTGTCCAAGTGGGGCAACTTAACATAATCCCCCTTATCGGACGTTGCTCCACGCTGATCCTGATGGCAGAGTTCACCCGGTTCGACCCATCGAGGGTTTCTTGAGACCCCCTTCCCCCCGTTTCAGGGGCACGGTCACCGGGTAGATCCGGACCGTCATTGAAGTTCACCATCCACACGTCCCCCCGCCGGGGCAAAGGCGGGGTCACTTCACCACCTCCCAGCCGGCCGCCAAGTGGCGCTCAGCGGAGGCGCGATCCGCCTTTGCCATGGCCTGGTAGCCTTCTTTCAGCTCCTGCTCCAGCCGCGCGCGGCGCCAGAGCCGGAGCGCCTCCTCCA
>JACPCF010000097.1 GCA_016179965.1 Candidatus Rokuibacteriota bacterium | reverse complement strand
CCAGGGTCTTGAGAATCTCGAGTCGCTTGGCGACGAGCTCCGTATAGAGGCTCGACACCCCGGTGACGTTCCCGCCGGGGCGGGCGATCTCGGCGACGACCCCGGCCACCACCGGATCGCCTACCACCGTGAACACGACAGGAATCTTCGGCGTGGACGCCATGGCCGCCCGGGTCGCGGCCTCGCCGACTGCGAAGATGAGGTCCACACCCGCCGTGACCAGCTCGGCCGCCACCCCTGGCATGACCTCGAATTTGCCCTCGGTGAACCGGTTGTCGAAGGTCACGTCGCGTCCTTCCTCGAGACCCAATTCCTTGAGCCCGGCCTTGAGGCCCTCGAAAGCCGGGTGATTCGGCGCGAACGCAGCGTGAATGGCGCCGATCCGAAATGGGCGCTTGGCGTGCTGGGCGAGCGCCTCCTGGGCCGGAGGCGCAACGGCGACGATCATGAGCGCGACCGCGGTGACGACGCCGAGCCGACCCGCCCTCATTGGATCACCTCGTCCGCCCGGATCAGGACGGACGGCGGGATTGTCAGGCCGAGAGCCTTCGCAGTAAGGATCGGAGATGCCAAGACGATCAGGCCGTCGGCGCGGCCGTTCTTCGCCGTGGCAAATGCCCTCTGGAAATCGTCGGGACCTCGTGCCTCGAGGGTTTGAAGCTCCACGCCCAACAACCGTGCCGCCGCCTCCGTAGCTCTCAAATGGGTGGCACCGACGGAGGGCTCCCACAAGACGGCCACGCGAGAGATCTTGGGAAGGGCCTCCTTGAGAAGCTCCAAGCGCTTCGGGCTCAACCCGGTGTTCAGCCAAGACGAACCGGTGATGTTCCCACCCGGTCGGGCGAGGCTCGCCACGAGGCCGGCCCTGACAGGATCGTCAGTGCTCCTCATGACGATAGGGATTGTGCCGGTCGCCTTCTGAGCAGCGGAGGCCGCTGGCGGATCGAGCGCGACGATGACATCCACCTTGAGCCGGACCACCTCGGCCGCAAGCTCCGGGAGCCGCTCGGGCTTCCCTGCCGCCGAACGGCGCTCAATGGTGACGTGCTGCCCCTCAACGTAGCCGAGGTCACGCAGCCCCTGGCGGAACGTCTCCCGGGGCAAAGCCGACGCCCCGGTCGTCAGAAAACCGATCCGCGGGACTTTCGCCGGCTGCTGGGCCTCGGCGAAGAGCAGTGCCGCAAGGAACCCAATGGCGAGCGCCACGATGAGTCCGACTTTGCGGCTCACTGGGGCCACCCGAACACCGCGCGGCTCGCCGCGACAAGGAGAAGCGTGTAGGCGCCGGCGATCAGGTCATCCATCATGACCCCGAAGCCGCCGGGGAGCGACTGGGCCTGGCTGGCTGGAAACGGCTTGACGATGTCGAGGACTCTGAAGCAGAAAAAGGCCACGAGCACGACCTCCAGCGTCCTGGGCAGGACGAGCACTGAGAGCATCATCCCCGCCACCTCGTCGATCACGATCAACCCGGGGTCCTCTCGGCCGGAGAGGCGTTCGATCCGACCCCCCGCCCAGATTCCGGCGAGGACGACAGAGACCAGCGTAACACCGAGGGAAAGGTTCGAAAATGGGAGCAGCCACAGGAGCAGAGCCGCCAGCAGGCTCCCCGCCGTCCCCGGCGCGACGGGGACGAGCCCCGCGCCGCCTGCCGTCGCGACGCCGAAAGCGAAACCGTCAGTCAGCCGGCTCGGCGACCAGTTCGTATCCTTCCACCTCGACGATGCGGACGCGGGCCAATCGGCCCGGCGCGAGGGTCGGATCGCGCAGGTATACCACCCCGTCGATCTCCGGCGCCTGCCCCGCCAGGCGTCCCTCCCACGGGAACGTGGGATCCTCGCTCGGGCCGTCCACGAGAACGGTCTGAACCGTCCCGTAGAGATTCTTCTGTAACTCCCAGGCGATCCGATCCTGGGTATCCTGGACGATCTGGGCCCGTTCGGCCATCACCTCGGCGGAAACCTGCTCGGCCATCGCCGCCGCGAGCGTCCCCTCTTCAACGGAATAGGTGAAGACGCCGAGGCGGTCGAAGCGGACGTCTTCGATGAAATCCAGGAGGCGCTGGAAGTGGGCCTCGCTCTCCCCGGGGAAGCCGACGAGAACGGTGGTTCGGACCGTCACCCCTGGAATGGCCTGGCGGAACGCTTCGAAGATCTCCTTCATCCGGCGGGCGGTGACGGCGCGCCGCATCCGGCGCAGGATCTCGTCGTCGGCGTGCTGGATCGGCATGTCGAGGTACGGGAGCGCGCGCGCGCGTTGCCACTTGGCGAGAAGCCGATCATTGACATGCGCGGGGTGGAGGTACATCGGGCGGATCCACGGAATCGGTGTGTCGGAGAGCGCCAGGAGCAGGTCGCCGATGTCGCCGTTGCGCGGGAGATCTTTCCCGTAGGCCAGCGTGTCCTGCGAGACCAGGATGGCCTCCTGGATGCCGCGCGCCGCCAACCCCCCGACCTCAGCCACGATGTCGTCGAGCGGCCGGCTCCGGTGCTTGCCCCGGAACTGGGGAATGGCGCAGAACGCACACCCCATGTCGCACCCCTCCGCGATCTTCACGTAGGCGTACGGCGCGCGCGAGGCCAGCAGGCGCGGCGTGGCGGCGTCGTAGAGGTAGCCCGGCGGAGCGCTCGTCAGCCACTCGGCCCGCCCCCGCGGCTCCTGCACGAGGGCCACGATTCGGTCGAGCTCGCCGGTCCCGAGGATCGCGTCCACCTCAGGGAGCTCCGCCAGGAGCTCCCGGCCGTAGCGCTGGGAGAGGCACCCCGTGACCACCAGCGACCGGGCCCGTCCCCGCCCCTTCCACCGGGCCAGCTCCAGGATCGTGCCGACGGATTCCTCGCGGGCGCGGTCGATGAAGGCGCACGTGTTGACGACGAGGCAGTCCGCGTCCGCCGGCGTCGTCGAGACCTCCACGCCGGCGCGCGTGAGCATGCCGAGCATCAGCTCGGAGTCCACCTGGTTCTTCGGGCAGCCCAGCGTCGTGAGATGCACTTTCATGGCAGGTCGCCATTATACCATCGCGCGTGTGCTATGCTGGCCGCGCCGTGAAAAAAAGGCGGAAGGACCCTGGCGTGGGGCCGCTGGGCGGCCTGCTCGGAATGCGCCGCACGAGCATGGGGAAGGGGCGGTGCCGCTTCACCTTGACCGTGCGCCCCGACCACATGAACCCCTACGGCGTGGTGCACGGCGGCGTCATGTACAGCCTGGTGGATTACGCCATGGGCGGCGCGTTGGCCTCGCGGCTCAAACCCCGCGAGCGGTGCGCGACGCTGGAAGTCAAGATCAACTACCTGGCGCCCGTCTCGCAGGGCACGCTCAGGGCCGAGGCCCGGGTGATCGAGCGCACGAAGCGAGTCGGCGTCCTCCAGGCCACCGTCCACGCCGACGGCGACCGCCTCGTCGCGCTGGCCACAGGCTCGTTCTACATCCAGCGGGACGGGACCGAGGAGAGATGCGGCCGGCGCAGCCGGCCATCCTCGTCGGGCACCTGAGCCACTTCAGGTGGCTCAGGTCGTGGAGCGGTAGTTGATGAACTGAAGGGCGATGCCGAGGTCTTTGTCGCGGAGCATCGCGATGACGGCCTGGAGGTCGTCCCGGTTCTTGCCCGACACCCGCACCTGGTCCTCCTGGATCGCCGCCTGGACCTTGAGCTTCGTATCCTTGATCAGCCGGACGATCTCCCGCGCCTTCTCAATCGGGATCCCCTGCTGGAGGGCGATCTTCTGGCGGAGCGCGCCGGCGGCGGCGTGCTCCACCTTGCCGTAGGAGAGCGCCTTCAGCGGCACGCCCCGGCGGTGGAGCTTGGACTGGAGGATGTCCACCACCGCCTTGAGCTTCATCTCGTCGGGCGCCAGCACGGTGAGGTCGGTTTTCTCCAGCGTCACCTCGCACTTCGAGCCCTTGAGGTCGTAGCGCGTCGCGATCTCCCGCCGCGTCTGGTCGAGGGCGTTGGCCACTTCCTGCATGTCCAGCTTGCAGGCGATGTCGAAGGAGTTCTCCTGCGCCATGGGGCTATTTTAAAGGCTCGAGCGGGACCACGGCCACGCCCTTGGGGGGTGTGAAGGTGAAGAGCCGGTCCTGCAAGCCGGCGTTGACCATGGTGCGCGTGAAGACCATCGTGACGGTGTTGTCGAACTGGTCGTAGAGGACCGCCTTCCGCACCAGGGACTCCCGCGGATCCACCGAGAGGATCAGGCGCGTGAGCACCGGCGTGGCGCGCTTGGGACTCAGGTCGAGGACGAGATTGCCGGCCTCGTCGGTCTTGGCCGCCGGGTTCAGGAAGCGCACGGTGAACTCCTCGCTCACCTTGCCGAGGCCCGCGAGAAAACTCCCCGCGGGACCCGCCAGGGCGCGCGGCGCCTCGCCCACGTTGACCTGGTTCAGCTCCGGCGTGTACACCCAGAGTGACTGGCCGTCGGAGACGATCTGCTGGGGCGAGGGCGCGCGGTACTCCCAGCGCATCTTCCCCGGGCGCTTCAGGTAGACGGTCCCCTCGGCCTTGATGGTCTGGCCGAGGCTCTTGTTGAACGCCTGCTGGGTGAAGTCGGCCTTGAGGTCCGCGATCCGGGCGTAGGCCCCCTCCACCCCCGCCACCGCTTCCTCGAGCGACTGGGCCGTGGAGGACGCCGGAAGGAGCGCGAGGACGAGAACCAGCGCGATGCCGGCGACGCCAGGCATGGATCACCTCGCCCGCTTGGCCAGGAAGTCGGAGCCGACCAGCACCTCGCGGGGTTTGGCCCCGTCGCCGGGGCCGATGATGCGGTCCTGCTCCATCATATCGATGAAGCGGGCGGCCTTGGGGTAGCCGAGCCTGAGCCGCCTCTGAAGGAATGAAATGGACGCTTGGCGTTGCGAGATCACGAGCTGGACGGCGTCCCAGTAGAGCTCGTCGCGCTCCGCGACGGCGGCGGTCGCGCCCGCGGCCTCCCGTGGACGCGGACGGGGCGCGAGGTCCCCGGCGGGACGAAGAGCATGTCGCCGCGCCCGAGGAGCGTCTCGGCGCCGTTGCCGTCGAGGATCGTGCGCGAGTCCACCTTGGAGGCCACCTGGAAGGCGATCCGCGCGGGGAAGTTGGCCTTGATGAGCCCGGTGATGACGTCCACCGAGGGGCGCTGGGTCGCGATGATCAGGTGGATGCCGACGGCGCGCGCCACCTGGGCGAGGCGCACCAGTGAGTTCTGGACCTCGCCCGAGGAGGCCATCATGAGGTCGGCCAACTCGTCCACGATCACCACCCAGTACGGCAGGCGCGCCCCAGCGTCGACCCCGCGGTTGTAGCCCTCGATGTTCCGAACGTGCTTCTCCGCAAGCAGCCGGTAGCGCTCGTCCATCTTCCCCACGATCCACTTGAGCCGCGCCGAGGCCTCGCGGGCGTCCGTGACCACCGGCGCCATCAGGTGTGGGATCCCCTCGTAGATCCCGAGCTCCAGGCGCTTGGGATCGATCATCAGGAAGCGCACCTCGGCCGGCGTGGCCTTGTAGAGGATCGAGCAGATCATCGAGTTCAGCCCCACGCTCTTGCCGCTGCCCGTGGCGCCGGCGATCAGGAGGTGGGGCATGGCCGTGAGATCGGCGACGTAGGGCGTGCCGATCACGTCCTTGCCGAGGGCCAGCGGCATCTTCCCCTTCGACTGGACGAACTCCTGGGAGACGAGGATCTCCCTGAGATAGACGCTGGCGATCTCGGGGTTGGGCACCTCCACCGCCACCGTCCCCCGCCCCGGAATCGGCCCGACGATGCGGACGGACGCCGCCTTCATCGAGAGAGCCAGGTCGTCGGCCAGGTTCACGACCTGGCTGACCTTGATTCCCGGCGCGGGCTCGAACTCGTACGAGGTGATGACGGGGCCCGGGTTCACCTGGACGATGCGCCCCTCGACGCCGAAGTCCTGGAGCTTCTTCCGGAGGATGTCGGCGTTGGCCTGGAGCTCCTCGCGCGTCTGGCGGAGCTCCGAGGCGGGGGGCGCCCTGAGGAGCCCGATCGGCGGCAGCTGAAACGCCGGCCGGCCCCCCTTGCCGAAGTCGAAGGTCTCCTGCCACGCGAGCCCCCGCTCGGCGAGCCTCGATTTGGGCCTCGCGGGCTCCACGACGATCGGAGGCGGAGGCGGGGCGGTCTCGATCG
The DNA here is from genome assembly GCA_016179965.1 of Candidatus Rokuibacteriota bacterium. Classification (GTDB taxonomy): domain Bacteria; phylum Methylomirabilota; class Methylomirabilia; order Rokubacteriales; family CSP1-6; genus CSP1-6. Next base: position 4,147 of record JACPCF010000097.1, on the reverse strand, counting down.
GAGCTCCCGCTTCCACGACAGCCGGCGACGTCACGAGCGGCAGCTCGGCTTGAGGCGACTCGGCCTTCAGGGCCGCCTTCCGCCGACCCATCGCGCGGAGGAGGCTCGCGTAGGGCTCCTGCGTGAGGAACAGCACGCCGATGGGGACGGCGGCCAGGAGGAGCAGCAGCGCGCCGACCTCGCCGACCGAGCGGCGGAGCAGCTCGAGCACGCCCCACCCGAAGACGCCTCCCTTGTGGATCAGCGCGGTCGAGGCGCGGGCCAAGAGCCCGGTGAAGGACACGAGCAGGCAGGCGAAGCCGGCCAGGGCCGGCCAGCCGACGGCCGGCCGCCGGTGGAGGAACGCGCTGATGCCGTAGAAGGCCAGCGCCAGCGGCACGAGGTACCCAGAGTAGCCGAAGGCCCAGAAGACCGCCCAGGCGAGCCAGACCCCGAGCGGGCCGACGGGGCTCGCCTGATCGGCGGGGCGCAGGCTTGGGTTGAAGATGGCCAGCGCGAAGACGATAAAGCCAGCCAGGACCAGGGCCAGGATGCCCTTGACCTCACGCTGCCACCGCCCCGCCGCTGTATTCCTCCTCGACATCACACCTCCATGATGACCGGAAGCACGACGGGCTTTCTCTGAAACCGCTGGTTGATGAAGCGGCGAACCGCGCCCTTCACGAGCGAGCCCAGGAGCTCTCGGTCCACCGGCGTCGCGGATTCCCGTCCCGCCAGCGCCTCGCGGATCGCGGCCTTGACCTCCTCCAGCAGCTCCTCGGACTCCTTCACGTACACGAACCCGCGGGAGACGATCTCGGGGCCGGCCAGCAGGTCTCCCGTGTTCTTGTCCACCGTCAGCGCCACGACGACCATCCCGTCCTGGGCGAGGAGCTGGCGGTCCCGCAGGACCACGCTCCCCACGTCCCCGATCCCCTTGCCGTCCACGAAGATCCGCCCGGTGGGGAACCGCCCCAGCACCCGGCCGGCGGTCTTGGTCAGCTCGACGCCCAGGCCGTCCTCGATCACGAAGATCTGCTCGCGCGGGATGCCGACGCTCTCGGCGAGCCGGGCGTGCATGAGGAGGTGGCGGTACTCGCCGTGGACGGGAATGAAGTAGCGCGGGCGCGTCAGGCTCAGCATCAGCTTCAGGTCCTCCTGGCTGGCGTGGCCCGAGACGTGGACGAAGGCCACGTCCTCCCAGAGGACCTCGGCGCCGAGCCTGAAGAGGGCATTGATCACGCGCCCGATCACGCGCTCGTTGCCGGGGATGATCCGGGCCGAGAGGATCACAAGATCGCCCGGCTCGACCTGGATGGACTTGTGCTCCTCCGCTGCCATGAGGGCGAGGGCCGAATGCTCCTCGCCCTGGCTCCCGGTCGAGAGGACGACCTGCCGGGAGGCGGGCAGCTCCGCCAGCTCCTCGAGCGGCAGCAGGATGCCGTCGGGCACCTTGAGGTAGCCCAGCTCGGCGGCGATCCTGACGTTCCCCACCATGCTCATCCCGAGGAGGGCGACCTTGCGCCGGAACCGGACGGCGAGGTCGAGCACCTGCTGGATCCGGTGGATGTGCGAGGCGAACGTCGCCAGGATGATCCGCCCGGGCGCCTTCTCGAACCGCCCCGCCAGGGCCTGGCCCACCTCCGTCTCAGAGCGCGTGTGGCCGGGACGGTCCACGTTGGTCGAGTCAGAGCAGAGGCAGAGGACGCCCCGCTCCCCCAGCTCGGTGAACTTCGCGTAGTCCGGGGTCTCGCCATCAATGGGGCTCGGGTCCAGCTTGAAGTCCCCCGTGTGGACGATGGTCCCCACGGGCGTCTCGATAGCCAGGCCGATCCCGTCGGCGATGGAATGGGTCACGCGGATGGCCTCGATGCGGAACGGCCCAAGCTCGATCGCGTCGCGCGGCTTGATGGGGCGGAGATCCGCCTGCTCCACGAGGCCGTGCTCGCTCAGCCGGTCCTTCACCAACGCCAGCGTGAGCGGCGTGCCATAGATCGGGGCGTTGACCTCCCGCAGCAGGTAGGGCAGGGCGCCGATGTGGTCCTCGTGACCGTGGGTGAGCACCACCCCGCGGAACGCCTCGCGCTTGCCCAGGAGGTAGGCGAAGTCCGGGATGACCCGATCGATCCCCAGCATCTCGTCGTCGGGGAACATGACGCCGCAGTCCAGGGCGACCAGATCGTCGCCGAACTCCACCAGCATCATGTTGAGCCCGATCTCGCCGAGGCCGCCCAGGGGGATCAGGCGGACGGACGGCTCGGCGGCGGGGGCGATGAGGTCGGGATCGAGGCTCGGGTTCACGCGGGCCAAACTCCTATCGTTGGAGCCCTTTCATCTTACCATCCGGGTTCGACGGGCCGAAGGAATTTAGGCGGGAAAACTCTTGAAGGGAGAGCGTTTCTGCCCGGCGCGCCGGGTCGATGCCGGCGGCCGCGAGCCACTGCCGCGCCGTCGCCACGCTCACGCCGAGCCCGCCGGCCAGGGCGTTGGCCAGAGTTTTTCTACGCTGGCTGAACGCAGCTTTGACGAGGCGATGAAACCCCCCTTCCTCCCTGACCAGCACGCGCGGGGCCGCCAGGACGCGGAGGTGAAGGACGGCGGAGTCCACTTGCGGGGGAGGTCGGAACGCTCCGGGAGGGATCGACAGCGCCAGGCGCACGTCGCAGTAGAGCTGGGTGAGGACGGAGAGCGCCCCGTAGCGCTTGGAGCATGGTCCGGCGGCCACCCGCTCGGCGACTTCCTTCTGGAGCGTGAGGACCATCTCGGACACCGCGGTCCGCGCGGCCACGAGCCGCTCGAGGATCGGCTTCGACGCGCTGTACGGGAGGTTGCCCACGATCACCGCGCGGCCCTCGGGCGAGGGTCGAAAGGCGGGCAGCGTCGAATAATCGAAGCTGCGGGCATCAGCGAGGCGCACCTCGACGTGAGGTAACGCGGCGAGCCGTGAGCGAAGCCCTTCGACGAGCTTCTCGTCCACTTCGAGAGCGAGGAGCCGGCCCGCCCGCTCGGCCAGGAGGAAGGTCAGCACGCCCTCCCCGGGGCCGATCTCCACGCAGAGGTCCCCCAGGCTCAGGCCGGCGGTCTCCACGATGCGCCGGGCGATGCCGGCGTCCCGGAGGAAGTGCTGGCCGAGGGCCCGGCGGCGGCCGGCGGTGGTCACGTCGGGGCGGCCTGGTAGGCCTCAAGGTCGGCGAGGAGCGCCTGATAGACCTCCCGCACCCGCCGCTCGGTCTCCTCGCGGGTGCCCGAGTTGTCCACCACGTAGTGGGCCTGCTTCGCCTTCTCGGAGAGCGGCATCTGGCTCCTGATCTTCTGGAGCGCCTCCGCCTCGGGGATGTCGTCGCGCAGCATGATCCGCCTGAGCTGCGTGGCCTCGTCGCCGTACACCACGACGAGGCGGTCCATGGTCTTGGCCCCGCCCGTCTCCACGAGGAGCGCGGCGTCGAAGATCGCGATCCCCTCGAACCCCTCGGTGATGAGCTCGGCCAGGATCGCGGCCTGGCGCTGGCGGATCTCGGGATGGGTGAACTCCTCCAGGCGCTTCCGCTTGGCCGGGTCGCCGAAGACCACCGCCCCCAGCTTCTTCCGATCTATCTGGCCATCGGCGGCCAGAACCTGCTTGCCGAACTCGGCCACGATCCTGGCGTAGGCCGGCTCGCCGGGCTCCACCACCTCCCGCGCCAGGAGGTCGGCGTCGATGATCAGACAGCCCAGATCGCCGAACATCCGGGAGACCGTGCTCTTGCCGCTCCCGATCCCCCCCGTCAGCCCCACCAGCAGGAACTTGCGTTTCATCTAAGATGTCTCTGCTTTCACACGTCGGCCCAGGTGAGGCCGGTCTTGATGTCCACCTTCAACGGGACGGCGAGGGTCATCGCGCCTTCCATGATCTCACGGGCCAGGGACTCCAGCGCACCGAGCTCGTCCTCGGGCGCCTCGAAGAGCAGCTCGTCGTGGACCTGCAGCAGCATCCGGCTCCGCAGTTTCTTCGTCTCGAGGGCCGCAGACATCCGCACCATGGCGATCTTGATCAGATCGGCGGCCGAGCCCTGAACGGGGGCGTTCATCGCCATGCGCTCGGCCATGCCGCGCGCGTTCGGGTTGGTTGACTTGAGCTCCGGCAGGTAGCGGCGGCGGCCCAGGAGCGTGGTGACGTAGCCCTTCTCCC
>JACPCF010000063.1 GCA_016179965.1 Candidatus Rokuibacteriota bacterium | reverse complement strand
TACGGCTGGGTCGTCGTAGGCGGGGCGTTCGCCGTCCTGTTCATGGCCTACGGCACCCAGTACGCCTTCGGAGTGTTCTTCTCGGCCCTCCTCGACGAGTTCGGGTGGAGCCGGGCCAGCCTCTCCGGAATCTTCTCCCTCTACGCCTTCCTCTACTGCGTGATCGGGCTCCCGGCGGGGCGCCTGACGGATCTCTGGGGGCCGCGCGTCGTGATCGCGATCGGGGGCGCCGTGCTCGGGCTCGGGCTCGCCGGCATGAGCCGGGTCAGCGCGCTCTGGCATCCCTACCTCTTTTACGGCGTCGTCGCCGCCCTCGGCATGAGCACGGCGTACGTGCCCTGCAACGCCACGGTGGTCAAGTGGTTCGTCCGGCAGCGGGGCCTCGCGCTGGGAGTGGCCTCGAGCGGGGGAAGCCTGGGCACCTTCGCCCTGCCGCCGGTGGCGGCGGCGCTGGTTGGCGCCGTGGGCTGGCGCTGGGCTTACGTGCTCTTCGGCGCGGGGATTTTTCTCATCCTGAATCTCGTGGCGACCGTCATGCGGCGCGATCCCGAGCTGCTCGGGCTCAGTCCCGACGGCGGACCCGGTCTCGCGACCGCGGCGGGCCAGGCGGCGGCGGAGACCCAGTGGCCGCTCCGCATGGCCATCCGGACGGGGGCGTTCTGGCTCATCTTCGGAATCTTCACGGCGACGTGGATCCCCGTCTTCATCCCGCTGGTCCACATCGTCCCCTTCGCGCGGGATCTCGGGATGTCGCCGCTCGTCGCCTCGACGGTCCTCAGCGCGCTGGGGATCGCGGCGGTGGTCGGCCGGCTCGTCATGGGCGCGGTCTCCGACCGGATCGGCCGGAAGCCCGCCCTCTCGCTGGTCATCGCCCTCCAGGCCGCCGCGTTTCTGGGCTTCACGCTCGTCGGCGGGCTCCCGTCGCTGTACCTCGTGGCACTGGGGTTCGGCTTCTCCTACGGCGCGGTGTCCACGCTCTTCCCGGCGATCGTGGGCGATTTTTTCGGGCGGGAGCAGGCGGGCAGCCTGGTCGGGTTCCTCTTCGCGCTAGCGGGGTCCATGGCCGCCTGGGGCCCGCTCTTCGCAGGAGCGATCTACGACGCCACCCGCGCTTACACCTGGGCGTTCCTCTTGAGCGCGGCATTCAACGGCGCGGCGCTGGCGCTCCTCGCTCTCGCCCTCCCTCCCCGCCCCCGCCCCGCGCACTGACTCGTGTCCGGCAGCTGGACATTCCCGCCGCCGGCTGTTGGGGTATACTCCGGTGTCATGGACCGGGCTCTGGCGGCATTCCTGGACGAGTTGGCGCGCTCCGGCGAGGAGAACGACGCCCGCGAGACCGAGCGTCCCAAGCGGATGCTCAACATCACCCCCGACACCGGGCGCTTGCTCTGGATCCTCGTCCAGGCCGCACGCGCGACACGGATCCTCGAGGTGGGGACATCCAACGCCTACTCGACGATCTGGCTCGCCGACGCCGCCCGCGCGACCGGGGGCCACGTCACGACGCTGGAGCGGAATCCCGACAAGGTGAGGCTCGCCCGCGCGAATCTGGCTCGTGCCGGGCTGGCCGACCGCGTGGAGGTTCTCGAGGGGAACGCCGCCGAGACCTTGGCCGGGCTCCCCGGCCCATTCCACTTCGTCTTCCTGGATGCCGACCGGCCCAGCTACTCCACGTACCTGGACCTCGCCCTGCCCAAGCTGGTGCTCGGCGGGCTCCTCGTGGCAGACAACGTGATCTCCCACGCCCAGGAACTCGAGGAGTACCTTGCGCGCGTGAAGTCGAACCCCGCCCTCTTCTCCGTCACGGTGCCCGTCGGCAAGGGCGAAGAGATCACCCTGAAGTTGAGGTGACCAGCGCGGCCCCGTTCGGGAACACACGGGCTGCTGCCGCGCCTGCACGGCGCATCACGCAACCTGGCACAAGTGTGCCACCCCGGCAGTCGTCCGCCGGGCAACGGTGCCGGGAAGTGGTTCCGTAGTTCCAAGAAATCGAGCGGTTAGATGGGTCGTCATCCCCTGGCATCCATCCTGCTATCCCTCCGGGGGAGGGGATTATGAAGGTGTGGAATCGGCTCTCCAAGACCGTGAGCCTGCGCGAGGCCGCCACCGCCATCTTCGGCCTCAGCGCACTGCTCCCCCTGCTCCTCCTGGTGGCCTTCCTCTCGCGCCACAACCTGCTCTTGAAGCTGGAAGCCCAGCTGAGCATCCTGGCCGCCCTCGTGCTGGCCGTCTTCGGCTTCGTGGCGCTACGCCGGATGGTGGACCGCATCTCGAGCCTCGTCCGGGCGCTGGAGGCGCCCACGGCCACCGACGCGACGGGGTCAGCGGGAGAGATCCCCATTCCAGGCCTCGGCGCGGTGGCCGAGATCGGCCAGCTTCGGGATTTCCTGGCGCGGCTGCTCGTTGACATCCGGAGCTCCACGGAGCGGCTCGAGGACTTGGTCTTTAAGATCGGCACGCTGAACGAGACGGTGGAGCTGGCCGCGCGGATTCCCGAGCTGCAGGATCTTCTCGCCCTCGTGCTGGAACGGACCATGCGGGCGGTCAGGGGGACCGTGGGGTCCATCATGCTCCTCGACCGGGACCGCCAGAAGCTCCGGATCGTCGCCGCCCGGGGGGTGACAGACAGCGTCCTCGCCGACGTGGAGCTCCGCGTCGGAAGCGGCATCGCCGGGAGGGTGGCGCAGCATGGTGATCCGATCCTCGTGGAAAATATCGAGAGCGATCCCCGGTTCGCCAAGGACCATCACCCGGCGTACGGTGGCGGCTCCTTCATCTGCATGCCGATCCGGGTGGCGGACCGGATCATCGGCGTCATCAACCTGGCCAGGCGGGAGCACGGCATGCCGGGGCTGGGCGGCGCCTCGTCCTTCACGCCCACGGACCTTCAGTTCCTCAACGCGCTGATGACCTACGTGGCCTACGCGCTGGACAACGCACGGTTGCTGGAGGAAGCGCTCCAGTCCGCCAAGCAGCTCCGCGAGGTGGTGCAGGACCAGGAGCTCCGGCTGACGGTGGCCCAGCAGCAGATGGTCCAGGCCGAGAAGCTGGAGTCGGTGGGCCGGCTGGCGGCGGGGGTGGCGCACGAGGTCAAGAACCCCCTGATGATCCTCCTCACCGGGATCAAGTACCTGTCGAAGCGCCTGCCCACCGAGGACGACAGCGTGAAGCAGGTGCTCGAGGACATGAGCGACGCCGTCGAGCGGGCCGACAAGGTCATCCGCGGCCTCCTGGACCTGTCCGCGCCGCGCGAGCTCGACATGAAGCTCGAGGACCTGAACCCGATCGTCGAGCAATCGCTGCTGCTCGTGAAGCACGACTTAGACCGCGGGCAGATCAACGCCATCAAGAAGCTGGAGGACAACCTCCCCCCGGTGACGCTCGACAGCTTCAAGATCCAGCAGGTGCTGGTGAACCTCTTCACCAACGCGATTCACGCGATGCCGGAGGGCGGCATGCTCACCGTCAAGACCTACCGGCGCCCGCCCGGCGGCGGAGGAGCGGACGATCCCCTGGCGGATGTGCCGACCCCGGAAGGTGCGGTCGGCGTGGAGGTGGACGACACCGGGACGGGGATCCCGGGAGACAAGCTGAAGAAGATCTTCGACCCCTTCTTCACAACGAAGCCCACCGGAAAGGGCACGGGACTCGGGCTGTCGATCTCGCGGCAACTCGTCGAGATGCAGGGCGGGGTGATGGACATCCGTAATCGGGCCGAGGGTGGTGTCCGTGCGACGATCCTGTTCAAGCTGCAGGAGGGAGGAAAGTAGCGATGGACAAGAAACGCATCCTGATCGTGGATGACGAGGCCGGCGTGACGCGGATGTTGAAGATGTATCTGGAGGGGACCCAGGCCTACGAGGTGCGGACCGAGAACCAGGGCAAGCGGGCCCTGGCGGCGGCCCGGGAATTCAGGCCGCATATGGTGCTCCTCGATGTCGTCATGCCGGATATGGACGGGGCCTCGGTGGCGGCGCAGATGACCGCCGACGTCAGCCTCAAGGACACACCGGTGGTGTTCCTGACGGCGCTCGTGACGAACAAGGAGGCGGGTGGCGGGCGCAACATCGGAGGCCGGCCGTTCATCGCCAAGCCCGTGGATCCGGAGAAGATCATCGAGTTCATCGAGACCCACGTCCAGAACTAGCGGGAAGCCGTTCCCGGCTGTTCCCCTCACCGCCCTAACGGTTTCGAAGCGAATCGGTGCCTAGGGTATACTCGCCCCTGTCATGCCGGAGGTCCGCGAGAGCACCGTGCGCGTCGGCGGGATGGCCATCTTCTACCGGGAGGCCGGGGCCGGCGAGCCGATCCTGCTCCTCCACGGCAATCCCAACTCGTCCTATCTCTGGCGGCGCACCCACTTCGTGGGTACCCGCCCCCGGCTCGCCCGCTTTGGCCGCGCCGTGGCCCCTGACCACTACGGCTTCGGGAAATCCGACAAGCCCGCCGATGCCGACTACTCTGTGCCGGGCTACGTCCGATACCTGGAGGAGTTCACCGCCGCCCTCGGGCTGGACGGACTTCATCTGGTCGTGCATGATTTCGGCGGCCCCTTCGGCCTCGGCTTCGCGCTCCAGCATCCCAAGCGGATCCGGAGCCTCGTGATCATGAATACGATCTTCTATCCGGACTACGAGTGGCACCGCCTCGCGAAGATCTGGCGGACGCCCGGCGAGGGCGAGCGATGGATGGCCGGGTGGACGCGGGAGCGCTTCGCCGAGGGGCGGCTCAAGTCGCTGGCGCACCCGGAGAACCTGACGCCCGCGGATCTGGCCGCGTACTACGAGCCCATCGCGGATCCCGCCATGCGGGCCGCGGTCCTCAGGCTCTACCGGAACACCACGCCGTCGGACTACCCCGAGTGGGAGGAGGGCCTCCGGCGCCTGAATGTCCCCGCGCTGATCATCTGGGGGCGCCAGGATCCCTATATTCCCGTGGAGACCGCGGAGCGCTTCCACCGGGACCTCCCGGGCTCATCGCTCTTCATTCTCGATGACGCCAGCCACTTCGTCCAGGAAGACCAGCCGGAGGAGGTCGCGCGGCTCATCGAGGCGTTCTACGCGAGGCGCCCATGGGACACCTGAGAGAGAAGTACCGCAACGCCCTACCCAAGGAGGACGGCCATGGCCGAGAGCGAGACCTACCGGAAGGGCCGCGAGCTGCGGCGCACCCTCATGGGCGACGCCTACGTGGAGCGCATGAACCAGACCATCTACGCCGACCCCATCATGAAGAAGTTCATCGACGTGGCGACCGAGACCGTCTTCGGCGCGCTGTGGAGCCGGCCGGGACTGGATCTGAAGACGCGGACCCTGGTCTGCGTGGTCTCTGACGCGGCCACCGGCCGCACCCCCGAACTGGCCATCCACCTGCGCATGGCGCTCCGCCAGGGCTGGAGCGAGGATGAGCTGATCGAGGTGCTCCTGCTCCTCTCCGGCTACGTCGGCGTGCCCCTGATCCGCGAGGCCGTGCTCACGGCGAAGGAGGTCTTCGCCGAGATGCGCGCGGAGCGCTGAGGAGCAAAAGGAGGCTCCCGTGACCGTCAAGCTCGGCATGTTCACGATGCCCTTCCACCACCCCGCCCGGGACTACGCCACCATCCTAGAGGAGGACCAGGAGGCCATCGTCCTGGCCGACCGCCTCGGCTTCTCCGAGGCCTTCGTGGGCGTGATCAATCTGCCCCTGGCCATGTTCGACCACCTCTGCCGGGGCCGCTTCATCATGGGCATCGGCCCGGGAGGGCTCGTGAGCGACCTCGAGCTCTTCGACGTGGGCCAGGCGGAGCTGCGGCCGCAGATGGTGCTCGAGTCCATCGACATGATCCTCAAGCTCTGGGCCCAGGACCCGCCTTACGAGCTCGAGGGCCGGTTCTGGAAGATCGCACTCACGAACAACATCTGGCCTGAGTTCAAGGTGGGCTACGTCCCGCGGCCCTATCAGCAGCCGCATCCGCCCATCGCGCTGTCGCTCATCACGCCAAACTCGTCGAGTGCCCGCACCGCCGGCGAGCGCGGCTGGATTCCCATCTCGGGCCAGTTCTTCCACCGGCGCTATCTCCGCGGCCACTGGGAGAAGTACGCGGAGGGGTGCAAGGCGGTCGGCCGGCGCCCCGACCCCGACGTCTGGCGCGTCTCGCGGAGCGTCCTCGTCACCGAGACCGACGCCGAGGCCGAGGACTACCTCGCCGACCCCGAGAGCGGCCTCTCGTTCTACTATCGCTTCTTCCTCCACAGCTTCGCCCACGGCCGCAAGGCCCTCTTCATGCTCAAGCCCGACCTCGAGGTGCCCGACGAGGACGTGACCGTAGACACGGTCAAGCGCGCCCTGGTCATCGCCGGCAACCCCCGCCGCGTCCTCGACCAGCTCGTCGCCCTGCGCGAGGAGACCGGCCACTTCGGGACGCTGCTCATGGGCGGGCACGACTGGGACAAGCCGGAGCTCTGGCGGCGCTCGATGGAGCTGCTCGCGACGGAGGTGATGCCGAAGTTCTCGCAGCACGCGGGGGCGACGCGCGCATGAGAGTCGCCACCTGGCGAGGCGAAGCGCGCTTCACCCTCGACGAGGTGCCCGACCCCGTCGCGGGGCCGGCTCAGGTCGTAGTCGCCATCCACACCTCCGGCATCTGCGGCACCGACGTCCACACGACCCAGGGGCTCTTCCCGCGGACGCCGCCCATGGTGCTGGGCCACGAGTACACCGGCATCGTGCGCGAGGTGGGCCGGGGCGTGAGCCGGGGCCTCGTCGGGCGCCTCGTGGCCTGCGAACCCTCGTACGGCTGCGGCGAGTGCGCCGAGTGCCACGCGGGGCGCGTGGGCCAGTGTCCACGCTGCGTCCGCGTCGGCGGCTTCGCCGAGCGCGTCGTGCTGCCCGCGAGCTGCGTGCATCCCCTACCCCGCGGCCTCGATCCCGTCACGGCCGCGATGACCGAGCCCGCCGCCTGCTGCCTCGCCGGCCTCGAGATGTTCGAGATACCGCGTGGGGCCACGGTGCTCGTCATCGGCGGCGGCCTGATGGGGCTCCTCACCATGGTGCTGGCCCGCCGGCGCGGCGCCCGGCGCCTCATCCTCTCCGACCCCATCGAGGAGCGCCGCCTGATCGCCCGGCGCCTGGGGGCTCACGTCGTCGTCGACCCGTTGCGGGAGAGCCTGAGCGATCGAGTGATGGCGCTCACGCGTGGCCGCGGAGCGGACGTCGTCTGCGAGGCGGTGGGCAAGCCGGCGCTCGTGGCCGAGGCCGTGGCCCTGACCAAGCCCACCGGCGTCGTCCACCTTGTGGGCGTGAGCCCCAAGGGGAGTCAGCTCTCTCTGGACCTCTGGGACGTCCAATTCCGCGAGATCAGGATCGGGGGCGTCTTCGGCCGCGGCACCGCCTTCCGCCGCGCTCTCGCCCTCATGCCCAAGCTCGGCATCAAGCGGCTCGTCACCAAGAGCTTCCCGCTGGAACGGATCGACGAAGCCTTCGCCCACGCGGCGGCCGGGCAGGGTATCAAGACCGTCATCACGCCGCGTGGGGCATAGCCGCAAACTGTAGGTCACGGAACCGTGCCGGGCGACGCCGGGCCGCTCTTTTCGAGCTCGAGCACCTGGCGGATCGCGGCCTCGGGCACACGAATCTCGACGCCCGCGCGTTCCTCCTGCAGGAGCATTGGGACCCGCGAGTCGCGCTCGCCCCAGCCCCGGTTGAGCGCCTCCGTCATCTCTTCGAGCGTGATATTGGCGAGCCGCATGGGCACCTTGTGCTCACGGCCGAGGATGGTCGCCAGCGTGACATCCTTGTGCGCCAGCCGCAACGCGAACGCCGCGGGCTCGAACCTGCCGGGGAGGAACTGATCGACCAAGCCGTCGAACGTGCGGCGCCGCCCAACCGCTCCCTGGCGTACCGCCTTCCACAGCGCGAGGGGATCGACGCCCGCCTTGACGCCCAGCGTGAAGGCCTCGGCCAGCGCCGTCTGGATGACATATCCGGCACAGTTGTGGACCAGCTTCGCGATCGAGCCCGCGCCGATTGGGCCGACGTAATAGGGCTGATCTCCGATGGCATCGAGCACCGGCTTGTAGCGCTTGAAGACTCCCTCGTCTCCCCCGACCCAGAGGGCGAGCCTCCGCGTCTCGGCCCCCCGAGGGCCGCCGCTCACCGGTGCGTCGAGCACGTGGATCCCGCGTCCTTTGAACACCTCGTGGATTCGGCGTACGAGCGCGGGCGCGTTGGTCGTGAGGTCGAAGTACACCTTGCCCGCCGCGAGCCCCGCGAGGAGGCCTTGCTCTCCGAGCGCAACCGTCTCAACCTCCGGGGGACCCGGCAGCGACGTGAACACTACCTCCGTCGCCTCGGCCACCCGCCGCGGCGTCTCCGCCCAGCCCGCACCAGCCTCCCGGTGAGGCGCCGCGGCCTCCATTCTCACGTCGTGGACCACGAGCTGGTGGCCCGCCTTCATCAAGTTGGACGCCATGTGGCGCCCCATGGTGCCGAGACCAATGAACCCGATCTTCATGGCTTCGTCTCGTCGAAGACCCTCTTGGCGATGCGACCCGCGGTCATGGCCGCCGGCCAACCCGCATAGAAGGCCATGTGGGTGATGAGCTCCCCGATCTCTTCCCGGGTGGCGCCGTTGGCGAGGGCGCGCTCGATGTGCCCCGGGAGCTGGTCGCTCCGGCCCATGGCGGTCAGCGCCGCGACCGTGATCAGGCTCCGGTCGCGCTTGGAGAGCCCGGGCCGCTCCCAGACATCGCCGTACAGCACCGTCTCACTGAGCTCGATGAGCTTCGGCGCGACCTGCCGGACCTCGCTACGGGCAGACGATGCGGATAAAGGTGTGCTCAAGGGTCGCTCCTTTCTCTTGTAGCGCAATCATAGAGTTATGGAGTACACTTCGGGACGCCAGCGAGGTGAATCATGTACGAAGTCTACGCGCTCAAGTACGCGGAGCGGGACACGACGGCTTGCCAGTTCTTCTACCGCGAGGCGTCGCACGCGCCGATCACGCTCCACTACTATGTCTGGCTGATCAAGGGCGGCCCCCACCCGATCCTCGTGGACACCGGGTTCCTCGACGACGACGCGCGGGAGCGCGGGATGCGGAACTACGTGAGCCCGGCGGCGATGGTCGAGCGCGCGGGCGTGAAGCCGGGCGACGTGCCCCTCGCACTCATCACCCATCTCCACTATGACCACTGGGCCGGGCATAGCCTGTTTCCCAACGCGGAGTACTGGATCCAGCGGGACGAAGTGGCGTTCTGGACGGGGCCCTTCGGCCGCTATCAGGCCTTCCGGCAGTCGGCCAACCCGGGGGCGCTGGCGCGGCTGGTGACGCTGAACTACGCGAACCGCGTCCGGATCGTCGAAGGCGACCGCCAGGTGTTCCCCGGGGTCAGCGTTCACCGCGTCGGCGGCCATACCGCAGGGCTCCAGATCGTCACCGTCCAGACCGAGCGCGGCACGGTTGTCCTCACCTCCGACGCCTCGCACTTCTACCGCAACGTGGAGACGCGCCAGCCCGTCCAGATTGTCACCAGCCTGCCCGAGATGCTCGCGGCCTTCGAGACGATCCAGGCTCTTGCCGGTGCCCAGCGGCTGATCGTCGCGGGCCATGACCCGGAAGTCGCCGACCGGTTCAAGCCGGTCGAGCCAGGCATCATCAGGATCGCCTGAGCCCCGAACGCTTGGCGACCGCCTCCCACGCGATGATCTCGTGACGCTGGGTACCCAGGCCCGTGATCCCCATCTCCACGACGTCACCCGGCTGGAGATACTTCGGCGGCTTGTGGCCGTGCCCGACGCCCGCCGGCGTTCCCGTCGAGATGAGGTCACCGGCGCGCAGCGACATGAAGCGGCTCACGTAGGCGACGAGGTACCGCACGGAGAAGATCATCTTCCCGGTGTTCCCGTGCTGTCGGCGCTCGCCGTTGACTGTCGTCCAGAGCTCGAGCGCGTGCGGGTCGGGCACCTCGTCGGCGGTGACCAACCACGGGCCGACGGGGCCGAAGGTGTCAGCGCTCTTGCCCTTGGTCGTGGTGCCGCCGTGCTCCATCTGAAGGGCCCGCTCCGACACGTCATTGACCAGAGCGTAGCCGCCCACGTAGCCGAGCGCGTCCGCCTCGTCAACGTAGCGCGCGTCGCGCCCGATCACGGCGGCCAACTCGACCTCGTAATCGAGCTTCGTGGCACCACGCGGGCGCACGATGGCGTCGTAGGGGCCGCAGATCGCGCTGCTCGCCTTGATGAAGAGCATCGGCTCCTTGGGTAGCTCCCTGCCGACCTCCGCCGCGTGGTCGGTGTAGTTGAGGCCGATGCAGACCAGCTTGCCGATGCCGGCCAGCGGGCAACCGAGGCGGGGGCGGCCCCGCACCACCGGGAGGCGCGAGAGGTCGAGCCCGCGGAGCCGGCGCAGCGCCGTCGAGGCCAGGGCCGCCGGTGTGATGTCATCGATGACTTTCGAGAGATCGCGGAGCTTGCCTTCGGCGTCGATGATGCCCGGCTTCTCGGCGCCGGATCGCCCGTAGCGCACGAGCTTCATGAGACGCTCCTTTCCGGCCGGCGCCCGGAGGCGCCGCCTAGTCGACGACGCGGGCCACTTCGTCCAGGAGGACCGCCGACGAGGTCCTCCGGCTCATCGAATCCTTCTACGCGAGCTGCCCGTCGTAACGGCTACACCTGAGCGGTGGGGCTGGTGCTGTTCTCCCTCGAGAGGTCGAGGACCATCTCCTGGCCGGCCTCGACCGTGAACCTGAGGTCCCACAGCCATTCCGTCTCCACTCCTCCGATCAGATGATATGACCCGGGAGGGAGCCGGTCGAACTCGTAGAACTCGCCGAGGGGGACACGGGTGTGCGAGCGAGTTCCATCCTTGTCGAGCCCCTGGAGAACGAGGAAGACCTCACGCGGCGGCTCGGGCTCTCCCCAGGTGACCCTCCCCTTGACGGTCGCCCACCGCCCCGTCTCGCTTCGCGGGGCGGCAGGGACGGCCGGCGCCGCCGGCTCGGCCAGCGACCCGGCGCGGACGAGCCACTGCCGCGCATGCTTCACGTCCTCGGAGCCGGGGTCCCCGCGGCTCACCACATACTGGAATATCTCCTCGGTCTCCTTTCGCCGGTTCAGGCGACTGAGCGTCAGTCCGAGGCCGTACCAGAGCCTCAGGTCGTCCGACGCAACCCGAAGGGCGTCGTAGTAAACCTTCCACGCCCCCTCGAGGTCGCCGCGGGCCACCAGCGCCTCCGCCTGCTCCGCCGGGCTCACGCTCACCGGCTGTGGCTGAGGTTCGACCATCTCCACCGGTGCCTCCACCAGCTCCACCGGGCTCATGCTGGCCGACGCGGGCGGAGGCTCGATCACCTCGACCGGAACCTCGGCCGCCTCGGCGGGCCTCAGCCACGCGGGCTCGGCGCTGGGCTCGACCGCCAGCGGCGCCTCCACCGACTCTACCGGGCTCGCGCTCACCGGCTCGGGCTCAGGCGCGATCATCGGCACCGGTGCCTCCGCCTGCTCGCCCGGCGCCGACGACGCCGGCTCGGCCCTGGGCCCTCCCATCCCCGCCAGGGCCGCCGCCAGCGCCTTCGCCCGCGCGATCAGGCTCGGGCGGACAACGCTGGGCTTGACCACCGGTGGCGGCGCCTCCAGCGGCTCCATCAGGCTCGGGCTGACCGGCTCGGGCTCAGGTTCGACGATCTCTACCGGCGTCTCCGCCGGCTCCGCCGGGCTCACGCTCACCGGCTCGGGCGGCGGCGCGACCGTCTCCACGGCTGCAGCCGGCTCGCTCGGCCTCGGCGACGCGGGCTCCCCGCCGGGCCCAATCATCTCCGCCAGGGCCGCGGCCAGCGCCTTTGCCCGCGCGATCGGGCTCAGGCTGGCAATGTCGGGCTCCGCGGCTGACGGCGCCGGGGACGGTGTCTCCGTCGGCTGGGCCGGCCGCGGGCTCGCGGGCTCGGGGCGAGGCTCCGGCGCCTCCCGCTTTTGGATCGGCTTGATACCCGGTGGCGTGAGCGACGACGGCTGGGCGGCGCGGCGGCCTCTCCGGACCTCAGGGTCCGGGAGACCCTGGAGCCGGCTGTATTCCCCGGGACTGAGGCTCAGAAGAACGGTGATCCGCCCTCCCCGAGCCATGCCACTGACGATCCCCGCCACGGACAGAGAAGAGCCGCCACCGGGCGGATCGAAGTGGAGCCAGACGCTGGCTCCCTCGCGCAGGGCGGCTTCCCGCGTTTCCAGCGCCACGCTGGCCGAGAAGCGATCCAGCGCGACGACCTCCCCCCGCAATCGCGGTGGGCTGTCCGCGCTCGTGGCAATCCTGACGATCCGCGCCATGAGGCGAGATTATCCGGGGACGCTCGGAGGGTCAAGCCGCGAGCGTCAGACAGCGCGGACCTGGGGTATACTCCCCTGTCATGGGAACCCTGAAAGACCGGTACTGCGTCGTGGGAGTCGGCGAGACGGAGTACAGCCGGAATTCGGGCCGCACGACACGGGCCATGGCCGTGGAGGCGATCCGGAAGGCCATGGACGACGCAGGGCTCGGCCCCAAGGACGTGGACGGGATGATGTCCTACCAGGGCAACGACTCCACGCCGTCGCTGATCGTCGGCCCGGATCTGGCGATCAGGCTCAACTTCTGGATGGACGTGGTCGGCGGGGGATCGAGCACCGAAGCCCTGATCGGCCTCGCCATGGGCGCCATCGAGGTCGGCCTGTGCCGGACGGTGGCGATCTTCCGCTCCATGAACGGCTACACCGAGGTGCGGATCGGGGGGACGGGGACCCGCGCCGCGGCGCCGGTGCGCGGCCAGGAGCTGGCCTGGCGCCCCTACGGGATGACGAGCGCCGGGCAGAACTTCGCCCCCACGTTCATGCGCCACATGTACGACTACGGCACCACCTCGGAGCAGGTCGCCCACGTCAAGGTGGCCCACTCCACGCACGCCTCCCAGAATCCCAAGGCGCTCCACAAGGAGCGCGTCACCGTGGAGGACGTCCTCAACTCGCGCTGGATCGTCAAGCCGCTCCACCTCCTCGACTGCTGCGTGGAGACCGACAACGCCACCTGCCTGATCGTCACCTCGGCCGAGCGGGCCCGGGACCTCCGGCAGCGACCGATCCACATCATGGGGGTCGCGGGGCGCGTGTCGAAGCCGCGGACCGACTTCCACTTCGCCCACGGCCCCATCAGCCGCGTGGCGGGCTACTACGCCAAGGACATCGTCTTTCCCATGGCCGGCATCGGCCCCGAGGACGTGGACCTCACCGGCTCCTACGACGCCTTCACCTTCACCACCCTGCTCCAGCTGGAGGAGTACGGCTTCTGCAAGAAGGGGGAGGGCGGCGCCTACGTCTCCAGCGGGAGCATCGAGCTCGGCGGCGCGCGCCCCAACAACACCTCGGGCGGCCACCTCTGCGAGGCGTACACGCACGGGATGAACCTGGTGATCGAAAACGTCCGCCAGCTCCGGGGAACCGCCGACGACTACTGCCCGGGGTGGGCGGAGGGGAAGCACTCCTACGACTACTCACCCGGGAAATGCCGGCAGGTGGAGGACGCCGAGATCGCCATGAACCTCGGCTGGTCCACGCCGGCCACCGGCTCCGCCCTCATCCTGCGGCGCTAGAATGTGCTATCATCCGCGCCATGCCGGCTGACGCGTACGGTCTGTCGGTCACGGCGACGTCCCGGACGATCCAGCTCATCGAGCCGCTGAGACCGCGCATCATCGAGATCGGCGGGAGCCGCGCGCAGCGGGACGTCTTCCACGAGAGGTTGATCGAGGAGTGCTTCCGCGCGGGTGACCCGGAGCGCGCCGAGCGGCTCCTGCCCCGCGGCGATCACGTCTGGATCCAGCCCCGGGCCGGGGCCCCGGAGGAGAAACGACGATGAGCTATCCTCTTTCGTCCGAGCAGAAGGCCTTGAAGGCCCGGGCGCGCGAGCTTGCCGAGACCTTCCGCGGACGGGCGCCCCGCTGGGACCAGACGGAGGAGTACCCCTGGGAGAACGTCAAGGACCTCGTCGAGGCCGGCTTCATGGGGATGACGGTGCCCAAAGCCTACGGCGGCGCCGAGCGCACGATCTTCGACACGGTCCTGGTCATCGAGGAGGTGGCCAAGGCGTGCGGCATCTCGGGACGGATCGTGGTGGACGCGAACCTCGGCGTCGTGTCGGCCGTCGTCCACTACGCGACGGACGCCCAGAAGCGGCGCTGGCTGCCGAAGGTCGTCGAGGGTGATAAGCCGGCGATCTGCATCACGGAGCCCGAGGCGGGGACGGCGGCGACGGACATGGCCGCGACCGCGGTGCGGAAAGGCGACCGCTGGATCCTCAACGGGACCAAGCGCTGGATCACCGGGGCGGGCATCTCCCACCTCCACCTGGTCTTCTGCCGCCTGGTCGAGGCCGGCGGCGACCTGGGGATCGGCGCCCTCGTCGTGGAGCGGGGGGCACCGGGCTTCACGCTGGGGCCGCGGATCCCCACGCTCGGGCTCCGCGGGATCCCGGAGGGGATGCTCATCTTCAAGAACTGCGAGGTCCCGGCCGACAACCTGGTCGTGGGCAAGGACGGCTTCGGCAAGCTGATGGCGGCCTACAACGCCCAGCGCCTCGGCGCCGCCACCGTGGCCCTGGGGATCGCCCAGGGCGCCTATGAGGAGGCGCTCGCCTTCTCCAAGACGCGGCGACAGTTCGGCCGGGAGATCTGCGAGTTCCAGGGGATCCAGTGGATGCTAGCCGACATGATCCTGAAGCTCGAGGCCTCCCGCCTGCTCATCCACCGGGCCGCCGTCAACGCCGGCGACGGCCTCCCGGACAAATTCGAGGCCGCCCTCGCGAAGACGTTCGCCGCCGAGAGCGCCATCGAGGTGACGAGCCAGGCGCTCCAGGTGTTTGGCGGCGACGGCTACTCGCGGGAGCTGCCGCTCGAGCGGATGCTCCGCGACGTCCGCATGTTCACGATCGGCGGCGGGACGGTCCAGGCTATGCGGAATCTGATCGCGGCCGAGATCCTCGGCCGTCGCTTCACCCAGCGCCGGGGATAAGACGGATGCCGAACGTTGAGTACCGCGGGATGAACCTGATCGTGCCGGAGAACGATTCCGAGTGGCGCGAATACGTGAAAACGGCACGCGAGCACAAACTCGTCATGAGGAAGTGCGCGGCCTGCGGGCTTTTACGCTATCCGCCGAGCCACGGCTGCCCCTGGTGCGGCGACCTCGGCTGGTCGTGGCAGGAGGTGAGCGGCAAGGGGACGATCCACTCCTACGAGATCGTGGTCCAGGCGATCCAGCCCGGCTTCAGGGACTGGGCGCCCTACCCCGTGGTGCTGGTCGAGCTGGACGAGCAGCGGGGCAGCCCGACGCCCGACGAGGGGCTCCGCATGATCGCCAACCTGGTGAAGCCGGATTTCACGCCGGAGCGCGAGGAGCACGTCGCCATCGGCAAGCGCGTCCGCGTCCTCTTCCAGGACCTGTCGCCGGAGATCGCGCTGCCCCAGTTCACCCTGACCGACGAGCCACCCCAGGGCCGCGTCTGGCGCCTGGCCTAGGACGGGAACCGGATCTTCTTGATCACCAGGCTCGAGGGCGCGTTGGCGAACGGCCAGCTGCCACGACCGCCGTGAAGCGCCCCGCCGTCCCCCCGGCCACGAGGACCTTCAGGTTCTCCCGCGCGCGGAACTTCGACGCCGGCGATCACCACAGGGAGGTCCTCGATGGGATCCGCCTCCGAGCCGGACCGGCTGGGGCGCCTCGTTGTCCGGGGCACGAGCGCTTCCGAGCGAGCGCCGCTACCGGGTCAGGCGGGCGAGGATCTCGTCAATGGCCTTGTCGGCCAGGAGCCGCACCTCCTCGCGCGTGAGCGGCTGGATCGGGTGCGGGACCACCACCGGCCGGTACTCCCGCGCACCAAGCGCGTCGGCTTGAGCCCGCGCCGCCTTCACGAACTCCGAAGAGATCACCGTCGCCGTCGGGAGCCCCTGATCCTCGAAGAACACGCCGTCGTGCACACTGCACGTTGTGCACGACCCTCAGTCGGCCAGACCTTCGATGACGACGTGGCTCTCCTTCAGGATCTGCTGCCGGAGGTCATCGGGCGCCGGGCGGGCAAAGGTCGGCTTCTTCCGGCGGAGGATCGCCTTGGGCTTGGCGCGCTCCCGGAGCAGCTCCTCAATGCGGTCGAGGAGGTGATCCCCCTTGGCCTTGGAGATGTCGAGGAGCGTGACCACCTTGCCGTCGAGTGTCGCCGGCCGCTGAGCAGTCTTCCGCGGCACAGCCACCGAGTCGGTGGGATCCAGGTAAAGATCGTCCTTCGGCATGATTTTCCTCCCTCACTCGTGCATCTGGATCTTCTTGATCACCAGGTTCGAGCCGTTGGGGAACGTCCAGCCGGGAATCACCGCCGAAAAGCGCCCCGCCGTCCCCCCGGCCACCAGAATCTTGAGATGCTCGGGCGCGCGGAACTTTGGGATCAGCGTCTCGTCGGTTTCCGGGCTCGGGATCTTCGCCAGGACGTGCTCGGGGAGCCCCTCGCCACCGTCCCTGCCCGGCAGCAGGTCCTTCACCGGCTTCCGGAGGCGCTCCCAGAGGAAGCGCCGGATGTCGGCCTTCGACCAGCCGTCTCCGGCGATGGTACGGGCGTGCTCGGGGGACAGGACGATGAGCGTATCGCCGAGGGCGGTGGCTTTGTGGTGCCAGATCACCTCCACGCTCCGGGCGATGGTAGCCAGGAGATCCTTGGCGGCCCGGCTCCGGTGGTCGTAGATCTCAAGGGCGGGCTCCCCCGCGAAGGCGGCCACGGTGCTCTCCGACGGCGGGAACCCGTGCTCGATGTGGAGCGGCTCCCAGGGATTCTCCTCCTCGTTTTCACCGATGCAGTAGGTGTAGCGGCCCGGGTGGCCCAGGGTGGACATGCTGATGATCCCCGGACGGGCTCCTCCGAGGTTGACGGCGATCAGCCGGAGGGCCCGGCCGATCGTCGCGTTCGCGCGCCAGCCCGGTCCGAAGACGCCGGCGCCACAGTTGACGTCGAGGCGCTTCCGGATCGGCCCGTTGATAATGAACAGAGGCGAGGCTGAATTAGTGGTGCCCCCGAGGCCATGGAGGTCGAAAGCCTCGTCGCACATCGCCTCGACCCCGGCGATAACTACCGGCAGGTACTCGGGCCGGCATCCCGCCATGACCGCGTTCACCGCGATCTTCTCCACGGTGGCCCGGCCGTAATTCGGCGGCACCAGGGCGATCAGGTCGTCCGGCTGCCGCCCGGACGCCTTGACCGCCCTCTCCACGCGGGTGAGCGTGGGCGGCACGACGGGCAGGCCGTCGGTCACACCCCGCGCGTAGAGGTCCTCGATGGCGTCGGCCTGGGAGTCGGGACCGTTGGAGCGCTTGGTCGTCCGGGGCATGGGCCAAGCCTAGCAGAAAAATCCCCCTCACCCAACCCCACCTGACTCCCCCTCACCTCTTCTCCTCTCCCCAGCGGGGAGAGGGGGCCGCTAGTCCTTCGGCAGCATCAGCTTGACCGTCACCCGGCGGTTCTTGGCCCGCTCCTCCGCGGTGCCGGCGTCGGGGAGCTGGCCCAGACTGGCCGACCGGATGCGCGGCGCCTCCACCCCTTTGTCTACGAGGAAGCCGCGGACGGTCTCCACCCGCTTCTGGCTGAGCTGCAGGTTATAGTCGCGCGAGCCGACGGAATCGGCGTACCCCTCCAGCTCGACGCCCAGCTTGGGATTCTCCTTGAGCCTTTTCACGAGAGAGAGGAGGTCCGTCTGCGCGCTGCCGTTGAGGTCCCAGCGGTTGAAGGCGAACAGGACGTGGACGGCTTCACTCTGGCTCGCGACGCGGCTAGCCGCCGGCAGCGACGCGGGCTGGCTGTCCGGCCGGTCGGAGCCGGGACTGATCCGCTCCTCCTCCCTGCGCTGGTCGCTCGTCGCTTCTTTCTTGCTCGACGGACCGCGCAGCCACTCTATCGAGGAGCACCCGGCCGCCGCGATCAGGAGAACCGACATCAGGACGCCAACCCGGCCAATCCGTTCCATGGCATTGCCCTCCTGCAAACCTCCGGCTGCAACAGGTTTGCCAGGGCCGGATCTACGAAAAACTGAATAGAAAAGGATAGATGGCGGGGAGGTCAGGCCGCCGACGGTGTTCTCTCCGCGACACTGGAAGTCGAGGAGGTGACGCCCCTCACCCGCTTGACGCCACGGTCGTTCACGCTGTATCCAGTGAATATGGTCAAAGTGGTGACGTTCTTAAAGCGCAAGACCGGGATGCCGGTGGACGAGTTTCAGGCGTACTGGCGAACGCGACATCCCGAGGTGGTCACGCGGCTGCCCGGCGTGCGCCGGTACGTCCAGTCACACACCCTGCCCGCCGGCTACCGGAAGGGCGAGCCGATCTATGACGGCATCGCCGAGGTCTGGGCCGACGACACGGACGCGCTGCGGGCCATGACGCGGAGTCCCGAATACGCACGGGTCCAGGCCGACGAGGCCAACTTCATCGACCGTGCCTCGATGGGGTACCTCGTCACCGAGGAGCACACGATCAAGGAAGGGTCCGTCTCCCCCGGCAACATTAAGAACGTCGAGTTCCTGACGCGAAAACCGAGCATGAGGGTTGGGGACTTCCAGAGCTACTGGCGCGAGGTCCACGGGGCCATCGCGGCGCGGATCCCGGCGCTTCGGCGGTACGTCCAGAGCCACACGCGCCGCGCGGCCTACGACGCGGGTCGCGCGCCCGCCTACGACGGCTTGGCCGTCACCTGGTTCGACTCGACCGAGGCCATCCGCGCGGCGGCCGCGACGCCCGAGTACGCGGTGGCCGCCGCCGACCGGGAACGCTTCCTGGCTCCGGGACCTATGCGTTTCATCCTCACGACGGAGCACGTGATCGTCGGTTAGAGGTCGCCGGCTAGCGGCCGCGTCGCCACCAGTGGTGGACGAGGTTATCCACCACCTGGGCGAGCTGGCCGATCGTCCGGCACTCGCGCACGATGTCCGAGTGGGGCGCGTAAAGCGGCATCACGCTATCCCCGATCCCCCACCCCCACTGCCCCTCGGGGTTGAGCCAGATGATTCCCTTGACCCGCTCGCGCATGTGCTTCAGCGCCCAGGGCTGGGGGTCGTTGTAGTTATTGCGGGCGTCGCCGAGGATCAGGATCGTCGTCTTCCGGTCCAGGCTCTCCAGCTCCGTGCGGCAGAAGCGGCTGAAGGCGTAGCCGAAGTCGGAGCGGCAGTGATAGTCCACGGGCGAGGAGCGGAGAGCCCACTCGATGGCCTTCTCCACCGGATAGGTGTTGAAGGCCTGGGTCACCTCGGCGATCTCGGAGACGAAGACGTAGCTGCGGACGCGGCTGAAGCACTCCTGGAGGCTCCAGACGAGCTGGAGCATGAAGCGCGAGGCGTTGCGCACCGAGTCGGAGACGTCGCAGATCGTGATGAGCTTGGGCTTCTCCCGGTGGCGGCGGCGGAACTTGAGCTCCATGGGGATGCCGCCGTACTGGAGGCTTTTGCGCACCGTCCGCCGGGAATCCAAGCGTCCCTTCTCTTCTTGGCGTTGACGCAAGGCCAGAGCGTCCTTGATCTTCCGGGCCAGCCGCGCGACGACGGATTTCATCTGCGCCACTTCGTCGGCCGTGAGGGCGAAGAGGGGCTTCTCCGTGAGGACCTCGCGTGTGAGCTTCTCCCCCTGGCGGTAGGCGCGACGCTCCAGCTCGCGCTCGACGTGCTGGCGGATCATCCGGCGGAACGCCTCCAGGCGCAGATCGAGGTAGTTCCTGATGCGAGCGAGCTGCCCGGGATCCAGCCCCTGCGCCTCCAGGAGCCGCATCAGGCGGGCCAGGTCCCGCTCGATCTCGTCCCAGTCGAAGCGGTCCTGGATGCGCCGCGAGAAGTAGCCGATCTGGAGGAAGTACATCAGCCGCTCGAGGCCCACGTGCTGGCCGCCCTGGCGGATGGCCATCTCCATCTCGGTTCCCCCGCCCCGGAGAATGAGCTCGGTCAGGGGATCAACCTCCATGCCCTCCTGGGCCATGAGCCGCTCGAGCAGGTCCTGGATTCTCGGGTCCGTCGGGCCCAGAGCCTTCTTCAACCCCTCGCCGAGCGCCTGAAGGTCGAGGAAGTAGAGATCGAAGAGGCGGTTGAACGTCGGGAGGTCGCGGAACTCCTTGATGAGCGTGGTGGCCAGGGCGGTCTTGAACGTCTCGCGGTCCACGAGGCCGATCTCGGCCGAAGCGGCCAGCGCATCCACGGCCTCCGACGGCGAGACACGGATCTCCGCCCGCCTGAGGTCCCCGATGAACTCCAGGATCCGCCGGTCCATTAAGCCGGTGCCTCTCAGGCGACGCCGAGGCGGCGGAAGTCTTTGGCGTCGAACGAGTAGACCGTCAAGTTCCTTTGCCGGGCCCGAGCAGCGAGGAGGCAGTCCACGAAATCGGCAGAGGTCGAGCCAAACCGAGCCAGAGCGCTAACGAGCACCCCTTTGCTCGGAGCCAAGACGCCCCGGAACGTTAGGATGGCGGCCAGCCGTTCGGCAATTAACGACTCCATCGTCCAGACAGCCTCGGCGATCACGCTTTCCACGATTTCCGCCCGTTCCGATTCCAACCGTTCCATCAACGCCGCCGCCCGAGCCGCTTGGGCAGGAATGTCGCCCATGAGATACCGAACGATCACGTTGGTATCAATCAGATGCGCCTCCTTTTTCACATGGGCTCGAATAGATTTGACCGTGCCCGGCTTGGCGTAGCGTCGAAGGGAGCCGGCTAGGCGGTGGGCCGTTCCTGCCGGCGCCGGGCGAAGGCGAACTCCTCCTTCTTCCAGTGTAAGGCTGACCATCGAGCCGGCCTTGAGCCCCAGAGCTTCCCGTACGAACCGGGGGAGGGTGAGCTGCCCCTTCGAGGACACAGTGGCATTCATCGGACGAGCCCGACGGAATCTAAGCCTCACGGTCAGGCTAGCGGCTGAACGTCACCCAGGAGGCCTTGAAGACATCCTCGCCCTTTTCCCGGCTGATTGGGTGAAGGCGGCTGTCCTCCAGACGGATCAGGCCGTGGAAAGAGCCCTGGCCGATGACGTGGGTCATCGAGAGCTTCCACCCGAGCGGCCCGGCGGGCACCGCTTCCTCCCGTTCCACGCACGCCGTCACGTCGGGGACATCACCCACGAGATGGAGAACGCGGACGGGCCCCTCAGTGGCCCGGAGCCCCAGCACCACCTTGTAAGAGCGCCCCTGGCGGAACGTCTCCACGGTCAGCTCGTCGGGATTCAGCAGGTGGGGCACAGCCTCGGGCATGGTGACCAAAAAGAAGTCGCGCGGCAGCGGATGAAGGTAGTAGAAGTGCCAGCGCCCCGCGGCTAAGAGCCAGATCTTGGTGTACTCGCCAAGGAGGCCGGAGATGCACCGGCCCCCCTCGATGAAGACCGGCCCCGCGGGAGCCAGCTCAGGCAGCCGGATGCGCGGGCACGGAAACCAGAGCTCTCGAAACTCACTCAGCGTCTTCCAGTCCGTCAATTCAGATCCGCCAGGACCCTGTCGAGCGCGCCCTTGACGCGCTCCATGTCCTTCTCGTACTTCACCAGCATCGTCAGCGTGGACTCCACCACGGCTGGGTCCAGGGTCTCGGCGTTCAGGATCACGAGCGAGCGGGCCCAGTCCAGGCTCTCCGACACCGACGGCGGCTTGCGGAGCTCCATGACGCGGATGCGCTGGACGGCCGTCACCACGGCCTGGGCCAGCCGCTCGGAGATCTCGGGGACCTTGAGCCGGAGGATCTCAAGCTCGTCCCGGGGCGCCGGGAAATCAATGAACAGGTGGAGGCACCGGCGTTTGAGGCCGTCCGACAGCTCGCGGGCGTTGTTCGAGGTCAGGACCACGAGCGGAATGTGCTTGGCCGTGATCGTGCCGAGCTCGGGGACGGAGACCTGGAAATCGGAGAGCACCTCGAGCAGGAACGCCTCGAACTCCGGCTCCGCCTTGTCGATTTCGTCCACCAGGAGGACGACCTCGTCGTCGGCCTGGATGGCCGAGAGGAGGGGCCGGGGCGAGAGGAAGCGGTAGGAGAAAAAGGCGTCGTCCTGGCCGGCGATCTTCGCCACGGCCTCCGGAAGCGAATGGGTGTCCTCGATCAGCTCGCCGATCCGTTCCTTGAGGAGCTGGGTGTAGAGGAGCTGCTTGGCGTACTTCCACTCGTAGAGCGCCTTGCCCTCGTCGAGCCCTTCGTAGCACTGCAGCCGAATCAGCCGGCGGCCCGTGACCTCGGCGAGCACCTTGGCCATCTCCGTCTTCCCCACCCCGGCCGGTCCTTCGATCAGGATGGGGCGGCCCATCCGCTCAGCCAGATAGACCACCGTCGCGATCCGGCGGGTCGCGATGTAGCGCGCCTCCCGGAAGCGCTGCTGGACCTCCTCCACGGATTTGAACATGTCGGCTCCTCGCCCGATGAATTGCGGTTCATTCTACCACAGCCCTTGATAGGGAGGCGTCTTTCCGGGTATGCTCCGATCATGGAGGACAAGCGTAGGCACCCCCGCGCCGGGCTGTCGTTCGACGTCACCGTCTGGAAGGTGTCGGTGGAGGATGAGTCGGGCGCGCAGTGGGACGGCCAGACCATTGACGTGAGCCCCGGCGGCGTGAAGGTGAAGTTCCCCGGGGACCTGGACCCGGGCACCATGGTCACCCTGATCTTCTCGCCTCCGGACGGCGGGCCGATCATCTCCGCCCGCGCCTCCGTGGTCCGGAAGGATGCACAGGGGCATTCCTTCGCCTTCGCCTCGCTCCCCTACGCCGACCTCGTCCGCCTTCAGAAGATGGTGAAGGCCCGCACGTGAGGCCCGCCGACGACCAGGCCGCGGTCTACCACCGCTGGCAGTTCTGGCTCTCCTGCGCGAGCCTCCTCGTCACGATCCTGTACCTGGCGTGGATCGTCGTCGGTGTCCAGGCGGACCCCTCGCGTCACCTGCGGCCGACTCCGCTCTGGTGGCGCGATGTGGCCCTCTACGCGGTGATCCTGGGGGCCGGCCTGAAACTTCTGACCTCACCGCTCGATTGGGTTCGCGGGTACTGGCTGCCCACGCGCTTCGGCCTCCTCCACCAGTCCTTCGTCGCCTGGTGCTGGGACCGGCTCAAAGCCGCCGCCATCGGCGGGGCGCTGACGCTGATGGCGCTTGAGATCATTTACGGTTCCCTCCGACTCTCCGCCTGGTGGTGGCTCTGGGCGGCCCTCGTTCTCTTCGCCGGTTCGCTCCTCCTCACGGTGGTGGTGCCGGTCTGGATCGTTCCGCTCTTCTACCGGTTGGTCCCCCTGAAGGACGCGGCGCTCAAGGAACGGCTCCTGGAGCTGACCAAGCGCGTGGGCGTCGCAGTGGTTGGCGTATGGGTGGCAGACCAGTCCCGAAAGAGCCGCACCGCCAACGCCGCCTTGACCGGACTCGGCCGAACCCGGCGGATCCTCCTCTTCGACACGCTGATCGCCGAGTTCACCCCCGAGGAGATCGAGTCGGTCCTGGCCCACGAGCTGGGCCACCACGTTCACGGCGACCTCATGCGCGGGCTCCTGGTCCAGGGCACCGCCCTGCTGGCGACGTTCTGGGCGGCGGACTATTTGCTGCGGCTCGGGAGCGCCCGCTTCGGCTATCAGGGGCCGGCGGACCCGTGGGGGCTTCCGCTCCTTGCCCTGATCCTGCTCCTCCTCGGGCTGATCCGACGCCTTCGCCCTCACGACCACCCGAAGCCCGGGGGCGTTCATCAGCGCCATGGAGCGGCTCGCGAAGCTGAACCTCGCCGAGCGCCGCCCAAACCGCCTGAAGGAGTTCGTCCTCTACTCCCATCCCTCCATCGAGCGCCGCATCGAGATGGCTCAACGTTTCCTCTCCCCCCTCACCCTACCCGACCCGACCACAAGAGTCGGGTGCCCGACAAGGTGGCTCGCCTTCGCTCGCATCTTGCGTGAAAGGACGAGAGGTGAGGGGCAGGGTGAGGGGCATTCATGAATCCGCGACGAAGGCTTCACGAGTTGGTGGAACGAAAGCAGGGGCTGGTGGTGCCGGGCGCGTACGACTGCGTGTCGGCCAAGCTGGTCGAACGCGCGGGCTTTCAGGTTGTGTACATGACGGGGTACGGGACCTCCGCCTCCCGCCTCGGGCTTCCCGACCTGGGCTTCGCCGGCCTTGCCGAGATGGCGGACCACGCCCACAACATGGCGAGCGCGGTCGGCATCCCGCTGATCGCCGACGCCGACACGGGCTACGGTAACGCCCTGAACGTGCGCCGCACGGTGCGGACCTACGAGGCGGCCGGGGTGGCGGCGCTTCACCTGGAAGACCAGATGCTCCCGAAGCGCTGCGGCCATTTGGCGGGGAAACAGGTGGTGCCCCTGGAGGAGTTCGCCCAGAAAATCCGGGCGGCGGTGGAGGCGCGCACGGACCCCGATCTCCTCATCATCGCCCGCACCGACGCCATCGCCGTGACCGGTTTCGACGACGCCCTCCGCCGCGGCGAGGCGGCGATCAAGGCCGGCGCCGACATCCTGTTCGTGGAGGCCCCCACGTCGGAGCAGCAGATCGAGACCGTGGCCCGGACCTTCGATACGCCCCTCCTCTTCAACTACGCTCCCGGCGGCCGGTCTCCGCTCCTGCCCTTCAAGCGGCTCCGGGAGCTCGAGTACGCCATCATCCTCCTGCCCGTGGACACCCTCTTCGTGGCAGTCAAGGCAATCCAGGCCTTCCTGGCGGGCGTGAAGGCGAAGGACGACGTCCTGGCCTTCGCCGACCGCTACATTCCCTTCGCCGAGTTCAACGAGCTGATCGGCGTCACCGAGCAGATGGCTTTGGGGGAGCGCTACAAGTGACCCGCCCCCCCCGGATCCTGATCGTGGACGACGAGCGAATGATTGTGGACTACCTGGAAGAGTACCTCCAGCGCCTGGGCTACGAGACCGTGAGCGCCGCAAACGGGCGGGACGCCCTGGAGAAAGTCGCGGCCGACTCGCCGGATCTGATCCTGCTGGACATCGTGATCCCGGTCATCGACGGCTTCAAGGTGTGCCGGATCCTGAAGGGCGACGAGGCGACCCGCCTGATCCCGATCGTCATCATGACGGCCCTGGATGGGATCGAGGAGCGGATCAAGGGAATCGAGGCGGGGGCGGACGATTACCTCGCCAAGCCGATCAACCCGCGGGAGCTGACCGCGCGCATCGAGACGGCCCTCCGGCTCAAGAGCAACGTGGACCTGAAAATGAGCGAGCTTCACCGGATCAAGGATCACTTCGCCAAGTTCGTGCCCGAGGCCGTCAAGCGCCTGGTTTCGGCCAACCCCACGGCCCCGGAGCTGGCCAAGCGCGAGCGCGACCTGTCGATCTTATTCCTCGACATCAGCGGGTATGCCGATCTGAGCCAGCGGCTCCCCCCGCAGACGCTGAATACGCTGGTCGAGCGCTACTTCTCCACGTTCCTCAACCGCATCCAGGAATCCGGCGGCGACATCAACGAGACCGCCGGCGACGGGTTCATGGCCATCTTCCAGGATGCCGATCCGGACGCGCATGCCGCCACGACGACGGACACGGCCCTCGGCCTGCTGATCGCCACCGAAGCGCTCAACCGGGAAAGCAGCGAACATCCGCTCTCGGTGCACATGGGGATCAACTCGGGGGTGGCCCTGGTCGGCTCGACCCGCTTCGATGGGCTCCGGGGGACC
This sequence comes from Candidatus Rokuibacteriota bacterium, assembly GCA_016179965.1. Lineage (GTDB taxonomy): Bacteria > Methylomirabilota > Methylomirabilia > Rokubacteriales > CSP1-6 > CSP1-6. The sequence continues at coordinate 10,133 of JACPCF010000063.1, read as the reverse complement.
CGCTGGACGTTCACGGCCAGCGGGTCGGTCACGAACCTGGCGGCCCGGCTGGCGGCGGCCGCCGCGCCCGGGCAGATCCTGGCCGGCCCGGAAACCGTGCGGCGCCTAAGGGATCGCTACCGGCTCGAGAGGCTCGGCCCCCAGCACCTGAAGAATATTCTCGAGGACGTGGAAGTCCACCGCGTCCTCGGTCCCTCCTGAAGGACTAGGTAGGGCGGACGCGGGCGAGGGCTTCGGCGAAGTGGTTGAACGGGGCCGGCTTGTGCAGGACGTCGGTGACGCCGAGCTCCCGGGCCACCTCGATCTGTTTCTCGGTGACCGTCCCGGAGAGAAGGATGACCGGTAGGTCGGGGCGCCTCTGGCGGATCCGGCGCAACGTTTCTATCCCGTCGATTCCCGGCATCACGACGTCCAGGAAGACCGCGTCCGGCGGGCCCTGCTCGATCAACAGGAGGCCTTCTTCGCCGCTCCCGGCTACGAACGCCTCATGACCTTGGCTTTCGAGCACTTCGGCCACTACTTCTGCCACCGTCGGCTGATCATCGATGACCAGAATTCTCACAACACGCCACCTTAGAGAGCTCACCCAAACCGCGTCAAGAGGGCGTTTGGCCGCCCGAGACGCGCGCTTTCGAGCGGGCGGCGCGCCGCACCCGCATGAGACGGGAGGATTCTTGGCCTGTGCTGCTCGCGCGCAGACGCGGAGCGGGAATTCCGAGGGCTGTTCCCGTGAAAGCGCGTCCCGCCGTCGATTTCCCGGATTGTGGATAACTGTGGAAATGTGGATAACCGTGTGGTAGGCTCTCGCCGTTCAAGGAGGCACAACGAATATGAGCGCGTTAAAAGATGCGATCGGCCGCGCTGTGGACGGCCTGGCCGACGAGCTGGAATCCCTCTCTCACCGGATTCACGCCAACCCCGAGCTGGGCTACCAGGAGGTGAAGGCCTCCGGCTGGCTCTCGGAGTTCCTCGCCGCCAAGGGCTTCAAGGTGGAAAAGGGCGTGGCGGGGGTGGAGACCGCCTTCCGCGCCACCATCGAGACGGGCGAGGGGCCGACCATCGCGATCCTCTGCGAGTACGACGCGCTCCCCGGGATCGGCCACGCCTGCGGCCACAACGTCATCGCCACCTCGGGCGCCGGCGCGGGCGCGGCGCTGGCCGCGGTGCGGGGGCAACTGCCCAAGGGGCGCATCCAGGTCGTTGGCACGCCCGCCGAGGAGGGCGGCGGCGGCAAGATGAAGCTCATCGAGGGCGGGGTCTTCAAGGACGTGGACTGCGCCATGATGATCCACGGCCTCGACCGGAACGTCCTCCACGCGGACCTCCTGGGAATCGTGCGCGTGAACTTCGACTTTACCGGCCAGGCCGCCCACGCCGCGGCGGACCCGTGGCAGGGCGTCAACGCGCTGGACGCGGTCATCCAGACCTTCAACGCGATCAGCGCCCTCCGCCAGCAGGTGCGCCCGGACGTGAGGATCCACGGGATCATCACCAACGGCGGCCAGGCGCCCAACATCATCCCCGAGGCCGCCTCCGCCACCTTCTACGTGCGCGCCGCGACGCTCGAGTACATGTGGGAGGTCTATCGGAAGGTGGTCGCCTGCGCCGAGGGCGCGGCTCGAGCGACGGGGGCCCAGCTCCGGACGGTCCAGCTGCCGACCATCTACGAGCCGATGAAGCGCAACGAGACCCTCCTCGGCGTCTTCAAGGCCAACCTGGAGCGGCTCGGAGTCACCCCCGAGGCGCCGGACCCCAACCGCCTCGGCTCGTCGGACATCGGCAACGTGAGCCAGGTGATGCCGGCGATCCAGCCGTACATCAAGATCGCCGAGAACGGGACGCCCATCCACTCGCGGGCCTTCGCCGAGGCCGCGGTGAAGCCGCTGGCCCGCCAGGGGCTCGTGACGGCGGCGAAGACGCTGGCCATGACCACGGCCGACCTCCTCGCCGACCCAGCCCTCGTCCGCCGGGCGAAGGACGAGTTCACGGCGCCCAAGTAGCGGCATGGCCACCGTCGTCCAGACCTCGTTCCCGGACCTGCCTCTTGTGCGGCGCGGGAAGGTCCGCGACGTGTACGCCGTCGAGGGGGACCGACTCCTCATCGTCGCCACCGACCGGATCTCGGCCTTCGACGTCGTGCTCCCGAACGCGATCCCGGAGAAGGGCCGGGTCCTCACCGCGCTGACCCTCTTCTGGCTCGACCTGATCCGGGACGTCGTCCCCAGCCACCTGATCACCGCTGACGTCGCCCGCTACCCGGCGCCGCTCAGGAAGTACGCCGCGCAGCTCGAGGGCCGCTCCATGCTGGTGAGACGGGCCGCGGTCGTGCCCTTCGAGTGCGTGGCACGCGGCTACCTGGCGGGTTCCGGTTGGAAGGAGTACCAGAAGACCGGCGAGGTCTGCGGGATCCCTCTCCCTGCCGGCCTGCGAGAAGCCGAAAAGCTGCCACAAGCAATCTTCACGCCGGCCACGAAAGCCGAGTCGGGACACGACCAGAACATCTCCGAGGTCGAGATGGCCAAGGCCGCGGGCGCGGAGGTGACGGCCACTCTGAAGCGGCTCACCCTCGCCGTGTACACGCGCGCCGCCGACTACGCCGCCACGCGCGGGATCATCATCGCCGACACCAAGTTCGAGTTCGGCCGCGCCGGCGGCGAGATCCTCCTGGTGGACGAAGTCCTCACCCCGGACTCCTCGCGCTTCTGGCCCGCGTCGGAGTACGCGCCGGGGATGTCGCCGCCCTCCTTCGACAAGCAGTACGTCCGCGACTACCTGGAGACGCTCACCTGGAACAAGCAGCCGCCGGCGCCGCCGCTCCCCCCCGAGGTGGTGCGCCGGACCACAGAGAAGTACCTCGAAGCCTACCGCCTGCTGACCGGTCGGTCCCTCTGAGCGCGGGAAGCATGCAGCGGCAGCAGATCATCAAGACGGTCCGCCGCCGGAAGGTCGAGCTAGTCCGGTTCCTGTACTGCGGCAACGACGGCGTGATCCGGGGCAAGGCTTGCCACTCCCGGTTTCTCCCCTCCTACCTGGAATCGGGGATCGGCCTCACCGTGGCCATGCAGTCCTTCAACATGTTGGACCAGCTCGTGCCGGAGGGTTCCTTCGGCCCCGTGGGGGAGATCCGCCTCATGCCGGACCCGGAGACCTTCGCGGTCCTCCCCTACGTGGCAAAGACCGCCCGGCTTCTCTGCGAGATGGTGACGCTCGAGGGGGAGCCGTGGGGGGCCTGCACCCGCACCTTCCTCAAGCGGATGATCGCCCGTGCCCGAAGCGCGGGCGTGACGCTCAAGGCGGCCTTCGAGAACGAGTTCACGCTCGCCACGCAGGACCGGGTCCCGCTCGATCGGAGCCCGTGCTTCTCCTCGATCGGGATGGACTCGGCGGCGCCGCTGATGCTGGAGATCATCGAAGCCTTGCAGGCGCAGGGAGTCTATCCGGAGCAGTACTACGCCGAGCTAGGCCCCGGCCAACAGGAGCTGCCGGTGCGGTTCGCCGATGCCCTCCACGCCGCAGACAACCAGATCACGCTGCGCGACACTGCGCGGGGCGTCGCCTGGCAGCACGGTCTCCTCGCCTCTTTCGCCCCCAAGCCGTTCCCCGACCAGGCCGGGAATGGGAGCCACGTTCACTTCAGCCTCTGGGGGCTCAAGGATGGGAAGAATCACTTCCACGATCCCAAGGGGCGCTACGGCCTCTCGGAAGCGGGCTATGCCTTCGTCGGCGGCGTCCTCGCTCACCTGCCAGCGCTCGTCGCGCTGACGGCCCCGACGGTGAACTCCTACCGCCGCCTCCAGCCGCGCTTCTGGTCCAGCGCCTATACCGCCTGGGGCCCGGACAACCGTGAGGCCGCGATCCGGATCCCCTCCAAGCGCCGGGGTCTCGAAATGGAGTCCACCAATCTGGAGCTGAAGCCGTGCGACCCGTCCAACAATCCCTACCTGGCGCTGGGGGGTCTCCTCGCCGCGGGCCTCGACGGCCTCGAACGGAAGCTGGACCCGGGAGAGCCGGCGCTCGTGGATCCGGACACTCTCACGGAGACCGAGCGGAAGCGCCGGGGGATCCGCCGCCTCCCCGCGACGCTCGCCCAGGCGCTGGACGCTCTGGAGCGGGACGAGGTCCTGCGGCCGGCGCTCGGCGATGTGCTCGCGAAGGAGTACATCGCGGTCAAGCGGTCGGAGGTCCGCGGTTTCGAGGGCAAGGACGTCGCCTTCGAGATCGAGCACCACTTCTACAAATACTGACGTGCCGAGGCCGAACCCTCCGGCCCTGGCTGCTCCGCTCATTCTGCTGCTGGGCGTAGGCTGCTCAGCGGCGACTGTGCGGGATGCGCCCAACCTCGGCGAGTACGTTCCAACTCCCCTGGAGGTGGTGGAGCGGATGCTGGAGCTCGCCGAGGTGACCAAGGACGATGTTCTCTACGACCTCGGCTCGGGAGATGGGCGCATCGTGATCCGGGCCGCCAAGCGGTATGGAGCGCGAGGGGTGGGGGTGGAGATCGATCCCCGCCTCGTGTGGTTTTCGGAGCGCAATGCGAGGCGGGAAAAGGTGGATCATCTCGTGAGCTTCGTCCCGGAGGATGCGCTCACTGTGGATGTCTCCCCCGCCACGGTGGTCACCTTGTACCTGACGCGGGAGGCCAATCTGCGGCTGCGCCCTTCCCTTCAGAGGCAACTTCGGCCCGGAGCGCGAGTGATCTCACACATGCACGACATGGGCGACTGGGATCCAGCTCGCGTCGTGCGGATATCCTCCAATAGAGGGGAGGAGCACATCCTCTACCTCTGGCGAATCGAGCGGTAAGAGTTGGACCTCTCGGGCCTGCCTGTGGTGGATGGACACTGCCACCCTTTGCGTGCCGATCCATGGAAAGTGTCCCCCGGGGAATTCCTCGATCTCTTCACCGAGGGACGCCCCGGAAGTATGGCCGACCACGTCCCCTACACGCTCTACTGCCGGCGGGCCCTCCGCGAGCTGGCCCGCCGCCTGGACTGCGAGGAGACCCCGGAGGCGATCCTCGGCACCCGGAAGGTCGTCGGGGCCGCCGAGGCGGGCCGCCTTCTTTCGGAGAGCCGCGTGAGCGCCCTCCTGGTGGATACGGGCTACCCCCCCGGGGCCATGCCGCTCGCCGAGATGCGCCGCCTCCTGCCCTGCGCGATCCACGAAGTCTTCCGGATCGAGAGCTGCGCGGAAGCGCTCCTCCCGAAGGCCCTTACGTACGCGGAGTTTCTGGAAGCGTTCTGCCAGGAAATCGCCGCCGCGCGGGCCCGCAGCGTGGCGCTCAAATCGATCATCGCCTACCGATCCGGCCTCGCGGTGCGGGAGTGGCCGGGCGCCAGCGCCGAAGCGGCCTATCGCGCGGCCGTCGCGCGCGCCCACGCGGGCGGCCCGACGCGTCTGACGGAGAAGCCGCTCCTCGACACGCTCTTTCTTCTCGCGCTGACAGTGGCGGCCGAGACCGGGCTCCCCTTCCAGGTTCACGCCGGGATGGGGGACCCGGACATCGAACTCCCGCAGGCGAACCCGCTCTTGCTCCAGCCGATCCTCGACGATGGACGCTGGAACCCCCTCCGGCTCGTGCTCCTGCACCTGGCCTATCCGTACTTCCGGGAGGCCGCCTTCATGGCCGCCGTGTGGCCTCAGGTCTTCGTGGATCTCTCCCTGGCGCTGCCCTTCCTCGGAGCCGGAGCGATCCCGCCGCTGGTCGAGGTGCTCTCACTCGCCCCGGCGAGCAAGCTCATGTATGGCTCGGACCTCGGCGCCCTCCCCGAACTCTACGCGCTGAGCGCCGACTGGGCCCGGGCGACCCTGGGAGAGGCGCTCGGCTGGCTCGTGGAGCGCGGCCAGTGCCGGCTCGAGGAGGCCCGCGACCTGGCCGGACAGATCCTGGCCGGCAATGCCCGGAGCCTCTACGCCCTCTAGCTCCCTGTCGCGATGACGGGCACGGCCCTCGCGCTGGTGATCGGCGCCGCCGTCCTCCATTCGATCTGGAACGCCCTCACCAAGCGGGCCCAGAACCAGCTCGCGTTTCTCTGGTCGTCGGTTTCCCTCGCCACGCTCCTCCTCGGGCCATTCGCCCTCTGGCCCCGAAACCAGGGACTCCCCCCCGGCGCAGCGCCGTTCGTGGTCGCGACCATCTTCCTCCACGCGTTCTACTTCTTCGCTCTCGGGCGCGCATACCGATGGGGGGAGTTCTCGCTCGTGTACCCCATCGCCCGGGGGCTCGGGGTGGTGCTGGTGCCGCTCCTGGCGCTGCCTCTGCTGGACGAGCGCCTCTCACCCCTGGGAACGGCCGGCGTGGTGCTGGTCGTCCTCGGGATCATCGCCCTCCACCTGACGCCTGGGGTTGTGAGCGCAGTGGCCTCTCCGTCGCGCTCGGTGGGAGCCGGCACGGGGTGGGCGCTCCTGACCGGCCTCACCGTCGCCGCCTACTCGCTGGTGGACAAGGCCGGCGTTGCCCGCCTCCATCCGCTCCCGTACATCACGCTCCTGGGTCTAGGCTCGAGCCTCGTTCTCCTCCCGGCCATCCTCGTCCAGCGGGACGCGCTGCGCCGGGAATGGGCGATGAACTGGCGCGCGATCCTCGTCGCCTCCGCCATGAACCTCACGGCCTACCTCCTGGTGCTGTTCGCCTTCCGCCTCTCCAAAACTGGCTACGTGGTCGCCGCGCGCGAGCTTTCGATCGTGTTCTCGGCGATTATCGGGAGCCTCTGGCTCGGCGAGGGCCGGTTGGGTCCGCGGCTCCTGGGCGCGGCGGTCATCCTGGCGGGGGTGGCCTGCGTGGCGCTGGCCCGCTGAGCGATCGCATCGGGTATAATGGCTCGGCTGCACCTCCTGAGTGCCGGGACGCTTCGCGGCCGCGAAGCAAGCCGGCGCCACCGAGGACGAGATCATGGAGACCCTCTACTACGCGATGCGCGGAGCCGCCCGCGCGACCTGGAGCACCATCAAGTACATCGACGGGGTCGAGGATCTGAACAAGACGTACAAGACCCGCTTCGAGCGCGACAACGGCAAATAGCCCGACGGTGAGACCATATGGCAACCACCGACGAATTGAAGACAAAGGTCTGCCGCGCCCTTGACGCGCTGGCCGACGAGCTCGAGGCGATCTCCCACCGGCTCCACGCCAACCCCGAGCTCTGCTACGAGGAGCAGAAGGCCGCCGCCTGGCTCACCGAGTTCCTGGAGCAGAAGGGTCTCAAGGTGGAGCGCGGCGTGGGGGGCCTGCCGACGGCGTTTCGCGCCACCGTCCCGGGCAGCGCGCCCGGGCCCACGATCGCCATCATGGCCGAGTACGACGCCCTGCCGAAGATCGGCCACGCCTGCGGCCACAACGTCATCGCGGCCTCCGGCTGCGGGGCCGGCGCGGCGCTGGCCGTGGCCCTGAAGACCATCCCCTTCCCGGGAACCATCCAGGTGATCGGCACGCCGGCGGAGGAAGGAGGGGCGGGCAAGGTGCGCCTCCTGGAGGCCGGGGCGTTCAAGGGCGTCGAGGCGGCCCTGATGATCCACCCGCGCTGCGGCACTCAGATCTGGCGGCCGAGTCTCGGGATCATCAAGGTCAAGGCGGAGTTCCACGGCAAGGCCGCCCACGCCTCCTCCTGGCCGTGGCGGGGCGCCAACGCGCTGAACGCCGTGATCCAGCTCTTCGTCGGGCTGGACGCCATGCGCCAGCAGCTCCGGCCCGACGCCCGCGTCCACGGCGTCATCACCCACGGCGGCGACAAGCCCAACATCATCCCCGAGTACACCGCCGCCGCCTTCTACCTTCGCTCCCCGAACAAGGAATACCTAAAAGAACTCCTCCGGCGCTTCGAAGGGTGCGCTCAGGGGGCGGCGACGGCGACCGGCTGCAGCGTCACCGTCACGGTGGACCCGACGATGGAGGAGCCGCTGAAGCCGAACTTCAGTCTGGCCGCGCTGTTCGAGAAGAACCTCGCGCGGATCGACTTCCCCGTGGACCCGGAGGACACGGAGGCCGGCTATGGCTCCACCGACTGCGGCAATGTGAGCCAGGCGATCCCGACGATCCATCCCTACATCCGGATCGCGCCCAACGGGGTCCCGGGGCATTCGCGCGAGTTCGCCGAATGGGCGAAGTCCCCGCTGGCGCGCACGGGGATGGTGGCCGCGGCCAAGGCGCTCGCGATGACGGCGCTCGACCTGCTGGCCTCGCCGGAGGAGCTGAGAAAGGCGAAAGAAGAGTTCGCCCGCTGACGACCCCCACCCGACGCCCCTCACCTCTTCTCCTCTCCCCGGTGGGGAGAGGCAGGGTGAGGGGGAGAGGATCAAGGTGAGGGGGCAACGCAGATGGGGATCAGATCTCGCGTTTAGCGGCCTTCAGGGCGCGCTTGGCCTGATTCAGGTGGTCGATCTCGTGGAGGCGGAAGATCACCGCCGAGTACGCCTTCCAGTCGAGGTCCTCGATCCAGTGGAGCGGGCTCTCGCTCCCGTCGGGGTTCTTCGCGTTGACCACCATGACGATGGGGGCCTTCGCCTCCATGCCCAACCCTTCCGGCACCCCGGCGAGAAGCCTGAGCGCTTCGGAGTGGAGCCGCTTTAGCCCGCCGACGAGCTCCGGCCAGGGGCGGTCGAGCGGCGCCTTCGACTGAAGGCTGGCAGGTACCGGGCCTCCCGTCGGCCGCTCGCCGCGGAGGAGGCAGCGCAGCTCCTCGACGCTCGGGCGGTGCGATTCCACGAGGTGATCCACCACCTCCTGGACGCACCACTCGCCCGGCGCCGCCCGCTGCCGGGCATCCAACTCGGAGACGCCGGCCAGAAACTCCTCGGTCACCGCGAACGCCGCCCGCACGCGCTCGTGGATCTGCCGCCCCGGGAGGAGCGTGCCCTTCTGCTGGAAATACTCGCGCGCCTTGATCTGCTCAGGCCGCATTGGCGCTTCCCTCCTAGAGGACAACGATCTGGCCGTCGGTGGCGTACTCCATCTCGGACTCGTCCAGCCGATCCAGCATGTCCTGGCTCATGTGGGTCAGGATGATCCGCGAACATTCGAGCCGCTTCCGTTGATCCCTCAGCGTCGCGTAATCCAGGTGGTACTTGATCTTCTTGTCGAAGAAGTACGCCTCGCAGACAAAGAGATCCGCCCCGCGCGCCGCCTCCACCAGGCTCTCGGTCCATTCGGTGTCGCCCGAGTACACAATGATCTTCCTGTCGTACTCGACGCGCAGGGCATAGGATGGCGCTCCGCTCGCATGGGCGACTTCAAACGGCGTGACCGTCACCGGCCCGACCTGAGTGGCCACGCGCTCGGCAAGCTCGACAAACTCGGTGGTGAAGCGGCGGGCGACGCGGGTCGAGTTCGGGAAGAACACCTCCATCGCGGCCTCCACCCGCGCCCGCGTCCCCGGCGGCCCGGCGATGACAAGGGGACGCGTTCTTCGGCTGAACTGGGCGTCCAGCACCATGAACGGGACCCCGCCGAAGTGATCCCCGTGCAGATGAGTCAGGAGGACCCAGCCGATCTCCCCCGGATCCACGCCGGCACGCTTCATCGCGATCAGCGAAGAGGCGCCGCAGTCGATGAGCAAGGCGCCGCCTTCGCCCCGGACGAGCAGGCAGGTCTGAAAGCGCCCCCCGCTCCCGAACGCGTCGCCCGACCCCAGGAACTGAAGCTCGATCTGGCCCATGGACGCCACCCAACTTACTACTTCTCGGTTCCCTTGACCACGGAGAGCTCCCCCTCAAGTGAGCGCGAGCTCCGGCTCCTCCGCGACTGCTTGTCAGCGACCAATAAGTCGGACTCTCCGCGCTTTCTTTCGAAGGGCGGTGGCGAACCGGCGGTCAGCCGTCCAAAGCTCGGCTTCCATGAGCTCGGCCAGCGCGAGGTAGGCCGCGTCATAACACGTGGGAAGGTTCCCCTGTTTGGCAAGTTCCCACGTTCTTTCATCCATGCCATCCGGGTGCGAGAGGGAGATTTCCTGGGTTCGAAACGCGACGACGGCGGCCTCGCCCGCCTCCGGGGGAAGCTCTCCTCGAAACAATGTGTTTCGCAGCACCGAGGGAACCTCAGAGGCGAGGAGAAACGGCGCGACGACCTCCACGGCCTGGCTGACCCACCGCCCCCAGAGGCGGCGGACCGCCTCGCTCCCCTCCTCGGGGAGAAGGAGCTT